>CAZCRA010000301.1:0-3502 GCA_964500945.1 uncultured Verrucomicrobiales bacterium | reverse complement strand
CTCGTCCGATCGCGCCAGCACCGCCGCGCCCTCCAGCACGCGATGCCCCAGCCGCCGCATCGACCGGTAGGCCGCCACCCGCTGCCACGCCGGCCCGTCTTCGAGCGCCAGCCGCTCGAGCCGTTCCAGCCCCTCCGTCCCCAATGCCCCCATCACCCAGATCGCCCGCGACGCCACCCATGGATTCTCCTCGCCACGAACCATCGCTTCCAACGCTGGCAGAGCCGCTCCGCCATGCCGCCGCAGCGCCGACCGGCCCAGTTCCCGCACGTTCACAGCCGGACTGCGCAGGGCTTCGATCGCCCCCTCGATCGTCGTCTCATCGAACTCCGGCGGCTCGGACCGGAACCCTGCCGGAGCGATCCGGTAAATGGCGCCCGAACAGCTCTCGTCGAGGTCCTGGTGCCCCCCAACCCGTCCATCGAACCAATCCGACACATAAATCGCTCCGTCCGGACCCACCGCCACGTCCGAGGGCCGAAACAGCGTCCGAATTTCACCGCTCGCCTTGCCTCCCCGAAAGTCCGACCCGGCAAACCGGTCGAGGTCGTCCTTGCCCTCTCTCGGCGGATTCGACGTCATGAAATCGAATCGCTCCAGTTGAAACCCAGCCCCTTCCGGCTCCGGGAAATACCCGAAAACCACGTTTCGACCGGCCTCGCAGGCCAGAAACAAACCTCGCCACTCCCGGCCTAGCGCTCCGTTCTCGTAGAACACGTTCCCGGTCGGCGATCCCCCGCCATACACGTCGCCCGCCGGCGCGATCCCCGGATCCTCCTGCCTCCACTCGGCAATCCGCACCGGCTGTCCCGGTCGCCGGTCCGCCCGCCAGGACCGCTGCCCGTCGTTCGACGAAAACCCGAAGTTCGCATACTCCATCACGTAGCTCACCCGGCAGGCCGGCGGGTCGTCGTTGTCGTTTTGAAACACGTCCCCAGTCGACGTCACGCTTTGCTCGTAGCTGTTCCGGTAGTTGTGACCGATGATCGCCACGTCCGTGCCGTCCGGATTCATCCGCGCCGTGAAGCCGCCCACGTAGACATGCCCGTCGTCGCTCGGCTGGCCGGCGAAGGTTCGGTAGTCGTGCGGGTTCTTGAACGGACCGATGGGTCCCGCCCGGTAGGCGCCTGCGATTCGCCAGGTCTTGCCATCCCGGTCGGTGAACATCGCCCCGCAGTTACCGGAATTGAAATACCATTTGGAATCCGGCCCCACCGTCACCGAATGGAGGCTGTGATCGTGGTTCTTCCCCTGAAACCCGGTCAAGAGCACTTCCCGCCGGTCGATCCCCGCTTCGTAGCGCAGGTTCCGGTCCACATCCGTGTACACGATCAAGTCCGGCGGCTGCGAGACCACCACCTGGTTGTCGATCACCGCGACCCCCAGAGGCGCCACCAGCGCCGGTTCCTGAACGAAGGTATGACTCGCGTCCGCACTCCCGTCGCCGTCACGGTCCTCCAGCACCACGATTCGATCCCCCTCCGGTTGGCGCGCGTGGTGATGACGGTAGCGGACGCCTTCAGCCACCCAAATCCGCCCCTCCCGGTCGATGTCGATGTTCGTCGGATTCGCCAGCATCGGTGCCGCGGCCCAAACCTTCACCTCCATGCCATCCGGCACGACAAACAGCTCGGGCGGCACTGGTTCGGCCGGCCCCACTTCGGCGGTCGCGATCCCGCGAGCCATCGTGGCCAAGCCCAGAAGCAATAGGATTCGAATCATGACGGAAAGACGCGACGAAAGCAGCGTTTCGACCATGGCTTAACACGGCACCGAACCGGCCGGGCTTTCGCACTGGTCCACGCCGGTCCACGATGGCAGAGTGGCTTCCGATGAGATCCCTCTTCTGTCTTTGCTCCGCCCTCGCGCTCCCGGCTGGCCTCGCCTTGGGAGAATCGTCTGCTTGGGAGGTCACTTCCGAGGAACTTCGCGACCGCATCCAAGGCGGCGTCCTGGGCCAGATGCTCGGGAACCTGAATGGCCTTCCTCACGAGTTCGATTACATCGATGAGCCGGGCGAGGTCGACTCCTACACGCCCTCCCTTCCCAGTGGCGCAAAGACCGACGACGACACCGACATCGAGTGGGTCTACCTGATCGAAATGGACCGGACCCGGGAGCGATTCATCCCCCACGAACGCATCCCCGAACTTTGGAAAGCGCACATCAACGACTGGATCTGGGCCTCCACCAACTACGCCCGCCAGCTGATGGACCTCGACCTCCAACCACCCCACACCGGCCGCGCCGCCTTCAATCCCTGGTCCGAAACGAACGTGTCCTCGCAGTTCCTCACCGAAATGTTTGGCCTCGGCGCCCCTGGGCTCCCCCGGGAAGCCTGCCGGATGGCCGTTCATCATGCCGAAACGGTCATCGACGCCGAACCGCTCCAGGCCGCGCAGTTTTTTGCTGCCCTCGTGTCGCTGAGCTTCGTCGAACGCGATCCCGTCGAATTGGTCCGACGCTCCCTGCCCGCCCTCGATTCCTCCAGCCAGTTCCACCGCATCGTCGAACACGTGCTCGAGTTGCACGAAACCCATCCGGAGGACTGGAGGGCCACCCGGCTCGCCATCCGTGACACCTACACGCGCTTCCCCGGGCTTCGACCGGACATCAACGGCTACGCGCTCAATGGCGCCGCCACCGTGGCCGCCCTGCTTCACGGCGGGGGCGACTTCGAACGGACGATGTGTCTGGCCTTCAATTTCGGGTGGGATGCGGACAACAACGCCGCCCTCTGCGGCACCGTCCTGGGCGTTTGGAAGGGCAGGGCCTGGATGGACGCACAGGGCTGGGACATCGCTGACATCTACCGGAACGAACGCCGGGAGGGCCTGCCCCGGGACGAAACCATCACGGGCTATGGCGACCGCGTCACCCGCCTCGCCGAGCGCTCCCTGAAAGCCGCCGGCGCCGCACGCGATGGCCAGACGTGGCGGATTCCCGTTCAACCCGTCACGAACCATCAACCGCTCGTGGCCCCCGCGGAACGGCTCACCGAACTGCGCGAGGTCTTCGGCCCAACCCTCGAGGCCAGCCTCACCAGCGGCAGCTTCGTCGATCGCGCCCGCGCGGTCTACGTGGCCACGCTCCTCGATCTCGATCAGCCGCTTCGCGAAAAACACCCCGGCCCCTGGCGCTGGGGCGTGCAACGCCTCGAACGCGTCGCCCCAGGCCTCGTCGTCTCGCTCTACAAATCCCCGAAACCCTACGGCGACGCCCTCCGCGCAAAAGCCACCCGCGCCGGCATCCTGATTCCCAAAGAGTAGCCCACCTGCAAGCGCCCCACACGCCTCAGCAGCCTGTTGAAAAACTCTGTGCCGTGCCGCGCAACGGATCTGGAGCCCAGGGCAAGACGCGCCTGTCCGCCGACCTGTCCGTCGACCTGTCCGTCGAAGCTTTAGTGAAGTCGGAAGCTTTAGCGAAGTCGGAAGCCCCGGCGAAGGCGGACCTGTCGCGCCGAAGCCCCGGCGAAGGCGGACCTGTCGCGCCGAAGCCCCGG
>CAZCRA010000300.1:0-3552 GCA_964500945.1 uncultured Verrucomicrobiales bacterium | reverse complement strand
TGATCGAGGTAGGGATCGATGCCGGCGTTCCGTTCCACGGCGCCCATGAGGGGCGCGACGGCATCGGCTGAAGCTCGCATTCGGCCCAGGGCGGTGGCGGCTTCCCGGGCAATGGGCGGGTGGCTGAAGTCCTCGAGCAAGGCGATCAGCGCGCCTTCGGCGTCGCGGTTTCGCCAGACACTGATGCTGCGTGCCGCGGTGAGCCGGACGGAGGGCGACGGGTCGGCCAAGGCTTTCGCGATGGCGTGGCGCGCACTTTCGTGTTCGATCCGGCAGAGGGTCCACACGGCGGCGCGCCGGTGGCGTTCGCTGGCGTCCGGCCGGAAGAGGACGGCTTCCAGTTCCGGCACGACGGAATCGCCCTGGTTGGCGAGTGCGGTCTTGGCGCGATCGCGAACCGTGAAGCGGGGGTCATCGAGCCAGGCGACGGAGGGTTGGGTCCAATCGAGCTTCAGACCGCGGGGGTCGTCGGCCGGACGGGCATCGATTCGGCGAATGCGGTAGATGGCCCCTTTGATCTCGGGCTTTGCGATAGCGGAGGTGGGGCAGCCGTAGAGGAACCACCCGCCGGTGTCGACGACCAGCAAACTGCCGTCGGCGTCTTCGAAGACGTCGGTGAAGTGGGTGTAGGGGCTGGCCGACTCGAGGAAGACTTCCTCGGTCGAGGTGTAGCTGGCGCCGCGGCGTTCGGGCCGGAGGCGGCAGACGCGCTGGGTGTTGAACTCGGTGAGGAAGAGGTCGTCGCGGTAGTCGGGGCCGAAACCGTTGGCGTGTTCGCCGCTGCGGTAGCGGCAGAGGCCGGGCGGAGCCACCCAGCCCCGGCGGCTCATGGGATCGAGGAGTGCGCCGCTGGTGCGTGGATGGACGGGTTCGCCGCGAAGATTGTAGACCGAACCGTGGATCCAGTGCAGGAGCGCGTCGGTCCGGCCGTTGAGGTGCTGGTAGACGGCCACGGTTCCAAAGACCTCGCCCTCGGCGGAAAAAGTGACTTCGACCGGGTTGGCCAAGCCACCCTGGGCCCGGTTTTCCGGGTCGTCGCCGTTGGGCCACATGGAGAAGACGCCCGGGGAACGATTCGTCCAGGGGCCGTCCAGGTCAAAGCCGGGTGAGGTGTCGCCGAGCGTCCAGCCGTGTTGGCCGCCGCAGTAATACATGCGTCCGTCTGGGCCCAGCACCGGGCCGTGGAAGGCGGACGACATTCCGTTGAACCCGAATTTTCCGCCGACGGGGGTCTGGCGATCGGCTTTGCCATCGCCCGTGGTATCTTCGAACCGCCAGATGTAGGGGGGCGAACAGACGTAAAGAGCGCCGTCGTGCCACTGGGCGCCGTTCGGGAGAACGAGGTTTTCGGCAAACACGGTGGACTCATCGAAAACACCGTCGCCATCGATGTCCTCGAGCATGAGGATCCGGTGGGGCCGTTTCTCGAGAAGTTCGGGGGCTTTGGCGTTGATGCCGGCCGATTCGGAGATGAAAAGCCGGCCGCGGTCGTCGAGGCAGGCCATCATGGGGTGGGCCAGCAGCGGCGGGACAGCCACGGGTTCGACCACGAAACCTTCAGGGACGGTGAGCCGGGGGATTTCAAAACGGCCTTCCCCGGTCTTCGCGGGCACGAGTTGGATGTCGCGGAGGCGGCCCCAGGTTTTCGCGGGCCGGGCGGGTCCGAAGGAGAGCGTGACGTCGCCGGAAGGCAAGTCGACGGTTCCCAGGACGTAACGGGCAAAGCGATCGGCGCTTTCGGTCGTGCGCATTTCGGCGGTGAGCACGTCTCGGCCGTCGAGTTCCACGCGGGCCTCCCGCCGGCCGCCAGGGGCGCGAGCCATGGCCCAATCGACGAGGAGATCGTAGCTACCGGGTGAGATGCCGCTCAGCCGCCAGACAGCTTGGTGCGACTCCGAGGTCCAACCCTCGATGGCCGGGCCACCGGCGGTGGGCGAGCGCTGCAGCGATGGATTCCGGAGCGTGGCTTCGTCCGGGGTGAGTTTCAGCGTGCCGTCGTCGCGAGGAGTGACCCGTCCGGGTGGATCGTGCGGGGTCCGGGCTTCCACACCGGCAAGGTGGAAGAGGACGTTTCGCATCAGTTTACTCTGGGCGGGGTCGATCTCCAGGGTCCAGCCGAAGCCGATGACGCCCGCGTTGAAGACTTTCCCGCCCTCGGGACGTTCCCAGTAGATCATTTCGGCCAGGGTGGCTTCATCGACTTCCACAATGTTCGCGAAATAGTCGATCATCCACGTGTCCCGCCGCTTGAAGCTGGCTAGGGTCGTGATGCCGGCGGGTTCGTCGGGGAACGACGCGCCGTCCGGGACGCTCATGGGTTTCGGGAAAGAACTGAGCCGGATGTCGCCCTCGTGGCCGACCGCTTTCCGGGGCCCATCCCTCTGACCACCGAAGGTCTGGCCCTCCGTGAGACCGGTGTTCTCGGGCGTCCGGAACAGGAAATGACCGGGATTCGTGACCGTGTAGAGGCCGGCGTTTCCGCTGCCCCACCAGCCGCTCATTTCCAGTCCGATGGTTTTCCAGGCCGGCATGCCGGCGTGACGGGTCAGGCCACCCCGCCGGTGGTCGTGGCTGTGGAAGAGTTCGCCCGGGTTTGCCCATTTCCGGCCGCCGATTTTCCGGCTGTTCCCAAATTTCCGGCACTCGATGACGCCCTGTTCCTCGTCGATGGAGACTCGCCAGAAGAGGGTGTTTCCGGAAAGGACGGTCGCGGTTCCGCCATCGCGGAGGTAGGCGTCGAGGTGCTCGTACATCTCGCGCGACCAATATTCGTCGTGGCCGTTGACGATCAGGGTTTGGTAGCCGGCAAGGAGGTTGGGGTCGCGATGCAGGTCCAGGCTGGTGAACACGTCGAAGTCATAGCCCTGTTTCTCCAGCCAGACGTGGGTGAAGCGTTCGCCGCGCATCAGGTGGGAGTAACCCACTTCGGGGGCGCTGTACAGCACGTCCGGACCGGCGGCGGGCCAGGGCATTTGAAGACCGACTTTGTAGGCCGGCTGGCCGCTGGCGTGGTCCCGGTAAAAGCAGAAGGCGGGTGGGTTCGCCGGATCGTTTTCCTTTCCCTCGGTGGGCCAGAACCGGTTCTCGCGAGGGACGTTTTTCGCGAAAGGGGTGGCGGCGTAGGCTCGCCAATTGGCGGTGGCGCACATGATGGCGATGGGCGCTTTGGGGGCGTCGGCGGCCTTCTTCACGATGAAGGTCACCGGGTAATGGTGCTCGACACCGCCGAGGGTGAAGTCGAACCATGCGGCGTAGATGCCGGATTTGGCGTCCCGGGGAACCTGGAAGGAGTGAAGGGGATCCCAGCCGCAGTCATAGAGATCGTCCAAGGCGAGGCGCAGGCCGTGGCCCCGGTTTGGGTCGTCTAGCGGGTCGTAGTCGAAATCGTAGAGGTCGACCTGGGTGCCATCGAAGGACGGGCCACCGATCATCCAGGTGCCGAGGTTCACGATTTGGCCGTCGAATCCATTGCCGGTGGCATCGGCGATCCGGGTTCCGCGTTCTTCGTCGAGGGGCCAGAAAGCGATGAGGGAATCGGAGGAGGGCGGCTCT
>CAZCRA010000299.1:0-3604 GCA_964500945.1 uncultured Verrucomicrobiales bacterium | reverse complement strand
CCATGGTTGTCAGGATGACGGGTTCTACCCCCGCCTGACAACCCCATGCCATCTTCCAGAGATAGTCCGTCTTGAGTCCGGCCGGATTGGGCGGGTTGCCGGCACCTTCGTTCCAGCCTTGGTTGAACGGAAGAAAGACCGATTTCTCGTCTCGGAGTTCGGTGCAAAACGCCACGGTTTGGTCGTCCAAGGCAAAGTGGACCAGGCATACCCCGAAGCGGAAGAGCGGCTCGGACGCCGCCCGGTCGAGTTGATACTGCCGAATCGCGTCCTGGGTGGACTGCTTCGTCAGGGAGTTCTTCAGTTCAAACATGGCCGCGGGCAGGCCATTGACAAAAACCGCCAAGTTCCAGTGGAGTGTGCGGAACCACAAACGAAAGCTGAATCATGGTCAGAACGTCCACCTTTCCTGCTTCAGTATTTCGAGGAACGTGATACATGGCACGCCGACGCCCAGACAGACATCCGGGATGTTCGGCTTGGCCGGCTTGTTCGTCGCCGCCTCATCTGAAACGACGCAGGCGCCTTTGACCTGAGCTGTGGCGATGACGAAGGGATCGGCCATTGATCGATTCTTCCGCGTATCGACGAGCCGGGGATACTTGGCGAGAATCTGCGCTGCCGCGTCCTGAATCTCCTCCTCGAGAGGCACATGAATCGATTTCCGCGCTTTGGCCCACGCCTTCGCCCGGTCGTCCTTCTTCTCCAGTTCTCTGACGACTTCGTCCGAGATGACGATGCGCCCGCTCACGACAAGGGTTTCGACTTGGGCTTCCACGGAGGGAAACACCTCCGGCGGATAATGGCGGATCCACCCGTCGATGATCGCGCTGGAGTCGAGGCAGTAAATCATGCATCCAGAGCCGGTTCAGACGCGCGGCGGAGAGCGCCTCGGTGAAGCCGCGCCTCGAGCTTCGGCAGGTGCTGCAACTTCATCCCGAGGTAGTCGGACGCCCGGCTTCCGGTGATGGCTGAGGAACGGTAGGCGTCGAGCACCATGGTGGTGAATCGTAGGCCCAATTGGCTGAGCATCCGCACCTCGTAGGGAACCGGGCCAGCAGCCGACGCCGGTTTTTTTGCCGCCGCCTCGGCGAGTTCACCCCGGATGGCCGCATAGTTGGCCTTGGAGATGACACGAAGGGTCTGCAGGCGCCGTGCGACGACTTCAGGGCTGACGCAATACCGGTAGGCGAGCGTTTTGAAGGGCCGCAGCGAATCTGCGGATTTTGCGTCTTTGGTTTCCCGCTCGGGCAGGATGACCTCGGCGGGGAGGAGGGCCGCTCCGGCCACGGCATTGCAGAAGGCCTCGGCGGGTTGCCGTTTCAAAGGGAGTTTCCGGTCAGCAGCATCCACCTGGTAGCCGCCCCGGAGCAGCCAGAGGTGTGTCATTTCGTGGAGCAGCGTGAAGATCCGGCCCTGGGGCGCATCCTTGTTGTTCAAAAGGATGGCGGGAAGGACCGTGGTGGGGATGATCGCTCCCCGCGCCTCCTCCATTTCAACGCCGGTCATTTGAAAAACCAGGATATCCCGGGCTTCGAGGGCAGTGCGCCAACCGGCGAACGCTTCGTAGGCATCGTTCCAGGAGACTTGCGCCTCGGTCGTGATCCCCAGCCACGCGCGGAGGCGCGAGCCGACTTTCTCCGGATCTTCGCCGATGCGGGCCTCCCTATCGACCGGGCGAGGCTCTTCCCCCATCTCGCTGAGGATTTCGAGGGCGGCTTCCCGGCGGAACTCGGCCTGGCGCAGCGCGAGGCGCAGCTCCGGAGTTTCGGTGCCCGGCTCGCGCTCGGCCATCCGGCGATACTCGTTCAAAACGTCAAAGCCCGCAGGGGGCTCCGGGAGATAGAAGATGGCCAGGGGGCGCCTGTAAAATTCCGCCAGGAGGCGGGCTTGTCGCAGTGTCGGGCGGGTGTCGCCCGCTTCCCAGGCCGCCACCGTTTCGGCATCGGTCCCAATTTTCTCCGCTGCCGCCTCCAAATCATAGCCAGCCCGCTTCCGCGCCCACTCGAGCACCGTCGGAGTGATCTTCGCTGGAATGGTTTTGGCCATGGCTCAGATTATCTGCATTTGACGGAGTTGGCGACCAACTCCGCGATGCAAATCTGGCCCGAGCCCCGCGACGCATGGCCTACCAGGTGCGTGGCTTGCTCCTTTAGGGTTCCTTTGCCGGCCGATCCGTCCACCCCTGACCCGCGAGACGGCGGGCCGCCAGCTCGATCTGCCGGGGGGTGAAGGCCTGCTTGCGGGAATTCCACGCATGGACCCGGGCGGTCAGGTCTGCCGGAGAACCCGGAGCTTCATGCCTCATCACCCAATGCACGGTCGACAGCAGCTCCAGACCGGTCGGGGACTCGAAGCCTTCGACGAGCGCGGAGACGCGATCCAAACGCTTCCGCGTTGCCCCTTGCTCGGCCAAAAATCGATCGGCGTCTTCCCGGGCGCCAGGGACGAGCTGCAGCGGTTTTTCCGGGGCATCACCGCCGTCCGCATAGCCGGAGACGATGTGTCCTTCCACCGCCTTGAGCACATGGCCGAGGTTTTCGGCGAAGGGCCCATAGGGAGCCTTGACGTATTTGAGGCGGAGCGGCTCGCCAGCTTCCTGCAGGAAATACATGAGCTTGTGCAGCTCCAGCAAACTCACCATAGGATCTCCGCGCCTCCGGCCGAGAAATCCGCTCCCTTCAACCCCTACGCCGAGACCGCGACATCATCACCTTCCTCGGCTCCCTCCGCCGCAGACGCGTTCTGCATGCGGGTTTCGATAGCCTGATACTTCGTGCGAATCTCGCTGATGATCTCGTCGATGCGCTGGTGCAGGGCGCGGTAGGGTTCCTCCCCCTCCTCGGCGTGCGCCTCGCAGATCGACGCGATCAACTTCAGCTTGATCGACGCCCGCCGAAGCGATTCGCGCACCGTTGGCGGGCGCTTGTCGTCCACCGGCGCGTCGCCGCGCGCTTCCATCTCCTTCGAAAACTTCACATCCGCGTCGCGCAGCGGCTCGATCCAGTCCTCGCTCAGCCCGGCCGTGGCCAGATCGGCCTGCACTTCGGGGTTCTCGTCGATGATCCCGAAGATCCGCTCGAGCTGCGACGAACGCACCTCGATGGATCTCGTGTGGATGCCCCGCTCGAAATCGTACTCGCGGAACAACGCCACGAGCCGGCCGGCCGCCTCCCGCTTTTCGACCTTCGGATGGCGCTCCAGCGCTTCGGTGGTTTCGACCAGCCCCCGCCAAAGCTCCTTCCGCTGCTCGTCCCAATCGATCCCGGCGTCGCCGCCGCCGTCGCGCACCCGGTTCATGGCCGCGGTCAGATCCGAGCGGGAATCGCCGAGCTGGCGCACCGCCAGGTGGAAGGAATCATCGGTTTGCGGAATCCCGGCGCCGGATGCCGCGCCGTGTACCTGTCCGAGCAGTTCATGGTTCACCGCGGTCTCGAAATCCCGGGTGTTGTAACGAATGGGATCAACTGGATGTTGGGTCATGGGCCTAATGTTAGGATGGGCGACCACTAATCAAGCAACATTGTCGATTTTTTCGTTCATTCTGTCCCGAGCCCAGCGGGCACGGCCGCCCGCGAGACCCGTTCACCCGCGGCCCGCCGGG
>CAZCRA010000298.1:329-3637 GCA_964500945.1 uncultured Verrucomicrobiales bacterium | reverse complement strand
ACGTCGAATACTACCGCTGGAAAGCCTCTGCCTTGCCCGTCGACGAATCGATCGAGGACGCTGGCGAGGACGGTTCCCTGGAGCGCCGCACCCTCGCCGAACTGGAACGGCGCGGCCTCGACGTTCCGTCCGGGTTCATCCTGCCCGTCTACTGGGATTCGGCTTACCGGGGATGGTGCGGCGGCAAATGGGAGTTTCGGCGCGGCGCCCTCTACCTCGTCCCAGGCGCCTCCGCCATGGGACTGCGCCTCCCACTGAAGTCGCTCGTCAGGCCTCCTCGATTCGAAGGCGTTCCGGAACCTTCACCGCTGGAACCCGTCGAACCCCTTCTCCAGGATCCTCTCGAGGCCGTGCCGCCTGGCCCCCCCAGTCCCGACCAGATCCGCGCCCATTACGAACGCCAACTAAGCAGCGAGGACGAATCGGATGGCGGTTGGTCCGCCGAAAACGGTAGCTGGATGCCCCGCCTCGCCCTGTGCACCGAAATCCGCGAGGGACGACTTCACGTCTTCCTCCCCCCCTGCCGGAAACTCGAGCGCTACCTCATCCTCCTCGCGGCCATCGAGCGCACCGCGGCCGAACTCGATCAGCCCGTCGTGATCGAAGGCTACGAACCGCCCGGCGACGTCCGCCTGCAGCACTTCAAAATCACGCCTGACCCCGGCGTCATTGAGGTGAACATCCACCCTGCCTCCAGTTGGCGCGAACTCGTCGCAAACACCTCCACCCTGTACGAGCACGCCCGGGAGGCACGGTTGAGCGCCGAGAAATTCATGCTCGATGGCCGCCACACCGGCACCGGAGGAGGAAATCACGTCGTCATCGGCGGATCGACCCCGGCAGACAGCCCTTTCCTCCGCCGCCCCGGCTTGTTGCGCAGTCTGATCACCTACTGGCAACATCACCCCGGTCTTTCCTACCTCTTTTCCGGTCTGTTCATTGGCCCGACTAGCCAGGCCCCTCGCGTCGATGAAGGTCTCAACGATCGACTGTTCGAACTCGATATCGCCCTGAGCCAGCTCCCGGACGAGAGCCCGGATACCCCGTGGATCGTCGACCGCGTCCTGCGAAACCTCCTCACCGACCTCACCGGAAACACGCACCGCAGCGAGTTCTGCATCGATAAACTCTACTCGCCCGACTCCGCCTCCGGCCGCCTCGGACTCGTCGAACTGCGCGCTTTCGAAATGCCGCCCCACGCCAGAATGAGCCTGGTCCAGGCCCTGCTGGTCCGCTCTCTGATCTCCTGGCTCTGGGATAACCCCTACCACCACCGCCTCATTCGCTGGGGCTCGCTCCTCCACGACCGTTTCCTCCTCCCGGAATTCGCCTGGGAAGACGTTCGCACCGTGGCGGCCGATCTCCAGCACGGCGGTATCCCGTTCGAGGCGGATTGGCTCCGGTCGTTCTACGAATTCCGCTTCCCCGTCTATGGCCGCGTCGATTACCAAGGCGTCCACCTGGAGCTTCGTTTCGCCCTCGAACCCTGGCACGTCCTCGGTGAAGAGGCGTCCTCCCAAGGCACGGCACGCTACGTCGACTCCTCCCTGGAGCGCCTCCAGGTCCGCGTCCGCGGCGCCGTCCCAGGACGCCACGTCATCGCCTGCAACGGCCGCCGTCTCCCCCTTTACCCGACCGGGACGGAGGGCGAATCCGTCTGCGCCGTCCGCTACAAAGCCTGGGCCCCATGGTCGGCCCTACACCCGACCATCCCCGTTCAAACCCCGCTCCGTTTCGATATCATCGACGCCCGGAACCGGCGCTCCATTGGCGGCTGCGTCTACCACGTCAGCCACCCAGGTGGCCGGGCGGAATCCGTTGTCCCCGTCAACGCCCTCGCCGCCGAGTCCCGGCGCATCAGCCGCTTCTGGCGCGATGGTCACACCCCGGGCACCATCGAGACACGCGCCTCGCGCCCACACGTCGCCGCTCGCCGGGTCGAACCCATCTCCGAACCGCTCTCCATCACCTACGTCCCGCCCGAGGAGCCCATTCCCGAATTCCCCTGCACCCTCGACCTACGGAATTCTTCCGAGCATCCCCGCTCCATCCCGCCTATGTTGGGGCAATGACCGGCCCCCCAGGCATCCCAGCCACAGCCGCCACCGTCTCGGATGCGACCTACCGGCCGTCCGCCGGGCACCTCGACGAGGCCGTCGGCACCGATGGCGATCGACTCGAGGATTGGCGCGAGTGGCTTCAACTCGCCGAGGAAGGCGGCCCCGCCCTCATCAAGTCATGGACCCGGTCCACCCGGCGGTTCGCCCGTGAAATCGGTGTCACCTATGCCGACGAGGAAGTCCCTGGCGAAACCGCGGCACGCTGGTCCCTCGATGCCGCACCTTGGATCATCGGCGCGGCCGAATGGGCGCGGTTCGAAGCCGGCATCGAGCAGCGAACCCGCCTCTGCGACGCCATCCTTCACGATCTTTACGGCCCTGAGCGCCTCGTTCATGAGCGCATCGTGCCTCTCGAAATCGTTTACCGGCACGACGGTTTTCTCCGGCCCATGGTCGGCTTCCGGCAGGCGGTTCCAGGAGCCTCAGGTGTCTCCCTCGCCGCCTTTGACCTGGCCCGCGGGCCCGACGGCCAGATGTGGGTCGTCAATCAGCGCGCCGACTCCCCACTGGGGCTGGGCTTTGCGCTCCAGAACCGCAGCATCATCGGACGCGTGCTGCCTGCTACCTTCCAACGCTGTAAAGTCCGTCGCCTGGCCGCCTTCTTTCGTGCTTGGCGGGAAGAACTCGAGGAGGCTGGCGGCGTCTCACCCGATTCCCGCGTCGCCATCCTCACCGCTGAAGCGCGATTCCCCGGCTTCGAGAATTCCTTCCTCGCAAACTACCTCGGCTTCACCCGCGTCGTGCCCCGCGACCTCACCGTCCGCGATGGCCGCGTCTGGCTCCGCTCCCTGGGCGGGCTCGAACCCATTCACGTGCTTTGGCGGGCCATGCCCGGACGCGCGCTCGATCCACTGGAAGCCGATCCGCATGAAGCCGGAGGCGTTCCCGGCCTGTTCGATGCCATGCGCTCCGGAAATGTCGCCGTGCTGAATCACCCCGGCAGCGGGATCCTCGACAATCCAGGCTGGCACCCCTTCCTGCCGGCCATCGCCCGCTTCCTCCTCGACGAGGAACTCCTCCTGCCCACCGTGGCCACCTGGTGGTGCGGCGAAGCCAACGCCCATCAGCATGTCGCCGCCAACCTCGCCCGGATGGTCGTCAAATCCATCGATCCCGGCCAGGGTTTCCCCACCGTCTACGGCAGCCGCATGGACGCCCCGTCCCTGCAGAGCCTCCGCGATCAAATCG
>CAZCRA010000298.1:0-319 GCA_964500945.1 uncultured Verrucomicrobiales bacterium | reverse complement strand
GCGATGTTCGTCGGTCAGGAGGAAGTCCATTTCTCGACCACGCCGACCATCGTTCGCGATCGCCTGGAACCGCGCTCCACCGTGCTCAGGGCCTTCGCCATGCAGCGACGCGACGGCCGTATCCACGTTCTCCCGGGCGGCCTGGGGCGCGCCTCCGCGGGCGGCGAACACATCGTTTCCACCCAGACCGGCGGCATCTCGAAGGACGTCTGGGTTCGCGCCGAAATGGCTGAGCCCTACCACGTCAGTCTCTGGCAGTCCGAAGCCCCCACCGCCGACCCTCGCGACCCCCGGCAATTGCCCAGCCGCACCGGCGAAA
>CAZCRA010000297.1:0-3647 GCA_964500945.1 uncultured Verrucomicrobiales bacterium | reverse complement strand
CGAACCCGCATATTCAGCTTGGAAGGCTGACGTTCTACCATTGAACTACGCCCGCAGCGTGTCTCTAACTAGCCGCTGGCTGCGGATTCGTCGAGCGCGCGTGATCAGCTTAGGCGCGGATCATGCCGCGAGGCCTCGTAAAGCGCCACCGCCGCGGCGTTGGAGACATTGAGGCTCTCCGCTTTCGGGCTCATCGGAATGCGCGCCAGCACGTCGCAGCTCTCCGCCACACGCGGCCGCAGACCCTTGTCTTCCGCCCCCATTACAAGGACGAGCCCGGGCCCGGCCCGCTGCTCGACGGCGGAGGCGAGCGGCAGCTCCGCCTCGCCAGCAAGCCCGACAACGAACCGGCCCGCTTCGCGCAACCGCAGCAGGCTGTCGGCGATATTGGTGACGCGGACGTGCTCGATCGCCTCTGCTGCGCCCACCGCGCTCTTGCAGACCGTGCCGAAAAACGGCGGCGACTTTCGATCCTGGAGGATGACGGCGCGGGCGTTGAATGCGACGGCGGAGCGCAGGATCGCGCCGACATTGTGCGGGTCGGTGATCTGATCGAGCAAGACGAGCAAACCGTGCGTCGGATCCGCCACGGACTTCAGGCCCGCCGGCTCGAGCGCCCGCGCCTTGATCGCAAAGCCCTGGTGCACCGCGCCCTCAGGCAGCAGCGCGTCGATCTCCGCGGGCAGCATGACCTGACGCTTGACGGGCTCGGGAAGCTCGCGTTCCGCGTTGCGGCTGACATGAACCGAAAGCGCCTCGCGCCGCGGATTGGCGAGCCCGAGAGGGCGCAAAAGGCGAAGACGAGGTAGAGTGGTCCGCAGGGAAGCAGAGGGGTGGCGGCGCCGATGAGCCAGGGCTTTGGCGAGCGGATCCGCTCGAAGAGGCGATTGGTGCGGGTGCCGAAGAGAGCGATGGCGACGAGCGCGGCGCCGATGGACCAGGTTGCCCAAGGAGGAATCCGTGCCGGGATGAGCTGCACGAGGGTTTGGCCCAACGTCCCGGCGAGGGCCCCGAGGAGGGTGTAGGCCACCAGGCGGGAACCGTGGTAGGTCAGGGCGCGTTGACTCAGGTCGGTGGCGCAACCTTTCCGCTGGCAGGCGAGGCAGGCCAAAGGACCGCACATCCCGGCGCAATGCAGGCTGGTGGTCAGGCCCATGAGGAGGGCCCCTCCGACGGTGAGCACCAGATCAGGGTTCGTCATGCTGAGCGGATTGACCGGCCTCCTCGAACGGGGGCGGTTGATTGCGGACGGCGATCGAAATCAGGCCCATCCAGGCGATGACATAGGAGACGAACAGCAGGGCGAACCAAAACCATGGGTTTTTTCGCAACCATTTTTTCATGAGGGGTCAGGTGCCGCGGTTTTGGATGAGGCGAGGGTGGGGGCCAAGGAACTGGCCTTTGGCGGTGGTCACGAGGTCGCCGTTCTCCCAGCGCAATGCAATGCGGAAGGGGAAAGGGCCTTCGTAATCGGATTTTGGGATTTCGATAGGGATGGTGATCAGAGATTCGCCCATGGGAGCCAGTTCACGGATCGCCTCCGTGCCGACCAACTGGGTGGCATCGGGCGCATTCATGAGTTCGAGGCGGAACTTCGCGTCTTCGTTCAGTTTGTTGATGACTCGAATCTGATAGTGGTTCCGGACGGTTTCCTCCGTAAGGATGTAAGGGGCGCCCTGCATGCGGACGAGATTGGCCCGGAGCGGTTTGATTTGAAGGAGGGAGACGGTGAGAAACGCGGCTCCGACGGCCATGAGGGCGGTGTAGACGAAGGTCCGCGGGCGGAGCCACCTGGTTTTGAGGCCGCGCAGACCCCGGAGCGAATCGTAGCGGACCAGGCCCTTTGGGCGTTTCAGTTTGGTCATGATGGCGTCGCAGGCATCGACGCAGGCCGAGCAGCCGATGCACTCGAGTTGCAGGCCGTTCCGGATGTCGATTCCGGTTGGGCAGACCTGGATGCAGCGTTTGCAGTCGATGCAATCGCCCGCGCTCGGATCGCTCGGTTTACCGCGAGGCTCGCCCCGTTTTTCGTCATAGCCGATGACGATGGTGTCCTCGTCGGTGAGGGCGCTCTGCAATCGTCCGTAGGGGCAGAGCACGATGCAGAACTGCTCGCGAAACCAGGAAAATGAGAAATAGAGGGCGCCGGTCAGGAACATGACGATACCGAAGGCCTTCAAGTTTTCGGCCGGGGAGGCGGTCATCATGTCGTAGAGGCCGGGGATCGAGACGAAGTAGCTGAGGAAGACGTGGGCGAGCAGGGCGGAGATGAGGATGTAGATGCCGTGTTTCGCGGTCCTGCGGAGAAACTTCGATACCGACATCGGGGCGGCGTCGAGCTTCCGCCGGGCGGTGGCGTCCCCATCGATCCAGCGCTCCACGCGGCGGTAAACGTGCTCCATGAAAATGGTGTACGGGCAGGTCCACCCGCACCACAGCCGGCCGAAGAGCGCGGTGACGTAGAAGAGGGAGAACGCGAGCCCCGTGATGACGAAGAAGAGGAGCCAGGCGTCCTGCGCGGCAAAAGTCAGGCCGAAGAGGTGAAAACGGCGATGGGCGATATCGAGGAACACCGCGGGGAATCCACCGACCTTGATCCAGGGCAGAGCCACGTAGATGGCCAGCAAAACCACGGCGGTCAGCCGCCGCAGCAGGGTGAAGGTTCCCCGCACATCGGCCGGGTGAAGCGTGTAGCGCGAGCCGTCCTCGTTGATGGTCGTGACCGAGTCGAGGCTCGGTTGCTTGATGGCAGACGCGGAAGATTTCATTTCAACGGAAGTATGACGGTGGAGGAGGGAGGGATCTGCGCGCAGCTTGTGCACCAGTGCGCAGGGCTTGGGTTCGGCGGAACGGGGATTCCAAACCGGGTTTACGCCGGTTGCCGATGGGGCGAGCCGCCTGGGGCAAACGGTGCGGAGAAGATCGCAATTTTCCGCGCTGCAAAGGGTATCCAGGCTTTGGTATGCTTCTCACATGGACCGAACTCTGATCCCTGTTTTGGTCGCGATAGGCCTGAGCGGCGTCGCGGCTGCCGAGGACCCGGACGAACGGCTCGTCACGGCGGCGCACCAGTACCGGCACGACTGCGCTTTCTGTCACGGGGCGAAAGGGGAGGGCAACGACAAGCAGAAAGTTCCGGCGGTCGCTGGCCTGCCCGACTACTACGTTTTGCAGCAAATGCAGAAGTTCCGGCGAGAGCTGCGCGCGCTGGACCCGGATGATCCGCAACAGCAGAGCATGCACAAAGACGCGCGGGCGATGACGGATGAAGAGTTCAAAGCGCTGGGACAGATCATCGCGGCCTGGAAGCCACGTCGCGATTTTGGCACTTTTCCAGGAGACCCAAAACGAGGTGAGGCGATTTACGTGGCGGATTGCGCGACCTGCCACGGGAAGTCCGCTGAGGGGGATGCCGCGAAGGAAAGCCCGCCGCTGCACGGTTTCCAGCCGTGGTATCTGGTTCAGCAAATCGAGCGATTCAAAGCCGGGCTGCGGAAGGGCGATCCTCAGAAGCTGGAGTCGCTGACCATGCATGCCCTGGCGTGCAAGATGTGGACCGAAGTGGACATCGAAGACGTGGCGGCCTACATCGCGACCCGGTTGGAAGGGGAAAGCGACGCGGAGCCCTGACCGCCGGTGGAAGAGGG
>CAZCRA010000296.1:0-3670 GCA_964500945.1 uncultured Verrucomicrobiales bacterium | reverse complement strand
TGGCCGAAACCGCCTCGATCCCCACCACCACACCCGTCGCTTCCAGGTCCACGAATCCCGCCCCGCCTTTCCCGCCTTCCAGCACGGCCCACGCCGCGTCGCGATCCCGGATCGATCCCGCTTCCCGGACCGAGAAAACCACCCCAGCCAACATCACCAACCCCGCCATCCGCGCCGGCGCCCACCGAATGAGCAGCAGCCCGCCAAAGGGCACAAGCCACCACCCCCGGCCCGCCAGGTCCGGCTGGAGATTGGCCAGTAAGATCCCACCTGCCCCGGCCAATGCCATCCACAGCAGCGGCCACCGGCTCCCTGCCCCCGCCGCGGGTGGAACCATTTCCGCTTTCGATTTGGCAAAATCTTGACGTTGACGCACCCGCACCGTAATGTTTCTGCCCGGTCACTGAGGCAAGCGAGGATGTGTGACAGACCTGTCACTCTGACTCGCGTCGCCCTGAATGCCGGGTAGACACCATCACCTGCTGGGCAGGAAAAGTGTTTAGCGGTTCTAAATAGTCCGATTCTGTTTGCCATCTCTGGCGCCAGCCTCTTATTTAGGATCCACTGAATACTTTGATTTGCGGGTATAGCTTAATGGTAAAGCTCTAGCCTTCCAAGCTAGCTATGAGGGTTCGATTCCCTCTACCCGCTCCATCCCTGCGCCCTTCCAGGTTTGTCGATCTACCCGTCCATCCTTTCCTTCCCAGCCCCACTCGCTCTCGTCGCGGCTGCCTTCTCCATCGCCTCCGCGGCTTCGGCCTCTCCCACCGTCGATTCGTTCCGATCCCAAACCGCCGCCCTTCTCACCCCGGCTGATCTCCGCGGCCAGCTCCCCCTTCTTCTCGAGGACGCGCTCATCGTCGACCCTTCCGTTTCCGGGGAACTCCTCGAAATCGCCCGGCCACTCACTAACGGCCACCCCCAACTCTGGGAAGACCTCCTGGAAATTGCCGCCGAACTCGCCCCACCGCCTCCGCCGGCGGACGATGGCGCCCCTCCGGCCGGGCTGACCCCGGTCTCCGCCCAAGCCAGGCCACTCGCACAGGTCGAACCCGCCGCTCCCGCTACAAAAAACCCGGTCGCTCCGCCCCAAAAAACGTCCCAGTTCCGGGTCCAGACCGCCTTCGGCGTCGGCTACGATTCGAATTTCGCCACCCGCCCGCACGCCGTCGACTCGGCCTTCGTTTCGGCTAGCCTGGGTGCCGAAGTCGATCGCATCCTCCACCGGAACCGGCTCCATGCGTCGGGAGCCATCGGCCGGACCGTGTATGATCGATCCGCGCCTGGCGTCGAGGCGGACTTCACCTTTGGCGAAGCGGCCTTGAGCTGGCAGCGCACGAACCCAGGTTTGTCGTCCATCGAAACCGAGTCGCGCTGGCGCCAGGATCTCGAACCGGATTGGGCCAGTGGGATGACGGCATCCACCCGGGAAGGAAGCTACCGGCAATCCTTCAACCGCGTGGCCGCGGCCTTCCATCTCACGCCACAGCTGACCGTCAGCCCCGCGCTCTCCGCGTCCAGCATCCACTACCTCCCGGGGAGCGATGCCCTGGCCGATAACCGTTGGGTTTACCGGACGGAACTCGATGCCTCGCACCGCATCGTCGGGACCCTCGCCGCCACCGCCACCTACCGGATGGAGAAAGTCGAATTCACCCGCACCGGACTCGATCGAATCCGGCACGCCGTCATGGCCGGCTTCCGGGTTGGCGACGAAGACCGCTGGACTCATCGCCTGTCCGTTGGGGTTCAACGCCAAAGCTTCGAAAACTCCACCTTGGAGCCGGACAACGGTCTCATCCTCGAGCAGGGCCTGTCCCTGCCGCTCGGCGAAGCAACCCGCCTATCCGCTTACCTCGCTCATGACTTTCGCGACGCCGAGACAGGGCTCCTTGGATTCCCGTCGCGATCGACTTTCGAGACCGGAATCACGGTCGAACATCGCTTGGGCAGCGATTGGACACTCGTGGCCGGCGGAGGCTTCCATGCCAACGATTTTGAGAACCCAGGCGCCGAATCGCTGGAGGAAGAATGGCTCTTCGCCGAGTTCGAAGCCCGCTACCGCCTCGCCCATGCCCTCTCGCTGATGGCGGCCTACCGCTTTTCCCAGCTGACCTCCGAAAACGTCCTCCGCCCTTACGACCGCCATCTCTTTCACGTCGGGGTCGCCGGCTCTTTCTGATGCCTCCCGTGTCATGAATCCCGCCCGCATCCCAAACCACGTCCGCACCTTCATTCTAGTCACCCTGACCGGAACCGCGGCTCTCCTGGCGCTGGCCGCCCTGCGTAAACCACCGGTCTGGACCGCCGTCACCATCGAGATCCTGCCCGACGAAAAGCCCGGAGCGTCGGAGGAGGAATCGGCACAATTTGCGCGAGAAGCCCCGTGGTTCATCCCAAACCAGATGGCCAAGCTCCGTTCCGAAGAACTTTTGGCCAATGTGGCAGAAAAACTCGACCTACCCTTCCTTTGGCGACTGCCCTCGGTGGAAGCTGCCGTGGAGACCTTCGACCACCGGCTTCGCATCCAGCAAACCGGCGATTCCGCCCGGGTCACCCTTTCCATCCGTCACGAAGACCCCGCCGTCAGCGCTTCCGTCTTGATGCGGCTCCTCGAGAGCTACCACGCTTCCCGGGCCCAGGACATCGCCGCCGAACGCGAAAAGAGACGCCAATCCTGGAAGGAATCGCTCGACCTGAGCCGTCGCGAGGCCGTTCAGGCCGCCGCCGCCTTCGAGCGCGCCGAGCATGCCCTTCGCGAAGCCCGGCTCCGAATCCTGCCCAGCGGCGCCAATGGGCCGGAAAACGACGACTGGGACGCCTGGATCACCCAGCGCCGGGAGGCCCTCGCCCAGGTCGGCGCGCTCCACATCGACGAGCAAATTCGAGAGGCCTACCGCATGGACCTGATGACGGAAGCGCTGCTTCTACAGATCTCCGCCTTCCTCGCGGATCGCTCGACCATGAAAGAAGCCGAGCGGGGAGCCCTGCCAGAGGATCACCCCGAACTCCGCCGCGCCACGGCGGCCTTCGCCTCTTCGCACGCCTCCCTCACCGAGGCCCTCGACAAACGCTTCGCCCAGCACGCCAAGGATCTCGATGCCTTCGCCGAAGCGCGCGAAGGACTCGCCATCACCCGTGAAACCTGGGACAGTGCCTCTCGGCTTCTCCAGGAGCTCCGCGCCGACTTCCTCGCCGACAACGTCGCCCTCGTCGGCCCCTTCCAAAGCTTCCGAATCGCCCAGCCACCCAGCCTCGCCGTTTCCCAGACCGCCGAAGACATGCTCCGCGATATCGTCCGAGCCCCCATCTTCGCCGTCGCCTTCGGAATCGCCTTCACCCTCACCGTCAGCGGTCTCATCCGCCTCATCCGCCTCACCCCCCTTCAGTGGCGCCTCCCCTCCCTCACCCCGAAGCGCCACCGCTTCAGCACCGAACAGACGTAGCCAAATTCGTCAGAACGGGAGCGAAGCTGACATCGGCTGCCAAAGGCCGAGCGAAGCGTCCAATTCGGACCTTCCTTCTCCCGCACCCCGCACCCCGCTCTGAAGTGTCACCACTCCAGCGACACGGAAGCGGCGCCGTCTCGGGACGCGCGGGGCAACGAACAACGGTCCCCAATGGCACGGGATTAAGCGTAGCCCTCGAGCAAAGTGGCAAGGACTTCAGT
>CAZCRA010000295.1:0-3695 GCA_964500945.1 uncultured Verrucomicrobiales bacterium | reverse complement strand
CGAATATCGCGAGAACTCAAAAGATCTCGTCCTGGAAACCCTGGCCCTCGACGCCCTGGACCGCTATCAGAAAGCCACCGGGGAGGATCTGGTCTTGACCCGGGCCGTGGTCACGCATCGGCTGGGAAATCCCTCCCAAGCCGATGCGCTTTTGCAGGCCTGGATCGCGGACAATCCAGACCCGGAAACGTTTGTCCGCGCCTTGGAACGCGTTGGAAAGGCGGGACGCCGAGCCGAATTCGAGTGGCTGGCCCTGGTGGGCAGCGATCGCATCGTCAATGCCCAAGCTTTCACCGTGGCAAGCTGGTATTGGCTCGCCTTCGGTGAAGCCGCCAAGGCCCGGGATCTGCTCGACCGAGCCATCCAAATGGAACCGGACGACGCCACGATCCTGGCCGGAGTCGCCGCCGCGCAATGGGCCACGGACCAGCGCGAAGCCGCCCAAGAAACCTACCGCAAACTCCCCGGCTTGAAGAGCAGACGTTTCCAGCGCCACCAAGAGCCCAAGCCGCCGTTCGCGATTGACGATCGCTTCCACCACCCCCAGCCCATCCCAGCCCTCACCGAACTCCACCGCGCCGTGGTAAGCGAGGGCGGAGCGGAACCATAAACGAACGCGTGAGCGTTCCGTGGACTGCGGCAGCCTGCTGCCGCTGTGGGTCCGCCGCAGCCTGCTGCGGGCGGCAGGTGTGCGGGTCGTGGGATGGGTGGATGGGACGCTTCATGGCCTCGGCCCGGCAGCAGGGCTGCCTCCACCACAGCGGCAGCAGGCTGCGCGCAGTCCACGGTGTCACCCTCCGCGGCTCATCCCAGCTCTCACCCAAGTTCCTTCGCCCTATCCGGACTTCGTCCCGCTCTCCTCGGCTGGCTTCGCTGAATCAAACCGCTGCCGCTATCGCCAGTCATGCAGCAGTCATGCAGGAGCGTAAGCAGCGCATTACGACCTACTACAACCACCACCACGAACGGGGTGGAACCTGTTCTGGCGGCTGCGCTTCAAAGGGGGGCGCTTATTCCCCCAAACGCAGCCTGTCCCCAGACGGGCCAGACATTTGAACCTCCGAAGTATGCATAAAGGCCTGGACCCAAACCGTCTGTCCCCGGTTTCTCGCATGATTCTGCAATTTGCTGCGGGGAAGAGGACGATGGCAAAATGAGCGAGTTGCGCATTTTCTCGTTGCGCCTCGGTCAGGCAATAGGTATGGCGGGAGAGTGCCGTGGATGCACCTCCTCTTCTGCATCTCAGAATCCCAACCTAAGCTAACCCGATTACCGTCATGAGTTTACGATGCCTCGTCTTTCCCCTCGCCGCGCTGACCATTTTTGCTGGTTGTATTCCGTCCCCGGACCATGGTGAGGGGGCCGCCTTCGGATCCCCGATAAGCGTGATTCCGCCCGAGGGAACGCGGATGAAAGGGATCGAGACGCTGGCCGTCTGGAAGGGAAGCGCCGAAGCCAAAGCCAAGTTCGCGCCTGCGGCGGCGGAGCGTGACTACGAAGTCGCGCGCCAGGCCGTGAATTCCTGGTTGGAGAACAAGAAAGCGGAGGGGAACCGGAAGGCGCTCCAGCTCACGGCTGGATTTGTGGACCTGGGTCCGACGTCGATCGATGAGCTGCGACCGATGGTGGACCGCTTCGAGGACGCGTCGGGCAGCCAGTTGGAAACCGGTCCCGGCACGGCCGCTGGAGTCGCCTTGGCCGGTCGGATCATCGGGCGGCTCATCGAGGCGGGCAAACAGAACCGAACGGAGAGTGCGGCCGCTCTGGCCACTCAGTTGGATGGGCTGAAGTGGCGGCCTTGGTCCGAAGTCCGCGGTTGAAGGTCCGCCTGGGGAGATGCCATGTTCCGTCGGCCATCACCTTTGGACCCGCGGTTGGTCCCGTCACCCGGTCCTTCAGGATTGGAGGGGGTGATCGGGCGGAGGTCCGGGTGGAGGACATTGGTCGCTACGCGCCTTGGCGTTGGATTTGCTCTCTGGAGGGATACCTTCACGGCGACCATCCGGACCCGAAGATGTGGGGGACGGGTTGGCTCGTCGGGTCCGGGAAAGTCATCACCGCCGGGCCCTGTTTGTTCTTTTCGGAGAAGCCCGGGCACTATCAGAGGCTGGACCGTATCCGCGTCCTTCCCGGGCGGGCGGGGCAGAGTGGAAGGTTCGGTGACCAGACCGCGGAGTCCTTTGGCCGCGGCTGGGAAATCTTCGGGACGAACGTGGCGGAGGACCGATCCCTGGATTTCGGGGTTCTGGGTTTTTTGGAGGCGCTCCATTCCTGGCTACCCCCCGCACATGAGCGGCGCGGTCCGTTTTTGTCGTGGCGCCAGGGGATGGGTAAGAGTCTCCCCGGCTGACGCGCCCTTCCTGGAAAGCTTCCCGCTTGCGTCTCTCCCCGAATCCATCCCAAGTCACTACAACTCATGCAAACCCACCATACGCCCGGAACCCCTCCCTTTACCGATCCTGAGGCTGTCGATGTCCGCCCTGGTGCTCGCCTCCAATTCCCAGAGGGAACGACCTTAGAGCAGGCGGCGCATCAGGAGCCGGATGATGACGATTATTTTCCGGAGATCTTCGAAGCGGAGGCCGCGTTGGAATCCGCCGGACGGGTGTCCTGGGCCAAGGATGCGGATTCCCCGTGTTTCCGCCATTTGCTGGAGGCTGACACTTCGGAGCTTCCCTCGTTCGGGGAGTTCGTGGTCGGCAAGGCGGAGTTCGAACGACTCGTGGCGGCCAACCGCTTTGTCCCCCAGGGCAAAAACGGCGTCGTCGCCTTTGGCATCCGGGGAGCGGTCCTGGTCGGGGAAGCCAGCGTCGAGAAGGTCGAAAGCTTCACCGTGAAGGACACCCGGCCGGACCACCGGAATTTCCGGTGCGTGATCGGGTATTTTTTCCAAAAGACGGGCACGTTCAGCGCCTTCACCGGCTCCACGGTGCCGTGGCACGGTTACATGGAGCGTCGGTTCAAGAACAACCTCCTGCCCACCGGCTGCTACATCTACAAGGTGGGGATGCATGCCCCAAAGAAACAAGCCAATTGGGTCACGCCCGCCCTCCGGCTCAGCGATGCGGACGGGGCCCACAGCGGGCCGGCCACGGTGCTCCGGACGCGGAGCAATTTGGTGTTCGAGACGAAGGATACCTGGGATCGATGTTCTCCTTCAGATAACATCCATTGTGCCTACTCCGACTCGACCTTTTCGTCGCTGGGATGCCAGACGGTCCAGGGAAAGAAGGGGGCCGGGTTATGGGCCCGGTTCCAATCCGTCCTCGCGGATCTGAATCCCGGCGCGCGGGTGGATTACGTCCTGCTGACGGGGGCCGACTACGGGATCGCGGCTTCCCTCGGTTTGGAATCTCCGGCTTTGGTGGAGGCACGGCTCGGCCGGTTGCGGACCGGTTCTGAAGGGGAGGCCGTGCAGCGGCTCCAAGAGCAACTCGGGGTGCGTCCCACGGGCTACTTCGGTGCCGTCACCAAGGAGAAATTGGTGCTGCGCCAGCGGGAACGCGGCTCGCCTGCCGACGGCGTGTTCAGCCCGGCGTTGGAAGAAAGCTGGGGATGGAAGATTTTTTCCGGGGAATCCGTTGTTTACCCTGGGTTTACCCATTCCCTGTCGCCCGTCGTTCCGGTGCCGTCGCCCGTCGCTCCAGCCGCGTCGCCCACTGTCCCAGCCGCATCGCCCACTGTCCCAGCCGCAT
>CAZCRA010000294.1:0-3699 GCA_964500945.1 uncultured Verrucomicrobiales bacterium | reverse complement strand
GCATGAACCTTCTGAATCCATTCCCGGCCGCTGCCCGATTTGAAATAGATCTCCCGTTCCCTTGCCAATTCAGGACTCTCGAATTCCTCAAAATGAATGAGTGCCACAGGCTTGTGTTTCGAGGTCCACTCAGCACCTCTGCCTTCGAGATGACGGTCAATCCGCTGCCAGAGATTGTGGCAGAATCCTTTGTAGAGACTTCCATCCTCACATTCCAAAACGTATGCGAAATGGGATTCGCTCTCCAGGGGCACCAGTTTTCCCGAGAGATTGCGGAAGTGCTGGGCGCGCCACCCTGCCTGCCGGCAAGGCAGGTCGGCGGTCAACGCGCCTTCGACCGCCGCCTTCAGCACGGCGGCCCGGTAGTGTTTCAGCTTCACCTGCACCCGCTCTAACGCCGCCACCCCCGCGTCGAGGTCGGAGAGCAGTTCGTCGATTGTCTGCGCGATACGTTCTTGTTCGGGCAGAGGGGGCACTGGAATAAGGAGCTTCGCGAGGTTTGCTCTCGAAATACGCTTTCTAGTGGTTCCGCTTTGTAACTCTGAAACTGCACGCCGGATATGAGGCGTGTTCAACTGGTGCATCAGCCAACGAGACGACGCTTCACTCGCGAGTCGAATAATGCACACATCAACAACCGTCACACACTGCTTTGAATCGCCGGGAAACGTGCAAACGCGGCCAAGGGGGTCTGGCATACGAGCTACAAGCAGGTCGCCATCTCGGATGTAAGTGCATCGGAGTGCCGCGGCCTTTGACGAAGTGAGGAAGCGGTTTGACCTATCGCGATAGCCGCCATCACCAATGTCAGCCAATTGAATCAGGCGAACGTCCCCGGCAGGGTCTTGGTCCTTCGATTCCACCCAATCGCCATCGCAGAAAAGCCCATCGAATCCAACGAGGTCAGACAGGTTGGCCGTAGTCCACCCCCTCGGCAGGTCTTGTCCGTTCGCCTCACTCACGCCGCCAACCTTTCATTCAGCTCAGCGAGGAGCGGCTTGAGTTTGTCGTGGAAGAGGGCGTGGGCTTTGCCGAGGCTGCCGTGCTGGCCGAACCAGCCGTCCTCGAAGTCATCCTCTTCGATGGCGAGGCTGGTGGCGATGTGCTCCGCCATGCGGTCGAGCCATTCGCGCTGCTCGTCGGTAAAGGTCACGCCTGCCTTTTCCTTTTGCCGGATCCATTCGACGTAGTTGAGGCGCACGTCTTCGGCATACCGTTCCAGCGGCACTTCGGGGGTGATGGCGTGCCGGACGAGGGTCACCAGGTCGGCCAACTGTTCGCCGGGACGTGATGCGCCCGGCGCGGTCTCCGCCGCTTTGGCAGACTCCAAGACTTCAAACGCCCGCCAGAGTTGGATGGGCGAGGCGGCCAGGGGTGGCGTGGAGAGGGCGTCCTTTAGCTGGCGGAGGTCTTTGAGGGAGAGTTTCAGCGGCTTGGTGCCGGAGTAGAGGATTTGCAGGGCGGTGAGTTCGTCTTTGCGGGCCGCAATCCAGAGGCGAAAGTCTTTCACCTTGGCCTGAGCCTTGTTCAGGGCGGAGGCGTCGAACCCGGCGTAGAGGACATCGTCAAGGCTGTGGCGGTCGATGGTCTGCTCGTTCTGGGCGCGGATTTCGAGGATGCGACGGCGGAACGCGGCCTTATGGAAGGGCGTGACGGCCTGTTGCGCGAGCTGGTCCGCGGCGGTCTGGATTTGCTCGGGCGTCGGCTCGCCGGTGACGCCGGGGAGTTGCTTCGCGGCGGCAATCTGCGCGTCGGGATCCACGGCGCGCATGAGGTCGCCCGCGAGGTCGGGGAAGGATTTACCCCCGGCGAGGTCGCGCAACTCAGTGAGCTGGGCGGGTGAGAACTCGCGTTGCAGGCGGGCAAGGCGTCCAGCCAGCGTGGTGAGCGCGTCGGGGTCGGTGCCGCCCTGCGCGACGTATTCGAGCAACTCGGGGAGCGTGGCGGAGGGCTTGCGGTTGAGCGTGTGGGAATCGGTTTTGTCCTGCTCGCAGACGCCGACGGCATCCACGATGATGAAGCGGTCCTTGGCCCTGGCGCTGGGCGTGACGACCTTGAGCTTGTCCGGTGAGATGACGCGGACTCCGCGCCCTTTCATCTGCTCGAAGAATCCGGCGGACTTCACATTGCGCATAAAAAAGACGCACTCGATGGGCTTCACGTCGGTGCCGGTGGAAATCATGTCCACGGTGACGGCGATGCGCGGGAAGTAGCTGTTGCGGAAGTTGGAGAGAATCTCATCGGGCGTGAGGCTGGAGGTTTTCACCCACTCGGTTTTTTTCTCCGGGGTGCCGTCGGCATTCAGGACGGGTGAGCCCTCGTCGTTGATTACGTCTTTTTCGACGCGGGTAAAACCGGTGCGGTAGGTGATTTTTTCGCAGAACTCGTTCTTCTCTGCGAACTCGTCGCGCACCATGCGAACGATGTCGTCGGCGTGGGAGTCGTCCTTGGCGAAGATAAGGGTCTTCGGCACTTCAGTGCGACCGGGGAAGGCCTCGGGCAGGACCTTGTCTTTGAACTGGCGGATTACGGTGCGAATCTGGCTCTCGGAGACGACATCGCGGTCGAGTTCGTTGGCGGTGTAGGTGAGGTCCTGGTTCAGCTTTTCGAGGCGCTCGGCGCGGGTGAGCTTGTGGCGCTTGTCCACATAAACGCCGGTGGGGTCGGCGACGATGGTCGCGCCGCCCTCGCTGATGCGGGTGCGGATGCGATACACGTCAAAGTCCACATTGACGCCGTCGGTGACGGCTTCGTCGTGGCCGTATTGCATGACGAGGTTTTGATTGAAGAAGCCAATCGTCTTCCCGGCGGGTGTGGCGGTAAGGCCGATGAGGAAGGAATCGAAATACCGCAGCACCTGCGCCCACAGCTCGTAAATGGAACGGTGGCATTCATCCACGATCACGAAGTCGAAGAACTCGGGCGGGATGCCTGCATTGTAAACCACGTCGGGCGGCTCGCCTTTCCACGGCTTGACGGTGTCGAAGCTGGAGCCTTCCTCGTTGCCCTCATCGAAGTCGGCCTCGCCTTTCAGCATCGAGTAGAGGCGCTGGATGGTGGTGATGACGACCTTGGCGGCGGGGTTGATGGAATTGCTCTTGAGCCGCTGGACGGTGTAGAGCGTGGGGAACTTCCGCGTATCGTCGGGCGGCGTGAAGTTGGCGAATTCGTCCTCGGTCTGTTTGCCCAGATTGCCACGGTCCACGAGGAAGAGGATGCGTTTGGCTCCGCCGAACTTCAAAAGACGGTAGGCCGCATTGACAGCAGTGAAGGTCTTGCCGGAACCGGTCGCCATCTGAATGAGGGCGGATGGGTGGGCCTTGGCAAGCGAGCCTTCAAGGCCGGTGATGGCCTTGGTCTGGACTTTCCACAGACCCGCTTCGTCGAGGGGCGGAAGATTTTGGAGCCGGGCGCGGAGTTGCGCTGGCTGCGAGAGCCACTCGGCGAGAGTTTCAGGACGCGGGAAGCTGAAGACTTTCCGGCTGCGCGGTTTGGGGTCGAGGCCGTTGGTGAAGAAAGTAACGGCACCATTCGACTCGTAGAGAAAAGGTAGTGGTCGGCGATGGGCATTGAGCTTGTCGGGCAGACCGGCGGCGTATTTCGCAGATTGCGCTTCGACGCCCGTCAGCGTCCCCTCGGCCTTTGCTTCCACAGCACCGAGAGCCTAGCGGACGCTGACGGGCGTCGAAGCGCAATCTG
>CAZCRA010000293.1:0-3718 GCA_964500945.1 uncultured Verrucomicrobiales bacterium | reverse complement strand
CACTAGCCAAACCACCAGTTTGCGGCTATCGATTTGCCAGTGTAGACGGCTTCATTCATGGCGCGGAAGAAAAAGAACAATCCGTTCGCGGGCCTCATTTTTGGGCCGCTTTTCATCGGGGTTTCGGTGATGGCCCTCTGGCAGAACGAACACCGGTTCGACTATCACAAGGCCGCGCAAAAGGCGACCGCGGTGGCGCAGGTCGAGGCCTTGGAGCCGGGGCAGGTTTTCTCCTACACCGGCGGGATGGACCGGGGGCTCACCATGGAGGGGCGCTACGTGGAGTTCTTCACGGGCTACCTCACGGTGCGGCGCCAGGCGGAGATTTATGCTTGGGACAAGGATGAGGACTCGGATGGGGACACGACGTGGAGTCTGGAGTGGATGAGCAGTGTCGAGCAGAACTCACGCAATTCGGGAGTCCAGCAGCAACTGTCATCTGAGCGTTATCTGCCGCCGGTTTATCAATGTGGCGATCTGGAGATCGACACGGATCGGATCGAGTTCGTCGACCGGTTCGAGAGCTTGGAGCCGGGTTCCCTGACGCTGAGCGCTGTCGGCCGGGAGAGCGGACTCGAAGTGCGGGATCGCTTTTTTTACCTGTCGAAGGGTGAATCCAACCGCTTGGGTGACGAGCGGCTATCGTATCGGGGATTTCCCGTTCCGGCAGTGGCCACCTACTTCGGCAAGTTTGGCGGGCATCAGGCCATTGCGCACCAGGCGGTGGTGCGTGGGGGATTCGTGAGCGCCATCATCCAGGACACCGGGGTGCTGCACCACCTCGTGGCGGGGGAGCGTGAGGCTGCTTTGGGAACGATGAAGGCCCATCTTCAGCGGGTGAAGCAGATCGTGCGGGCCATCGGGACGGCGGTGAATGTCTTTGGATGGCTGTTTCTCTTCGGGGCCTTCACCCGTTTTCTGATTCATCTTCCGGTGGTCGGGCCGTTGTTGCAGCGGGGCGTGGCGCTGCTGGCGTTGGTTCTGGGATTGATGGTGAGTGGTCTCACGATGTTGACCGGTTTCGTGACGAGCCAGCCGCTGCTGATGGTCGCGATCCTGCTGGCTGCTGGCGGCGTGGTGTTCTTGCTGCGGAAGCGGGCCAAGAAATCGCAGGAGGCGCTGCGAGCCGGGGTGGAAGCTCAGGTGGGTGAACCTTTGACGCCGGAGCGTGTGAAGGAATTGGAGTTCATCGAGCTGGTCCGGCTGGCGGGTGTGGACGACGAATCGAATGTGGCGGAGGCGAAGCATCTGCACGATTGGGCGAGGCATCAGGGCTGGGACGACGCAATGGTCGAGCGTCTGCTTCAGCGGGCCAAAGTCGATCCCTATGCGGGGCAAGCTTCGGGGACCCGGGAGGGCGGTTCGCGCCATCATTTGCTCCAGTTGATCCGGCTCGCGCTGGCGGATGGCGATCTGGACGAACGTGAGATGAAGGCGATCCGGAAAGCGGCGAAGGACAGCGGCTACGGTCGTGGGGAGGTGGCGCGTCTGATTGGGGAAGCGAGGGCGGTTTGATGCGGCCTGGCCGATGGTGTTGCGGTTGCGGAGCGCCGTCCCTCCCTGAAACAGGAGCAAAGCTGGGGGGGGTGTTTTTTCCTTGACGTTCCAGGTCTGCTTTCGATGATCGGGGTATGTCCGCGCCTTCTTTTTTTTCAAGAGCCCTCAGCTACCTTTCCGTCTTTCTGCTGCCGGGGCTGCTACCTGCGGCCGTGCTGGTCAGCTGGGGACCCGCCGACGACATCGTGAGTAGTTCCCCTAACATGAGCGTCGGCCGGGGCTCTTTGAGCGTTGACCTGAATACCTACTCCAGCCCCAGCGGCGCAGGTTACTACGCCAATGATGCGGGAAAGACGCCCGATTTTTACGCGGCTACGGTGGCCGAGGTAACCACCACGTCGACGACGACCACGCCCAATCCGAACTTCCGGATAAGCGACGCCAGCCCAAACGATCAGATTTTTCTGGCGGTGAATGGCCCGGTGGACACGGACTCCTCCTTTCTTCAAGGAATTGTGCTCTGGAAGCGGAATGATTTTCTGAATGGAGCGGATACGTCCAGTTTTTCCATGACCGGAATGACGGCTACACTGAGCACGAACGGGGGTTCGCTCAGCAGCCGGTGGGTGGTGCAGAGTGGCGGGAATTTTTACGCTTCCGCGTTGGACGCCGGGAACAACTCGCCCAGCTTTGCTTCGAATCCGGAGTCGGTATCGTGGATCGATTACGATCCAACGGTGGACTTTACCGATTTCACGGGCGCAGCAGCCGGTCTGGTCGCCGCCGACTTCGACGATCTGGAAGCCGTAGGCCTTTACGTGGAAGAAGGCAAGGGGCGTTTCAACCAAGTGAGGATCGTGGCGTTTGAGGTGACTGGCGACGTGACGGTGATTCCCGAGCCTTCGGCGTTCCTTGGGCTGCTCACGGGGTTTTTAGTGCTGATGAGCGTTCGGCGCCGCTCCTGAAAGCCTCGGCTCTTTTCTGCGCTGAGCGGGACAGGCCGCGCTCCCTACCTAACGAAGCGTTTCGAGGTAGGCCATGAGGTCGGCGAGTTCCTGGGCGGTGAGGAGGCGCTCGAGGCCGGATGGCATCATGGAGATCGAACCCATCTCGCGGTGGACGATTTGCCCAGTCGGGATGTGTGTGGACTGACCAGCGGCGTCGATGAATTCGACGGTTTCCCGGGTTTCTTCACCGCGGCGGCCGAGAAGGACGGAGCCATCTTCGAGGGTGATTTGGAGAGGTTCGTATTCCCGGGCAAAAGTGGCGCTGGGGTAAGCGATGGCCTCGAGCAGATCGCGCTGGGAGCGGATGGAGCCGATCGTCGTGAGGTCGGGGCCGATGACGCCGCCCTGGCCGCGGACGCGGTGGCAGACGATGCAGGTGGCCTTTGCAAAGGCGGCTTTCCCGGCTCCGGGGTCGCCTTTGAGGCCGGCGATGGAAGCGGTCAGGTCGTCGAGGCGGGATTCGCGTTCCGATTCGGCGGCGTGCAGCGTTTTGACGAGCGATTGGCCGGCTGGATGGTTTCGAAACACGGCGGCCAGTTCGTCCGAAGCGAGGCTGTAGAAGCCTGGCGAGCTGGGGAGCGACGCCGCCAGGAGATCCAGTATTTCCCCGGACGGTGAGTCGTGGAAAGCCGCGAGGAGCGAACTGGTTTCCAGCGGGCCGGTCTGGGCGATGAGCCGGGCGCAGGCGCGTTGTTGGGCGTCGTCGAGGGGCACGCGACCCAGGATTCTGGCAGCCTGGCTTCGCTGAGCCTGAGGGACGGCGGGCTCGAACCGTTGGGTGAGGAAATCGAAAAGGGGAGCGGGCAGCGGCTCCGACCGGGTTTGGATGGCGCGCTCGAGGGCGGCGAGCCGGACGGCGGGCGAATGTGCCGCATCGGAGGCGAGGCTCATCCAGTCGAACTCGAATCCTGGGAGCTGGCCGGCGGTCTCGATCCAGATGGGTTCAGGGCCGGTTTCGAGCAACGCGGTCATGGCCGTCTGCCAGCTCTCGGGGGTGGTTTTCAAGCGCGATCGCGCCATGACCTGGGCTGCGAGGGAACGAGTCGATGGACTTTCGAGCGCTTCGGCGATGAGATCTTGGACGTCCGGAGTTTCGGCGAAGGCGAGCAGGGCGCCGGCGAGGCCTTCCGGGGGTGAGGGGTCCTGCAGCGCGGTGCGGAGGAAGGAAACGAAGGAGTCGCCCCAGGCGGGCCGGCTCGAGGCGAGGCGCAGCG
>CAZCRA010000292.1:0-3802 GCA_964500945.1 uncultured Verrucomicrobiales bacterium | reverse complement strand
CGACGGCCAGGTGATGCGGCGTCGTTGAGTTCGTGAGGGGGGAGCTAGGAGATAGTGTGGCGTTGCTCTGCCTGTGGCAGCCTATGTCCGCTACGCTTCCATTCTGGCGAATTTGGATAGGCGAGTAGCTGAAGTGGTGATACTTCAGATGGGGGAGAGGGACCGCACGCGGTGCGGGCGGGGTTTGAGGGTGCTGCGGGCGGTTTCGTGGGAAATTTCTCTCAATTCAGGTTGATTCGGCAGGCAAAAACCCTAACAAGTATCCCAGCGCGGGTCGTGAGGGATGGTCGCCACGGCTGATCCTGCCGGCCTCCATCCGGGCCGCGCTCAATCCAGAGTTACACCCAGAGTTACACCGAGAATTCAATCCAGAGTTCAACTCAGTCATCAAACCACCTATCCCGACATCATCATGAAGACCCACTCGCTGGAAACGATTCGCTTCAGCTACACGCTGCTGGAAGCCGACGAGCTGTAAAGAGACGGTGGACTCGGTGATGACCCCAGCCCGTGCGGCGGCGAAGCGCGAGGAATCGGCGGACGAGGAAACGGCGATTCCGGCGTGAGGGGGAGGCGATCCGCGCTCACGGCTTTTCGTGGGTTATGCAGCGAAATGGTTGCCTAATCGATCACCCAGAGGAATCACGCTAAACCTCGAAAGGGTCGAGCCGGATGGCTCGGCCCTTTTTTCTTGGAGCCAACCCGGCTGGTCAGTGGATGCCTTTCGCGGAGAGCTGGGACGGTCGAAAGCTCATCCGGAGACGCCTAACCCGAATCTAGAATTGCCAGTTTCCTGTCGGCGCGGTGGGCGCTGGGGCTTGGCGACGGGGCAAGAATGCTCACACAGAGGCACAGAGACACAGAGATGGGAAAGGGGAGATGGGAGAGGGGAGAGGGGGAGTGTCACTGGGCATGATCCTGGGAAGATCAACCTCCTCGATGTCTCCCGGGTGAGAACGCGAACAGAGCGAAGCGTCCAGTTTCGGTCCTTCTTCGCGCCCTTCTTCCAGCTCACGGCGAAAGCCTCCGCGGCTTCCGCTACGAAAAAAGGGGGCAGATGACCCGCCCCCTTTTGGAAGATTTGATGTTGGGTTCAGGGATGACCCTGAACGGTGTAGCGATTCGGATTACTTCCGGCGACGGAAGAGGAACGCGGCACCACCGAGAAGCGCCATCAGGAGACCGGTGGAAGGTTCTGGGATGGCGGTGATGGGGTTGGCGGAGCCTGGCGTCGCCGTGGGCGCGGGTTTCGGGGAGAACTCCAGGAATTCAAAGACACTACTACCGTCACCTGCTGCGCGATAGGCGCCAGCGGGAAGGAATGAACCGTCAGGGCCGACTGTGGCTGCCGGCGAAAACGCAGCACCATTACGGTTTGCAGAATCGCCAGCGTCACCATCAGTCACGAAAATCGAATCAATGACGGAGGAGCCCGCATCAACGAGAATCATTGTGTAGGATGAGTTTTCGATGGCGTTCGCCAGGAGAGCGGCATCGGGAGTGGCGGCGTAATTGTTGCCAAACTCGGGGTTGGCCAACAGGAAGAACCCGCCGGCAGAAATGCTGCCGGAAGAAATGACGTGGGGGCTGCCGCCATCAGATCCGCCAAAATTTGCGCCCGTATCACTGTCCCAGAGCTCAATGCTCCATCCCGACAGATCCACTGTCGTTGCGCCAGAGTTGTAGAGTTCGATGAATTCGTCATCGGTGCTCGTTGTGCTGCCGAGGAACTCGTTGATAAAGATGGCTGAGTGAGCCAATCCTGAGGTAGCCATGAGGGCTGCGGTGATGAGTGCTTTCTTCATGAGTTGTTGTTTGGTTTGTCGGTTCAGGAGTGCAGAAGGGGTGCGGGTTTGAAGTTTTGCGCACCACTCATGCCCTAGCATAGGGATGGGCGGCGAGCGTGGCTGATTTTGTTACAATTTCGTGAGAAAGGAGGGGCGGGTTTGTGGGAGCGGGAGGGATGAGTGGTGAGCGGACGGGGGGGTGACGAGGGGTAGGGACGGATCTGTCCCGCCCGCGGTGGGACGAAGCGCGCCCTGCCTGAGGGAGGCGAAACTGGACGCGTTGCTTTGTCTTTGGCGGCCTGTGTCCGTTACGGGGGGACGAAATTCTTACGAATTCCGCTACGGGAGAAGGCGAAGCTGGACGCTTCGATCCCGTTCTTACGAATTCCGCTACGGAAGGAGCCGGAATTGGACGCTTCGCTCCCGTTCTCACGAATTCGGCTACGGACGGCGATCCGTCAGCGGAGGGAGAAGCCTCGGTCTTTGCCGAGGTTTTTCTGGGTGGTGGGGAGGTAGCGGTAGTAGACCTCGAGCATGAGGGTGCAGAGGGCGGTGGCGTAAATGGACTTGGCTTGGGGAAGCTCCGGGCCATGGCCTGGGTTGATGCCGAAGGAACCGTCGGGATTTTGGGATTCCAGAATTTTTGGCATAGCGTAGTCGTTCCAGCGTTTCCAGTCCTCGCCGCCCTTCATGAAGTAGGCCTGCATGTTGTAATACCAGCCGTAAGCCTGAGGACCGCGTTTCGTGGCGGTTTGATTCAAGTAATCAAAGGCCTTCTTGGCTTCGGGCGAATTTTCCATCTCCCACATCATGAAAGCCAGGGCCCCGACGCCATCGAGGGTGGTTTTGGGTTTGTCCCCGGGTTTGTAGGGGAAGCCGCCCTCGGGGGTTTGGGCATATTTGAACCAGTCGATCGCGCGGTCGAGGGCGCGGTCGAGGCCTGAGATTTTCTCGCCGGTGAAGGTGGCGGCTTTGAGAGCCTGAAAGTTCCAGCCCACGATGGAGGTATCGACGTGGCCACCGCTGTCGCGGTAGCCGTATGCCCAACCGCCCCGGTCCTGCTGAGCATCGATGATGGCACTGACGCCTTTTTTCATGGCGGATTCGAGCCTGGGGATGCGCTGAGCGGCACCGCTGGCCTTGGTCATGGTGTAGAGTTCACACAGGGCATAGGTGGCGATGGCGTGCTCGTATTCCGCCGGGCGATCGCCGCCGTAGCGGGAAAGATTCTTCGGTGAAATGATGTAAGCGCTCTCGCCCCGGATCGCTTGATCGATGAGATAAATGGCGGCCTGGGTGACGGTCGAGCCGAACTCGACGGAGTCGGGCGTCTCGCAGTGGCCGAGCATGGCGAGAAGAACGAAGGCGGTCATGGCCACGGGTTCCTGGTCCCCGAAAGAGCCGTCCTCGTTTTGGAGGGTGGCCATGAAACGGAGGGCGTTTCGGACAGCGGATTCTGCGTCGGTGGTGGCGCCGCTTTCCTTGAGGCGCTGCATGCGCTGGCCCATGCTGCATCGACCGGCCATGGCGGGCGGGATGCTGGTCATGCCGGAAGCGCCGCCGGGCATGTCAAAGGAGAGACCGAATTCCATGCCGTCGGTGCCCATGCCGGCGATCGGATTGACTTGGGTGGCATCGACCGAAGGCATGGCCACGTCGGAAAACATGGCGCTGGTGATGGTTTTCATCTGCGCGGCCGAGGCGGTCTTCTTCTGAACGGTGGGTTTGGTGATGGTGTTCGGCTGCAGGGTCGAATCGACATCGGAGGTGGCGACCGAGGCATAGATCTCGGGCGGGGTCGGCTGAGGCAAGCTCATGACCACGAACGAGAAGAGGCCGATGATGACGACGTGAACCAGGACGGCGACGAGGATGGAGGAAATCTTGGCGCCGGCTCTCTTGGGCGGTTCCATGCCGTGCGGGATCTCGACCATGTTCGGGTCGACGGCGAAATGCGGGTCGTGATCGTGGGAGGCGTCCTGGTAACCGGCAGGAGCGGGCAGGCTGGGGGCCGG
>CAZCRA010000291.1:507-3870 GCA_964500945.1 uncultured Verrucomicrobiales bacterium | reverse complement strand
ACCTACCTCGTGAACAAGGAGGCTCCCGGTCATTCCACCAAGCTGGAGCGCCTTCGCGATCTGCTCAGCGACCTCAGCGCCGAGGAGGACCGCAAAATCGTCCTCTTCTCCGAGTGGACCACCATGCTCGACCTCATCGAGCCACTCTTCGACGAAGCCGGTCTCTGCTACGTCCGCCTCGACGGCTCGGTTCCCCAGCGCAAACGCCAGGCTCTCGTGGCCAAATTTCAGGACGATCCCTCCTGCCGCGCCTTCCTTACCACCAACGCCGGCTCCACCGGGCTCAACCTCCAGGCGGCAAACACCGTGATCAACGTCGATCTTCCCTGGAACCCGGCCGTGCTGGAACAGCGCATCGCCCGCGCCCACCGCATGGGTCAGGACCGCCCAGTCCAGGTCTATCTCCTCGTCACCGTGGAGACGATCGAGGAGAACCTTCTCGCCACCCTCTCCGCCAAGCACGAGCTGGCTCAGGCCACGCTCGATCCCGATTCAGAAATCGATGCCGTCCATCTCGCCTCCGGAATGGATGAACTCAAACGCCGCCTTGAGGTCCTCCTCGGCCGCGCTCCCGAAGCTCCCCTGGACGAGAGCGCGCACCGCGCCGTGGAGGAGGAAAACCGGCGCCTCGCTGATAGACGTGAGCGATTCTCCACCGCCAGCGGTGAGCTGCTCGGGGCCGCCTTCGTTCTCTTGGGCGAGCTTCTACCCGAATCAGCCGTCGAGGAAACCTCACGCCAGCGCATCACCGATCGCGTGAAAAAGAGCCTGAACGAATGCATCGAGACCGACGAAACCGGCCGCATCCGTCTCTCCGTGACCCTTCCGGACCGAAGCGCCCTCGACCGCCTCGCCGAAGTCGTGAGCCGCTTCTCGGCTCCATGAGGACAGATCACGTCTCCTTTTAGATGAAATTGAGGGGGCAGATGAAAGTTAACTACCCTAGATTTTCCCAAAATCCTGGCCGTCACTTTTCCAGTATGTTCCGGGTGGACATACCCTGTTCCTCTCCGAATCCCTCACTTTCCCGTAGAACTCGCCAGAGTTTCGTCCTCGGTCCCGCCTCCTTATACTCTGCCCGAAATTCTGGCGAATTCCGCTACCCAAAAGTCTTTGCCTGATCCGCTTAGCCTAAACCCGAAATCAGATTGACCTTTGGAACTGTCGTAAAAAAACCTCAGCGTTCCTCAGCGTAACTCTAACGTCCGCACCAACTCCTGAAAACGTTCGAAGGCCGCACGTTCACCGTCTCGATCTCTCACCGCTTTGGCCACTTTCATCTGGTGCAGCGCTAGGCCGGATTGAACGACGGTCCGGTCGGACTCATCCGCCTGAGTCAGCCAGGAATCGGTTTCGGGTAAATCACCGATTTGGCTCATCCAGTCGACCAGATCCTCCCCGGTGAACCACTGGACTTCGCCAGCCTTTTCTCGCCGGTGATTCAGGGGCGCTTCGTATTCGAGGTAGGGATAATCATCGGTGGAAGTGGGGCCTTCGCTCAGGTGGAGATTGTCCTTCGCCTCCAGCGAACCGCAGTAGTAGGCCAGGTGCATCGCAACGTTGCTGGCACCGGCGAACATGACGTTTCCGCTCTCTTTGGCGAAGGCTTGGGAGCGCTCCCGGAACGACGCAATATCCAGCGGCGCGAGGTCGCGGTGGCCGAGCAGGCAAACGATGGGTTTGTTCGCAAAGAAGTCGCCCCGCCACACGGTGACGCGGGGAAAGGCTTCCAGCATGGTCGCAAGGATGCTGCCATACTCTTTTTCCGTTACCTGATACATGGGAACCCACTGGGCGAACACCCCGCCGTCGCGCAATCGCTCGCGCGTCCTTTGGTAGTGTTCCAGCGTGTATAATTGGCCCACGCCGGCCCGCCAGGGGATGAACAGGTCAGCGATGATGACGTCGTAGCTCTCCCGCGTCGCCGCCAGATAATGCCGACCGTCCTCGGCCACGACGCGAACCCGTTCGTCTTCAAACAACCCGTTGAGATGTTCGGAAAAATGCTTTCTCGCGACTTCGATCACATCCGGGATCAATTCGGTAACGGTGACTTTTTCGACCACCTGATGATCCAGGGCACCTCCCGCCGTAATCCCCGTCCCCATCCCGAGGTAAAAGACCCGTTTCGGGGCGGGATGAATGAGAAGGGGCAAATGCGATTGGAAACGCTCACTTTCGGCCGCGCCACTACTACCTAATGCATAAAAATTGTTTACCTTGATCCGAAGCGAATCGCCTTTTTTGACCACTGCCACCGTGGCGCCGCTGCCTTCCCGGATTTCCAGCACCGATTCAGTGGCGGGGTTGTAATGAACCGTCGGCAACCGGCTTCCGTCGAGAACGGTCAAAATCAAAAGCAACCCAACCGCCGGCAGCCAACGCGCCCCAATCAGAAACGCGGCGATGAGATAGATGCCCGCCATCAGGCGGACGCTGGACCACAGTCCGAACCATTCCAAAAACCAAAAACCGGCGCAGACCGAGCCCGCCACCGCGCCCAAGGTGTTGACCGCCGCGAGATTTCCCACCATCTGACCCGGGCTTTGCATGTAGGGCTCGCTCCATTTCATGAGATAAGGGAAGACGACGCCCAGCATCATCACGGCGGGAAAGAGGACCAACGCTGCGGAACGGAAAACGAGCCAGATATATTCGGCCCAGGATTCAGAGCTGCCGAGGTAGCCGTATTCTTCGGAAACGAAATAGAATTGGAAGGGCGTCGCCGCCACGAGAATCCCGCCCAGCACGAGAAGAATCCGCAAGGTGGTCAGGCTCATGCCGAAACGCCGCGCCAGCCAACTGGAAAGCGCCGCGCCCAGGCCGAGGGCGAAAAGAAAGGTGACGAGGATGGTGGAGTAAGTGTAAACGGAGTTGTGGAGCGTCTGGGCAAACATCCGCGTCCACAACACCTCCAGTCCCAGACTGACAAATCCAGAGAGCGCCGCCAGCAGGAGCACGGAGCTCAGGGGCAGGGCGCCGCTCATGGTTTCCGGTTCTGTCCGCACCTTCGTTTCCCGCTCAGGGGTCCATGGCGTTGAGCTTCGCCGCCCGGTCACAATGGCGAGAATGCCGATCGCCGAGGTCAGGCCAATGGCGACCCAGTAGGAGTTGGTGAACCCCAAAGTTCGCGGCAGCCAGAATCCGGCGGCGAACGCACCCGAGGCGGCCCCGACCGTGTTCGCGGCGTAGAGAACCGGCGTGGTCCGGCCCAGGGCATCGCGGCTGCGGACCAGATGCGCTGCCAGCGCGGGCAAGGTTCCTCCCATGCAAAAGGCCGCCGGGAACAGCAGCGTGAGGCCGAGCCCAAATTTGACCATCGTGAGCAGGGGCCGGTTCCCCTCCAACACGCCGAACAACGCC
>CAZCRA010000291.1:0-497 GCA_964500945.1 uncultured Verrucomicrobiales bacterium | reverse complement strand
GATTTCCAGCCAACCGTAAAGTGCCAGCGGGCGCCGCATCGTGACGCTCCTGCGGCCAAACCACCAGCCGCCGCCCGCCAGCCCGATGAAAAAGGCGGCGAGGGTGGTGGCGGCGGCATGGGCCGTGTTGCCGAAGAGCAGGCCCAGTTCCTTCATCCAGAGCACCTGGTAGATCAGCCCCGCCGCGCCGGAGAAGAAAAAGAGAGTGAGGAGAAACAGGGGCTGAAAACGGGCGAGCATGGCGGGTGCAAGGAAAAGCGAGTAGAGGCTGGATCTTGCGGTTGAGGCGGGAGAAAGGGCAAAAATTTGCGAAAAAGGATTGCGCTTGCAAATCGATGTGGTAGCGCATCACATTGCAATGTAGTTGCATTTGCAATGCAAAACAGAGGTTCACACAGGAGCCCTACCGTTGCAAAGCATCCCTCAAACAAAAAGACACTTATGAAATCGCACACACTCATCCTTAGCCTTGCCGCCGCCGGGATTTCCCTCGCGCA
>CAZCRA010000290.1:0-3972 GCA_964500945.1 uncultured Verrucomicrobiales bacterium | reverse complement strand
AATTTCGTCCGCCCCCCTCCGAAGTGTCACCACTTCAGCTCCTCCCCGAAGCGGACGACGATGCAGCCGCTTAACCGAATGCCATTCCCCCTAAGCCCTCAACGACGCCGACGCTTCCCGCCCGTGCCGGATGTCCGTGCCTTTCCGAATGAAGACGACATCTTCGGCGATGTTCACAGCGTGATCTCCGACCCGCTCCAAAAAGCGGACGATAAACATGAGGTGCAGATAGGATCGGAGATGATCCCGGTCTTCCTCCATCAGCGTGAGCAGTCGCTTGGTGAGAACGTCGTGTTGATCATCCACTTCGCCGTCCCGCTCCACGAGCGACAGCGCCAGTTTCGAGTCGCCGTCGATGAAAGCCGCCATGCTGTCGCGAACCGCACCGGACGCCAGACGGAACAGAGGCTCCAGCGTCTTGGTGGCCGCGACCTCGGGCATCTTGTTGATCTTCCGGGTCCGCTTTCCGATGTTCACACAATGGTCGGAAATCCGCTCGAGATTCGTGGCGATCTTCATCGAACCCAGAACCTCACGCAAATCGGTGGCCACCGGTGCAAAACGCACGATCAGATTCATGCCTTCCCGATCGATCTGCCGCTCGAATTCGTCGACCTCGTCGTCCTCGCTGATCGCTTCGTTGCAGAAATCCGTGCCACGCTCGAAAAGGCCACGGCCCACCATCTCAAGGTTACGCTGCGTCAGACTCGCCATCGTGATGATGGACTTCCGAAGCCCCTCGAGGGAGCCGTCAAAATGCCCGAGCGTGTGTCCGAATCCAACGTCCATCTCTTTACACTCCTTGAATTCCAGAGTCCGCGCAAGGGTTGGACGGTGAAGATTCAGTCACGATTCGAGACTCCTCCTTCAAAGGGAACCGCTCGGCCCTGGCGAAACGCCATCAGCCGGCTGCCCCGCAAAAGAAGCTCATATGCCACCGAACCCGCCACCGCCGGCACAAAGCCCTTCGTGATCTCGGCATCGAACCCATCGCCGTGCACCACGAGGTAGCGCCCGTTTGCCGTCTCGTGCAGATGTTCCGTCACCACCCGCAGCGCACCCAACCTCGCGGGCATGAAGTGCTCCAGAAAATCGTCATGGTTACCTCTGACATAGACGACTTCCAGCTCTTCGCGCTCCACCTTGTCCAGCAACGTCTTGAAAAACATCGTGTGCTCCCGTGCCCAGTAGGAACGGCGCCTCAGCGCCCAACCGTCCACGACATCACCAGCCAGCACCAACCGCCCGGCCGTCCACGACCCCAGAAACGCCGCAGCGTCCTGCGCCCTGGCGTCGGGCGTCCCCAAATGCAAATCCGACATGAAGACGGTCCGGAAGTGCGGCTTACCCATGCAGGACGAGGGTGTTGGTCACTTCAATCGATGTGAAGCAGCGATCTCAGGGAGAATTCGTAGTTCGGCGGCTCGCTCGCCAATTCTCCCAGACATCGCTCGAAATCATCGAGGACCCGTTCCCAGCTCACGCCCATGGCCGTTTCCCGCGCCGAGCGCCGCATCGCCTCCCAGCCGTCCCCCTTCATTGCCCGGTCGCACAGCGCCAGAAACCCCTCCTCGTCATCGAAAGCAGCGGAAAAACCGTTCACCCCATCGATCAAATGCTCCCGCGCCGCCGCGTAGTTGAACGCTAGGGTGACCAGACCGCTGGCCATCGCCTCGAGCACGACATTTCCGAACGTCTCCGTCTTACTCGCAAAAACAAAAACGTCTGCCGACGCGTAATGACGGGCCAATTCCTCATGGAACTTCGCTCCAGCGAAATGGATCTCCGGGTGCGCCTGCTCCAGTTCCGCCCGCTTCGGGCCGTCCCCGACCAGCACACCCCGGAACCCGGGACAAAGCTCCGACATCCGTTCAAAGGCCCGGATCAACAGTGGAAAATTCTTCTCGGGAGCGATCCGGCCCACATACAGGCCCACCGGATCCTTAGGGCCCACGCCCCAACTCTCGCGCAGCGCCTCGTCCCGCCGCTCCGGCGTGAACAAGTCCGTATCCACCCCTTTCGGCAGTAAATCGAGATTGTCGAACCCTTCGTCCCGCAGCGCCTCGCGAACCTCCTCGCAGGGCACGAAGGTCCGGACCGAGCGGTTGTGCACGAAGCGCAGGTAAGCCGTGGCAATCGGTTGCAGGCCCTTCAAATTGTAATACGACAGATACTGCTGGAAATTAGTATGAAATCCAGACACGACCGGAATCGCCAAAGCCCGAGCTGCGTTGATGGCGGCGATTCCCAGCGGCGTTTCCGTGGCCACGTAAATCACCGTCGGCGGATCCCTCTCCCAACGCTCCTGAATTTCCGCCGTGGTCGAGTAGCCGACGTAAATGCCGTCGTATCCGGGAAGCGGAAACGATTTCACCTCCAGCCCTTCCTCCTCGGCACCCAGCAGTTTCGGCCGGATCACGTCCACCCCGTGTCCCCGCTCCCGAAGTCCGGATACCAGGCGCTCTAACGTCCGGGCCACCCCGTTCGCCTGTGGCGCATAGGTATCAGTGACAAACGTGATTTTCATGAGCCGGGCGGCGACAGCGTCCGTCCATGGCGCACGCCGTATGCTGCCGCCTTCCTTGGACGTTATCACCGCTGCCGTCCTAGACAAGCGTGGCGCGCCATCCGTTCGACCTTTCCCGCATCTGCCTCTTCGTGACTCACATTCCGGCGATCTTTACCCACCAGCGCTGTGGCTGCGGAGATGTAAGTTGGACCTATGGTCCGACCAAACGGGAAGTCGAATCTGGCCAAAGTTTGGTTCGCCCGCTGATTTTTGAGCGTGGGGGGTTCGATATCGCCGGAATGTGAGTTCGTGACGGAATCTTCACGGCGGCCACGTTGACCCTTGTCAAAACCGCACAAATATGGGAGGTGAGTGGAGCCTTTCATGGGCACTTCCTGCACTCCTAGAAATAACCGATTTCCTGATAACCAATCCGCCATGACGAAACCTCTGCTCCTGGCCTCGCTGCTTTTCCTCCCAACTTCACTCGCTCTCGCCGAGCGAAACCAGATCCACATCGTCGGCTCCTCCACCGTCTTCCCTTTCTCCAGCTACGTCGCGGAAGAATTCGGGGCCGTCACCGACTTCCGCTCACCTAAGGTCGAATCCACTGGCTCCGGCGGCGGTCACAAGCTCTTCATGGCCGGCATCGGAGAAGAGCACCCCGACATCACGAATTCCTCCCGCCCCATCAAGGCGCGCGAACTCGAGAATAACCTCCAGGCCGGTATCGAGGTCATCGAAATCCCCATCGGTTTCGACGGCATCGTCGTGGCCCAAAGCCGGAAAGCTCCCGCCCTCAATCTCTCGCTCGAGCAAATCGCTCTCGCCGTCGCCGAAAAGGTTCCAGGACCAGACGGCGAACTTATCCAGAATCCTTACAAAACCTGGAAAGACATCGACCCCAGCCTGCCTGATCGCGAAATCAAGGTCCTCGGCCCTCCCTCGACCTCCGGCACGCACGATGCCTTCCAGGAAATGGTCCTCCACGAAGCCGCCGCAGCCCTCGACTACCCCGACACCGCCGATGGCAAAGCCGACGGAAAAATCTCTTACCAATCCATCCGTCAGGATGGCGCCTGGGTAGAGTCGGGCGAGGACGACAACCTCATCGTTCAGAAGATCGCTCAGGATGAAAAGGCGCTCGGCGTCTTTGGCTACAGCTTCCTGATGGAGAGCGCCGACAAAATCGCTCCCGTGACCGTCGGCGGCGTCGCTCCGACCACCGAAACCGTCGGCTCAGGACAATACCCAATCAGCCGGAGCCTCTTCATTTACGTGAAGAAAAACCACCTCGACGTCATCCCCGGACTCTCCGAGTTCGTCGACCTCTTCATTTACATGGTCGAACCGGATTCTCCCCTCGTCCAGCGCGGCCTGATTCCCCTGCCGGAAGAACGCCGGGCCAAAGTGAAGCAGAATTGGGAGCAGCGGGTCGTCATGAAACGCGGAGACGTCTGAAA
>CAZCRA010000289.1:0-4032 GCA_964500945.1 uncultured Verrucomicrobiales bacterium | reverse complement strand
AAAGCGGCTGACCTCAGGCTATCCTCGTCGATGGCCCGGGCCCCCCGGGCAACCGAGTGGTTGGTGCATTCGGGTGACGCCAAGAGGACATCGACGGGTCCAAGGCCATTCAGGAGTGACGGCCCGTTCCACGGGTCGAGCCGATCGCAAACGACCGATGCACCAGGAAAGTTGTCGCGGTAAGTCGCAACAGCAATCGGGTCCGCATCAATGGCACCTGCGATCTCGATGCCGGCGTTCTCAGCCCCGATGCTTGAACCACCAGCGCCACAAAAAAGGTCCACCGCTCGCAATCGTCGCCCGATCTTCATTGCGAACCTCCAGTCTTGTCTTTGTACGATGTTTCTGCATCGCGTTCGCATTCATTGACTGCGTCGACAATGCGCTGGAGGCAGGCTTCGGGAGAACGCTCCAGCTGGAAGTCCCAAATCCGGATCACTTTCCAACCGGCTCGTCGAAGCCTGGCATGGTTTCGCCGATCCCGCTTCCGGTTTGCTTCGATTTTCGCCTCCCAGACCTCGCTGAGCTTGTGCCGCCACGTCGGAAAGCGCCAACCGTGCCAGAAACCCCCATCGATGAAGATCGCGATACGGTGTTGACGAAGAACGAAATCGGGGCGTCCGGCGAGGTCGCGGGCCTGGAGTTCCGGGGTGATGCCCTCGGCCATCATCAGGGCCAGAGCGGCGCGTTCCGGACCCGTATCTTTTCCCTTGATTCGAGCCATCACCCGCGACCGGGTTGCGGCAGACATGATGTCCCCGCGATGAGCCCGCTCCCTGGGAGATGCACACGGCTTCATCATTTCACCTGCTTGCATCCTGCCCCACGCCGTTGCAACATCCGTGATTCGTTAACCTCGATCAATCATTGTTGCCGAATGCGCGAGCGAGACATGGAAGGGATTGAACTGCCTCCGCTCGCGCCAAGCCTGATGGAATCCCTGAGAGCGCTTGGCTACACGGTCGAGGCGGCCATAGCTGATCTCATCGACAACAGCATTGCCGCCTCTGCAACAGCGGTCGATGTGAGCTTTGCGGTCGTCCCAGAGCCATTTGTCGCGGTGCTCGACAACGGGATGGGCATGGATGACTCGATCCTCGTCGAGGCCATGCGTTTCGGCAGCCGGGACCCTCGGGACTCTCGTAGCGAGCTCGATCTCGGCCGATTCGGTCTCGGCTTGAAGACCGCTTCCCTGTCCCAATGCCGTTGCCTTACAGTCATTTCCATGCACGGCGGCGAATTGGCTTGTGCGCAGTGGGACCTCGACGAGTGCGATCGACGCGGGACATGGTGGCTACAAAGGCCCGATCCCTCTTCGGTCTTTCCTGACCTCGTATCCCGATTGCAGGAACAGGGACAAGGAACTCTTGTCCTCTGGAGAAGGCCGGATCGCCTGCTCCCTGACCATCTGCGAAGAGATGATGCAGATCTGGATAAGGCGCTGTCGGGCGTCGCGGAGCACCTGGGTTTCATCTTCCACCGTTTCCTGAGCAATCGGTCGCCAAGCGGCGTTGCGATCACTGTGAATTCGCGGCCCGTTCCCCGCTTCGATCCTTTCCTTGAAGGCCATCCTCGGGGGCAAGTGCTTCATGAGGAGAAATTCTGGATCGAGGGCAACGAGGTCGTCGTTACGCCGTTCGTGCTTCCATTCCCCTCGAGGCTGTCCCCGGCAGACTTGGAACTCGCAGGAGGTCGTGAACGGGTCAAGTCCGGTCACGGCTTCTACGTGTATCGGGGGAAGCGCTTGGTGGTCCCTGGCGGATGGTTCAGGATCGTACCCGCGGACGACTTGGTTCGCCTTGCACGCCTGCGCGTCGACGTTCCGATCGAACTCGACCACTTGTGGAAGATCGATATCCGCAAGACGGCCGTTGAACCGCCGCCGCAGCTGCGTTCCCACCTCAAGCGTATCGTCGGAGATGCGGCGTCACGCAGCCGCAAGGTCTACGAATTCCGCGGCAAGTCCGATCCTCGTCGCCAGGGTCGTCCGATCTGGGTCAGGCAGTCGCTGCGCGACGGGGCCGTAACATGGACGCTCGACCGACAGCATCCCGCGATTGTGGCCCTTTCCACCGGTCTACCCGAAGACACCGATCGCCTGTTCCGGCTTATCGAGGAGGCTCTGCCTCTTCACGATATCCACATCCATCTGGCAAACGATGTAAAGGTTGCTGAAGCCGAGACGCCGATCGAGTCGGAGCTTGAAAACCTCGCGCGGCGCTTTCTCAAGGCTTTTGAGAACCAACCGGACACTTTTGAAAGACTTGCGTCAACTCTGCCAAACATCGAACCGTTCAGTCGGTATCCGGACGTTACTCGGAACATAATAGAGAGAATTTCTTCATGGACCTAGAATTGACCAGTGACGCACTTGTGTCAATGGCGAAGTCCGGGCTTCGCCTGGACCCTCCTCCTACCGAAGGCGAGATTGATTCCTTTCTGGATAAGCTGAGAGTTTCTTTTTCTCTTGATACAAACACCATCAATGACGCCCGGCGTGCCCTGCATGCAAGTTTCAAGATCCGCATGGAGCTTGGTCAGACGATCCTGGGCGAGGACGAACATGTAAGCTGGCTCGCCGGCCGGAAAGCCGGCATCGATCCCTTCTACTGGGGACGTTACAGGCAATTCCTCACGCTGGGCGGATGGTCGCCCTACGTCGTGTCGACGCTGGATCGCACACTTGACGAGATCCTCGATCTGCTTGGCAACCCGGCCGAACAACGGCCGTGGCGGCGGCGTGGCCTTGTCGTCGGTGACGTGCAGTCCGGGAAGACCGCGACTTATGCTGGGCTCATCAACAAGGCGTCGGATGCAGGGTACCGGATGGTGGTCCTACTGACCGGCACTCTCGAGAACGTCCGAAGGCAGACGCAGGAGCGGCTCGATGCTGCTTTTGTCGGGTTCGACAGCCGCGATTACCTGACGACAGGACAGCTGCATCACAAGAGGCACATCGGCGTCGGCTTGATCGATGGCAGTCGCGATGGGGTGGTTTTCACTTCTCGGGATCGTGACTTCAGGAAGAATACGGCAACTGCGCTGAATATCGCGTTGGATTCGGTCCGCGATCCGGTTCTCGTCGTCAGCAAGAAGAATAAGGCAGTTCTGGAACGCTTGGCAGGCTGGTTGCGCGCACGCAATGCCGACCGGCGGGGGAGGATTGACCTGCCACTACTTTTGATTGACGACGAAGCGGACAATGCGTCAATCAATACCAGAAGCAATCCGGGCGAGACGACGGCGATCAATCGCGCGATACGAGATCTTCTCACACTATTCACGCGGTCCAGTTATGTCGGATTCACGGCTACGCCTTTCGCGAACATTTTCATCGATCCCGAATCCACTGACGACATGCTCGCGGATGACCTGTTCCCTCGGGATTTCATCCACCTTCTTGAGCCGCCCACGAACTATATCGGTATGAACGCGCTGTTCCCGCCACGCGATCCCGAACTTGAAGACCCCGCGGATCGACAAGGATCGGATCTCACCATCCAGGAGATCGATGACGAATTTTCCTGGCTCCCTCCCACTCACAAGAAGGACGCAACCCCGGGTCCCCTGCCTGCGTCCCTGAAGGAAGCACTCAGGTGGTTCCTGTTGAGCTGCGCGATTCGCGATCTTCGATCCGACCGGGGCGATTCGCACAGGGGAGGCGGCATCCACCGGTCGACGCTGGTCAACGTGTCCCGTTTCACTTCGGTGCAGGACACGGTGGCCGAGGACCTGCGGAACGAGCTCGAAAGGATCCAGCTGTCCGTTCGCCATCACGGGGCGAAACCCGCGAGCTCGGCCGAGGCTGCATCCGCTGACATCCGGGACCTCCGAGCGACCTTCGACGAGCACGGTGCAGACACGGGCTTCTCGTGGTCCGACGTGCTCGGCAGACTGCATGATGCCATCGCTTCCGTGACGGTGCAGCCGATCAACCAGAGAACCGGCTCGGCCGCACTGGACTACGGAAGCATCAAGGCACCTCCCGGCGTCCGGGTGATCGCCGTGGGCGGCAACAGCCTCTCGCGCGGC
>CAZCRA010000288.1:0-4066 GCA_964500945.1 uncultured Verrucomicrobiales bacterium | reverse complement strand
CTACGGAACCAGACCGGACCGCCGAAGCGGAGCGAGACCTCCGCAACTGGGTCGCCTCGACCGGCCTCCCGCTCGTGCCCGGCGAGGCCGTCATCGTCGATCCCGAAAAACCCGGCCAAGGAAAGAAAATCCTCCTTCCACTTCACGCCGAACCCGGCCGGGACGCGACGGCTACTCGTCCTTGGGCAGTGCGCTGAGCACCAGTTTCTTGAGCGGTTCCTTGGCCTGCGCCGCCACCGCCTTCGGTGCCGTCAGCTTCACGTAGACGTTGCCCTTTTCACTCGGCAGGATCGCCGCCAGCATCGCGTGATCCGGCTTCGGCGTCTTCGGTCCGGCAAACGGTCCGCCCATCGATTCCAAATACGTGCCTTCCAGCACCAGCATGATCCCCCCGCCAGGCAGTTCCTCGCTCTTCTCGCTCGTCAATTCGCCTTGGAATTGCCCCTTCCACCGGGCCACGTTCGCCTCGATTCCCCCGCCTTGACCCGCCCCGAAAAAGTAGAAGACCGCAACGGGGTCCTCCTCCCCCTCGGCGTCGAACTGCAGCTCCGCGGCACGCATCGGTTTGCCGCTGCTCACGTCCGACCAAGGCTCCTGCACCTCGAACGTGAACTCGCTGATTTTGACTTCGCCCGCCTCAGCCAAGGAGAGCCCGTGGAGCGACACGACCGCCGCTGAAAGAATTCGCTTCATGCCCCCTTCACTCGATCAGGGTGCCTCCGCTTTCCATCGATTTCCACACGACGGGATTGATCGCCCCGGCGAATTCGCTAGCGTTGCCCGCATGAAATCCCACCTCCTCCGGCTCGCTGCACTACTCGCCCTCAACCCCGCCCTCCTCAGCGCTGCCGACGACGGATGGATCGACCTGCTCTCCGGCGGAGAACTCGATGCCTGGCGAGGCTTCAAAAAGGAGACCGTTCCCGGAAACTGGACCCTCCAGGACGGTGTCCTCACTTGTGACGGAAAAGGCGGTCCCGACCTCATCACCCGGGAGAAATTCGGCGATTTTGAGCTGAAACTCGAGTGGAAGGCCGGACTCCGGGCCAACAGCGGCATCCTGATCCTCGCCGATGAATCCCCGGGCGCGATCTGGCATCACGCTCCCGAAATCCAGGTGTTCAACGCCAAGCCCGGCGCCACCAACTACATCCAACAGGCCGGCGCCGTCTACGATCTCTATCCAGCCATCCCCGAGTCCCTGAAACCCGCCGGAGAATGGAACCAAGTCGTCGTCCGCTTCGAGGACCAAACGCTCACCATCACCCACAACGGCACCCAGGTCTGCTCCGTCGAAGTCGGGGGCGAAGATTGGAACGAGCGAGTCGCCAAGAGCAAGTTCGCGAAACACGCCGGGTTCGCTAAAAATGCCGAGGGCCACATCGGTCTCCAGGAACATGGAAGCGTGGTGCACTACCGGAACATCTTGGTCCGCCACCTCAAAAACTGACCCGGCCCCCTCACCCCCCTCCCTCCCATGCAAAGCACGAAGGACGAACTCTTCGCGCTGCTCAACGAGCGCTCCGTCCAATTCGGCGACTTCACCCTGAAGTCCGGCATCCGCACGAACTTCTACCTCGATTGCCGGAAGACCTCCTTCCATCCTCGCGGCGCACATCTCATCGGTAAAATCCTCTACCCGATGATCCGGAACAAGGAAGAGGAAATCGGCGTTCAAATCTCCGCGGTCGGCGGCATGACCATGGGCGCCGACCCCGTCTCCCTCGCCATCGCCATGCGCTCCGAACTGCGCGGCGACGAACCGCCCCTCACCGCCTTCAGCGTCCGCAAAGGCGCAAAAGAACACGGCGCCAAAAACCTCATCGAAGGCTGCTTCGAACCCGGCTCCACCGTCGTTGCCGTCGACGATGTCATCACCACCGGCGGCTCCACCCTGGATGCGATCGAAAAAATGGAGGATCAGGGCGCCAAAGTCGCCTTCGTCGTCTGTGTCGTGGAGCGCCAGGAAGGTGGCCGCAAAGCCCTGGAGGCTAAGGGCTACCCCGTCCTGCCCATCTTCACGAAAGGCCAGTTCATCAGCCAGTAGTGGGAAACTCCTTGATTTCCCACCGTCCCCGCAAAGGGTGCGCGACCGGGTTCAACCCCCCCGGATCTCTTCATGGCCAAACAACCTGTGGTTCTCATCATCCGCGACGGCTGGGGCGATAACCCCGGCGGCCGCGACACCGCCGATCGCGACGCCAATGCCGTCCTCCTGGCAAAGACTTCCTTCCACGACCACCTTTTCGCGAACTATCCCTACACGCACATCCACACCTCCGGAGAAGACGTCGGTTTGCCCCCAGGACAGATGGGGAACTCGGAAGTGGGTCACCTCAACCTCGGTGCCGGCCGGATCGTCTATCAGGACCTCACTCGCATCAACAAGACCATCGCCGAGAACCGCCTCGGTGAGGTCGCGGCCCTCCAAGAGGCCTTCGCCAAAGCCAAAGGACGCCGTCTTCACTTTGTCGGCCTCGTCTCCGATGGCGGCGTGCACAGTCACCAGGAGCACCTGATCGCCTTCGTCAACGCCGCCAGCGAAGCCGGCGTCGATGACATCTTCGTCCACGCCATCACTGACGGGCGCGACACCTCACCGACCGGTGGCAAGGGTTACCTCGAACACTGCCAGGCGGCCTTCGCGGATTCGGGCGCCAAAATCGCCACCGTCGTCGGCCGTTACTACGCCATGGACCGCGACAAGCGCTGGGAACGCACGAAGCTCGGCTGGGACGCCATCGTTCACGGCATCGGCGAACCCCTCGAACTCACCCCCAGCGAGGCCGTCGCCAACCGTTACGAGGCAAACGAAACGGACGAGTTCCTGAAGCCCATGATCTTCTGTGAACCGGAAACGCAGCGCGTCCGGGATGGCGATGTGGTCTTCTTCTTTAACTTCCGCGCCGACCGCGCCCGGCAACTCTCGGTGGCGTTCCTTCACGAAGACTTCGACGGCTTCGACCGCGGCGCCGTGCCGGACGTCCACTACCTGACCCTCACCGAGTACGACGAAACCTACGAGTGCGCGGTAGCGTTCCCGCCGGAAACCCTCGACGAAGTCCTGGGCGCTGTCGTTTCGAAGGCCGGGATGACTCAACTCCGGATCGCCGAAACGGAAAAATACCCCCACGTCTCCTACTTCTTCAACGGAGGCGTCGAGAAACCTTTCCCCGGAGAAGAACGCTGCCTCATCGCCTCTCCAAAAGTCGCGACCTACGACCTCCAACCGGAGATGAGCGCGCCAGAAGTCACCGCACAGCTCTTGGCGAAACTACCCAACTTCGATCTCGTCATCCTCAACTACGCGAACCCCGACATGGTCGGTCACACCGGCGTCCTGGAAGCTGCAATCAAAGCCGTCGAAACCATCGACGACGGCGTCCGGCAGATCGTCGAAAAGACCCTGGAACTCGGTGGAAAACTCCTCATCACCGCCGATCACGGGAACAGTGAACAGTTGAGGAATCCCGACGGCTCTCCGCAAACCGCCCACACGACCTTCCCGGTTCACCTTTTCTACGTGGCCAACGACGCGAATTCCTTCCGGCTGGAAGAAGGCATTTTGGCCGACATCGCACCGACACTTCTTGAGATGCTCGGCCTGCAAAAGCCGGACGAAATGACCGGACGGAGCCTCCTCATTCGAGCGTGAGCCGTTACTCTTCAACGTCCACCTTCCACTTGCAAAGTCGCCGAACGACACCATCATAACGGTTCGACGCCATCGGCGCCTTCTACCCCGTGGTGTAACGGTAGCACAACTGATTTTGGTTCAGTTTGTCAAGGTTCGAATCCTTGCGGGGTAGCTACCCAGCCTGCGCACCGCCACACAGCTGAAGGGTCGACGGAGCCCTGCTCCATCTCCGAAACCGCCAAAACCGGCTCACCGGATACGAAACATCCCGGATCTCTCGCCCCGGGCCTTCTTTCAACAGGGTGTTGAAAAGGGGCGAAACCGCGCGCGCCATCTCTCTCATGCGAAGGCGGACCTGTCGCGCCGCAGCCCCAGCGAAGGCGGACCTGTCGCGCCGCAGCCCCAGCGAAGGCGGACCTGTCGCGCCGC
>CAZCRA010000287.1:0-4106 GCA_964500945.1 uncultured Verrucomicrobiales bacterium | reverse complement strand
CGACCCAGGGATCGAGGAAGACGACCTCGCCTTCCAGCGCGACACCGGGGAGATGCGGCAAGGTGAGCGTGGCGGTTTGACCCTTCCGGATGAGATCAAGATCGCTCTCGTAGATGGCGACTTCGACCCAGAGACGGTTCAGATTGGCGAGGCGGTAGAGCATTTTCCCCGCCATGACTGAGCTGCCGGCGACGGGCATTTTGTCGATGATGGTGCCGTCCGCAGGGGCGAGCAGGGGGAGGTAGGAGGTGGCTTTGCCGGAGGCGGCGATGGCGTCGATCTGGGCGTCGGTAAGGTCGTAGAGGCGGAGGCGGTCGCGGGCGGCTTCGAGGAGACGGACCGGGCCATGGCCGGAGCGGGTGGCGTCGATGAAGTCCTGCTGCACGGAGAGGACTTCGGGGCTGTAGTAAGTGAGGAGCGATTCGTTTTTCTTGACGGTGCGCCCGGTGAAGTCGGCGTAAACTTCGCCGATCCACGCGTCGGTTTTCAGGGTGATGTCGCGCAGGGTCGTTTCGTCGTAAGTGACACGCCCGACGGCACGGACTTCGCGGGTGAGAGCGCGGGTTTCGACCGGGGCGGTGCGCAGGTTGATGAGTTTGCGGCGGCGGTTGTCGACGAAGATGATGCCGTCACGCACTTCCTCGTGAGTGACCGGGGTGAGATCCATTTTGCAGATCGGGCAGCTGCCGGGGTCCTGCGACTTCACGCTCGGGTGCATGGAGCAGGTGTGGAAGGCGATCTCTTCGGCTTTGGGGGCGGGACGGTTCGGTTTGGCATTTGCGGTCTGCGCGGCGGACGAACCGGCGGCGGTTGTGGCGGCGGCGAGGCTTTTGTCGACGAAGGCTTGCTTTTCGGTGTCGGGCAGGGCGTTCCAATCCGCTTCGCAGGGCGGGCAGCAGAAGCCGATGACGTGGCCGTTCCAGGTGACGGTGGCAGCGGCGTCCGGGAGGGGATCTTCGAGGATGGGACAGACGCTGTTGATGGGGGCGGCAGCGGTATCCGATTCGGAGTCCGTGGTGTTGGCTGTTTTCGCTTCCGAGAGAGGCGCGGGGTTGGCGGATTGCAGGCGCAGTCCCGCCTGGCTGGTGGTGAGGTCCCGTTCCTGACCGGTGAACCATGCTGTGAGCGGCAGGCGGAAGAACCATCCTGCGCCGAGGGCGAGAGCGAGCAGGAGCAGCGGGACGAGCTGTTTTTTGAGAAATGGGATGAGGGTTTTCATGAGTGGATTGGGTGAGGTGAGACTCCGTTTTCGGTCGCTAGAAAAGACGGCTCAGGGCGAGCTGGTAGCGGATTGGAGGTCGGCGCGGCTGATCTGGGAATCGGCGAGGGCTTTTTGTAGCCCGAGGCGGGCGATGCGCAGGTTTTTCTCGGCAGCGAGGAGGTGGAGGACGTCGCTTTTTCCGGCGGCGTATTCGGCCTGAGCAGCTTCGAGCGAAGAGACTGCGGTGGGGACGATTTTGTCCCGGTAAAGGTGAATGATGTGGCGGTTTTCGACGAAAGATTCGTGGGCTTCTGCGACTTCTAGAGCAATGCGGTCGACGGCGGCGGCGAAGCGGGTCTCGCTCTCGTCGAGGAGAGCGCGTCGCTCGCGCAGTTTGGCATTGAGATCAGCACCGAGAGGCATTTCGAAGCCGATGCCAACGAAGCCCTGTTTTTCTTCGACGGCCCAGAGGCTGTTGTAGGTGGCCATGACGGTAGGGTCAGGCCGCCAGTCGAGTCGGGCCAGATCGACCCCGGCGCGCCTCGCCTCGATTTCGCGGGCGAGGGCTCGGAGATCGGGGCGGGCCTCCACGGCGCGCCGCTGCCAATCAGCGAGGTCGCCGGGTGAAGATGAGGTGTCCAGGCGGGCGGGTGGTGGCGGGAGAGGGGCATCGGTGTCGCGACGCAGGAGGGTGTTGATCCGAGCGAGGAAGACGCGGCGTTCCCGCTCGAGGCTGAATTCTTCGTGCTCGAGATGCTGGCTTTCCGACTCGATCTGCAGGGCGTCCTGGCGACCGGTTTTGCCGGTGGCGTATTTCTCTTCCGCGAGGCGCTGCATGTCGGCGAGCAACTCGCGGTTGGCGGCATTGATCTCGAGGGCGCGTTGGACGAAGAACCAATCGGCATGAAGGGCGCGTGTTTCGCGGGCGAGCAGGCGGCGGGCGTCCTCGACGCGCTGGAAAGCCGCTTCGGCCTCGGCGCGGGCGGCGTCCCCGCGTCGACGCCGTTTATCCGGCCAGGTCAGCTTTTGGGAGAAGTCAATTTTTTGTGCGAAGCTGGGATCGCCTTGATTGAGCGTGCCGGGGGCGAAGCCGTAGGCGAATTTCGGGTCGTCCAGCGCGGAGGCCTGCACGGGCCGTTCGAGCGCGGCTTGCCAGGCGTAACGCAAAGCTTCGAGATCAGGATTGCGTGCCAGCACCGCAGTCACGAGGGCGTCGGCGTCGAGCGTCTTCCGACCGGTAACAGAGGCGAGGGCGGCATCGGGCGAAGGCAGCGGTTTAGCATGCGCCCCGGCGGAATGCCCGCCCTCTGCGGAGAGCGGTTCGGTTACGGGGGTTGCGGTGCAGCTGATGAACAAGGTCGTAGCAAGCGCAACTGGCAGGAGGGTGAAAATGGGAGGACGTTTCATCGATGCGTAAACCGGCACCGGGCAAGGAGTGGAGCGGATCATCGGAGATGGCGGCTCAGTGTGTCGCGCAGGATGGCGCGGGCGCGGTAGAGACGGCTTTCCACGGCCTTGCGGGAGCAGCCGAGGATGCGGGCGATTTCGAGCTGGGGCAGATCTTCGAATTCGGCGAGCAGGACGGCTTCCCGCAGATCAATCGGCAGCGCGAGCACCGCGTCGCGCACTGCTGCTGCACGCTCGTGCTTCACCATGCTCTCGGCTGGCTCGGGATCAGCAGATGCGAAGTCCTGCCCGGGAATGGCGGCGTCGAGGGAGACCGCCGGGTGTCTTGAGGTCCAGCGCATCTGTTGCCGGGCAAGGTTGGCCGCGATCTGAAAGAGCCAGGAGGAAAAGCGGCTGCGGCTCCGGTATTTCGTCCGGTTTTGATAGACGCGGACGAAAGTCTCTTGAGCAAGGTCGTGGGCGACAGCTTCGTTGCCGGTCATCCGGCCAAGAAAGGTCAATAGGCGAACCTGCCAGCGGTCCATCAGTTCATTGAGAGCGGAATCTTCCCCCTGTGCGAGGCGGCGCATGGCGTCTTCATCCTCCTCCGAATGCTCGTTCATGGGCGCACGGATCGCACGGCCATTTCCTCCGGGTGCATGGCCACCGGGAGAACGATTTCCAGGTAACGTGCGCGCTGGTCAGGAGGCAGCAGCGCGGCGACGGCGTAAAAATATTCCAGCATTGAGCTGCGACAATCCGTCCTCGCGTCGTCAGTCTCCTGCAAGGCAGCGCGAAGCTCGGGCGTCATCCCGGTGCTCGTTTTCAAAGCCGAACGCAGACGGTCGTCGGCCTGTTGGATGCGCTCGCACATCGCCACGCATCGGACTTCGAATTCGCTGTGCAATGCTTTGGCGCGGGCGGAACTGGCGGAGTCCATTCCGAATTCAGCCACCAACCAATCGGACGGACGGCTTTCAACTACGTGAGATGCGTGCCATGCATTGACCGCGATCCATGCCCCCGTGCCGAGCCCGACAGCCACCAGCAGGATGGAAATCAAGCGGATCATGATCGCAAAGCCGCGTAAGGATTCACCGCGCGCAGGTAAGCAGCCTCCGAGGAGTCGTCCGCCTTGCCCGTCGCCAAGCCAAGGCATGCCCCGGCCACGATGGCGGCGAAGCAGGCTGCTGCGGCCAGGCGCGGGAGCGGTTGCGCTTCAAACCAGGCCAACCAGCCAGTGCGAGCCTCTTGCCGGGCGGCGATCCGTTGCCAGACCTTATGACGGAAGGCAGGGTCACATTCGGCCTTCGGTTGCCATTCTTTGAGGAGTTGGTGAAGTTCGGATTTCATCGGGTGGGCTCAATTTTTAGGCGCCACAACGTTGATTGAGTTAGGACGCTAATCATTAAAATGCCGCTGGGGAGAAAATCCCTTGGTTTTTTTTGAGGGAGGATTTTCGGGGGGGATTTTCGGGGGGGAATGGGATGGTTGCCCTACTACGTGCTGATAGGTCCGG
>CAZCRA010000286.1:0-4128 GCA_964500945.1 uncultured Verrucomicrobiales bacterium | reverse complement strand
GCGCACACGAAGACCCGGGGCGAAGTGAGCGCTACGGGGAAGAAACCTTACCGGCAGAAAGGAACGGGCCGGGCACGTCGAGGCGGCAACGCTTCGCCTGTCCATCGCGGCGGAGGGGTGGTGTTTGGACCGCGGTCCCGGGATTACTCGAAGCAAGTCCCGAAGAAGGTGCGGAAACTTGCCTTCGCCCGCGTTTTGACTTCACGGATCGAGGATGGAGCGGTGATTCAAGTTCCGGAATTTTCGGTGGAAGATGGAAAGACGAAGACCTTCGTGCAAAAACTCTCATCCATCGCGGATGCCGGGAAGATCCTCGTCATTGGACGCTTCGATGAATCGACATTGCGAGCACACCGGAATGCCGCGGGCAAGAAGCTGGTGACGCCGGAGGAAGTGAACGCGGAGGATCTGCTCTCTCACGACCAGATCGTGGTGACAGAGGAGGGCATGAAGGGCTTAGCCACTCGGACGCAGGGCGTGGCCCCCGAGAAGGAACGACCGGAAACCATCGAAGCCTGAACGAAGCATGAAAGACCTATTTCAAGTCATTCGGACCGTCCGCCTCAGCGAGAAGGCGACTTTTTTGACCGAGGTAAACAACCAGTATGTGTTCGAGGTCGATCGCCGGGCGAACAAGCTGGAGATCAAGCAGGCGGTGGAAAAGATCTTCGGTAAGAAGGTCGAATCGGTAAACACGGCCAATTACGCAGGTAAGAAAAAGCGCGAACGCCGTGCTGACTTCGGGCGGACGGCCCACTGGAAGAAAGCCATCGTCAAGTTGGCCGACGGTGAGACGATCGATTTGGTGTAGACCACCGCTGTAACCGCGAACAAGGAACAGATTTATGGCTCTCAAGAAATACCGCCCAGTGACTCCATCGAGTCGCTACAAGTATCTCCCCGACTTTGGTGAGGTGACCAAGACGCAGCCTGAGAAGTCGCTGACGAAACCCATCAAGCGAAGTGGTGGGCGAAACAATCAGGGGCGCATTACCTGCCGTCACCGGGGTGGCGGTCACAAGCGCAAATACCGGATGATTGATTTTCGCCGGAAGCGCCACGGTGATACCGCGACGGTGACGGCCATCGAGTATGATCCGAACCGCACGGCGCGGATTGCCCTGATTGAGTATGCGGATGGGGAGAAGGCCTACATCCTGGCGCCGGCGAAGCTCAAAGTCGGCGACAAGGTGACCTCCGGGCCCGATGCGGCGCCGAAGGTGGGCAACTGTTTGCCGCTCAGCAAGATTCCGCCCGCCAGCCCGATTCATTGCGTCGAATTGACGCCGGGACGCGGGGGGCAATTGGTGCGGAGTGCCGGGCAGGCAGCGACGCTGACCAACGCCGAAGGCAAATATGCGATGGTTCGACTTCCTTCGGGCGAGGTTCGGCAAATTCATTCCTCCTGCTACGCGACCATTGGCGTGGTCGGGAACGTCGAGCACATGAACGAGAGTTCGGCGAAGGCGGGCCGGACGAGGTGGAAAGGGTTCCGCCCGACGGTTCGAGGCATGTGCATGAACCCGGTCGACCACCCGAACGGAGGTGGTGAGGGCAAGAGTAAGTCGGGCGGCGGCCGTCAGCACCTCAAGAGTCCTTGGGGGCATACCAAGGGTCAGAAGACGCGGAAGAAACACAAACCGGGCGATCGCTTCATCCTTCAACGCCGGAAGGAGTCCAAACGTTAACCCAGATGTTCTGGAACCAACTTCGACTCAATCGAATCTATTATGGCTAGATCCCTCAAGAAAGGCCCGTTCGTCGATTTCAAGCTACTCGACAAGATCGACGCGATGAACGAGAGCGGCCGCAAGAAACCAATCAAGACCTGGTCGCGGCGTTCCATGATCACGCCTGATTTCGTCGGACACACCTTTCTCGTGCACAACGGGAAAGAGTTCGTTTCTGTTTTCGTCAGCGAGAACATGGTTGGCCACAAGCTCGGCGAATTCTCTCCGACGCGGAAATTTGCCGGCCACAGCGGTCACAACCCGAAAATCAAGGGAGGTTGAACGGCTCAAGGGCGTCGCAATTTCATTACCATGCATCTTCATCGGCACTCAACACACGGCTTGCGCGGAACCTGGATACGGGTTGCGGTCGCGGGTTTGTGGTTGGGGCTCGGCGCCTTTGAAGGGCATGCTCAGACGGGAAACCGGACTGGGGAACTGGAGCTTCGGAATCAGGAGTTGGAGTTGGCGTTGAAGCAGGCGGAGGCTCGGATTCGCGACTTGGAAGGTGGTGCGGCCGGTCAGGCAACCGCTGAGGCGTTGGCCGAGGCCAACCGGGCCGCCGAGACCTTCCGTGAGCGTTACCGGGAGCTTCTGCTGCGGGTTGAAGCGCTCGGTTTGGACTCGGTTGAATCGGAGCGTGCGCTCCAGGAGCGGCTCATCAAGGCGGTTCGCGAGCGGCAGGAGTGGGTGGAAGCGCATCAAGAGGCGCTCAATCAACTGACGGCACTGAACGAAGCGATCTTGGAGTTTCTGAAGTCGGCCACTTCGATCGACGTCGACGCGAGGCTGCGGGTCGAGGCGGAGATGCGGCGCAGCGAGGAGTTATTGGGTGGGGCTTCGGCACCGAAGGCGCAGTCGGAGATCGCGCTGAACCTGGATCAGGGACGCGTGATTGGGCTCAAGGAAGAGTATCGATTGGCGGTATTGAACCTGGGCCGGCACGCAGGGGCGAAGCCGGGAATGCCCGTGAATATTTTGCGCGGGAACGAGTTGGTTGCGACGGCGATCGTGGTGGACGTGCGCGACCGGATGAGTGGGGCGTTGATTCAAGAGATTTACCGGTCCGGAGACCAGGTGCGCGTGGCGGATCACGTCCAGGCGAGGGCTGATGCGGGAGTGAACTTTTAAGAATTCGAAGGAGTTACAGATGGAAGTCAAAGCGATACATCGATACGCGCGGATCTCTCCGCTCAAGGTGCGGGACGTGGCCAGGGAGGTGACGGGCATGCCTGTTTCCGATGCGTTGGACGTGATTCGGTTCACGCCGAAGAAGGCCGCATTTTTGTTGGGTAAAACGCTCAAATCGGCGATTGCGAACGCGGAAAACAATTTCGACTTGTCGGTCGATGAACTGATCGTGAAATCGGCGACGGTGAGCGATGGGCCGGCGTTCAAGCGTTGGAAACCCCGGGCCCGCGGTGGCGCGGCGCCGATCCGGAAACGCACGGCGCACATCAACGTTATCCTGAGCGACGAGCAGCCCGAGGAACGCGTGGAGAAAGAGAGCCATGAGCGGACTCAGCGCGTGGCAAAGAAAAAGGTGGCGAAGAAGAAAGCAGCGAAAGCCCCGGCCCCGGCGGCGGAAGAGGCAACGGGAGAAGTCTCTGGCGAAGAGAAGAGCTGAGCGAACGAATTGCGAACCGAACTAAAACCGAGCACTCAAAGGAGCACTGAGATTTATGGGACAGAAAGTTAACCCGGTGGGATTTCGATTGGCCGTCAACAAAGACTGGGCCTCGAAGTGGTATGCTACCAAGCAGGAATTTCCCGCCCTCCTCCACGGGGATTTGGAAATCCGGAAGTATCTCAAGGACAAGCTGCAGTTTGCCTCGGTTTCCAAAATCCTCATCGAGCGGGCATGGAATAGCGTCCGTGTGACTCTTTACAGCGCGAGGCCGGGGCTGGTCATCGGACGGCGGGGTTCGGAGATCGAACGCATGACTGCCACGGTCTCCAGAATGTGCGGGGGCAAACAGGTGAAGATCGACATCGTCGAGATCAAGCAACCCGAGACCAATGCTCAATTGATCGCGGAAAGTGTTGCGCTTCAGCTGGAACGGCGTATTTCTTTCCGCCGCGCGATGAAGCGGGCCGTGCAGACGGCCATGGATTTCGGAGCGCAGGGAATCCGGATCCGCTGTGCGGGTCGCTTGGGAGGAGCGGACATTGCCCGGGCCGAATGGTATCGGGAAGGAAAGGTTCCACTCCAAACCCTTCGAGCCCCGCTCGACTACGGTTTTGCGGAGGCGCGGACAGTCTACGGGATCATCGGCGTCAAGTGCTGGATCAATCCAGGGCCTGAGTCCGAGAGGTCACGGTCGGGACGCGGAGGTGAGCGGCGTGGTGGCTATGGCGCCCGGCGCTCCGGAGGTGGAGGAGGCGGAGGTGGAGGAGG
>CAZCRA010000285.1:539-4142 GCA_964500945.1 uncultured Verrucomicrobiales bacterium | reverse complement strand
CGGGATGAGATCGTGACCTTAGCCGGGCAGCCGGTCGTGTCGATCGCGGATGTGGCCTGGGTTCTGCATCAAGCGCCGGCCATAGGGACGGTGCCGGCGGTCGTGGATCGCGGGGGCAAGCGGGGCGTTTTGGAGATCGAGTTGACCGAGGGCTGGCGGCAGCAACCGGACGAAACGAACCGGGTGGGCACCTGGCCGATGCGCGGGATGGCGTTGGGAGGGATGAAGCTGCTGGACCTCGACGAGGCGGCCCGGTCGCGCCGGGGGATCGACGACGGTAAGCTGGCGCTTTTGGCCGAGCATGTGGGTCAATACGGGAAGCATGCGGCCGCCAAGCGGGCCGGGTTTCGCGAAAACGACGTCCTGGTGCGCGTGGACAGGGTCGATGAAAGGCTGACCGAGCAGCAACTAATCGCCCGGCTCCTCCAAACCCGGAAAGCCGGCGAGCGCGTGGCCGTCACGGTCCTCCGCGGCTCACGCGAGATGGAACTCCAGCTGCCGATGCAGTGAGGGAGGCCGGGAAGCATGCAGGGAATCGATAACGAATGAACACGACCCACGATCTCATCGTTCTAGGCTCCGACGCGCAGCGCTTGGCTCGCGGCCCACGCTGATCTTTAGAAATCCCCTGAAGTCGGATCCGCCGAAGGGTCTACCCATCGTGGGTGGCGGGTTTATCGGTTGTGAAATGGGGGCGTTTTTCGACGGGGTGGGTCGGAGACCCAGCTATTCGCGCGAAGTGGCCGGCTGTTGAGCCGGGAGGATCCTGAGATCGAGGCGGTGTTTGAGGATTGGCTGGCAAGCGCAAGCGCCATGGCGATGCGGTCTCCGTGCCGCGATGCGGAGAGGATTCATGGCCGGTGTCTGGGGCTGCAGTTCGGAGCTGGGCAGCCTTGCCTTTTGGAGAAAAGCCGGGCATAGTGGTGGGTCTCATTTTCCCCGCTCCCTTAGCTCAGTTGGATAGAGCAATGGATTTCTAATCCATCGGTCGCAGGTTCGAATCCTGCAGGGAGCGCCAGCGAGTTGCAGGGTTCGAACCGAGGTTCGATTGCCGGCCCGGCGAGCCGAAACGAGCTGGGCTTTTTAAACCTGGCGAAGCCAACCCGCAAAGGCCGCCCAGCGGCCAATCCTGCAGGGAGCGCCAGCGAGTTGCAGGGTTCGAACCGAGGTTGGATTGCCAGCCCAGCGAGCCGCGGCGAGCTGGGCTTGTTGAGAATGTCGAAATCTTTTGACTGACCCCAAATGAAAATGTGGCTCCGGGAGAGGCAGCGTCGAGAATCGCGTTTGATATAAAGACCATATCTGCGATATTTTAGGTAATGGTTCCTTGTCTCCGTTTTGGCGCCGGAAATGGCGTTCCGCTTTCTCCCTGGTCGCTCGATCCCGAGCGGGACCCGCTGCGGTTGCCGCCCCGTGCGCCGGAGCTTCGGCATGCCGATCACGAGGAGCGATTCGATTCGACGACGGTCTTTTGCGATGCGTTCTGGGACGAGACGGGGACGGCCGTGGAATTGTTGGGGCCCCCGCTTCTCAATCTGGCGGAGGATTTGGCGCCGACGTTTCGAGCCCTGCCGGGTGGCGAGGCGTGTGCGACCCAGCACTGGAGTCAGTTTTGGCTGGACCGGACGCGAGTGGAGGTGCCCCGCGGCACTCAGGGGCTGGTGGTGACATCGGAGGCCGGGCGAAAGGTGCTGACGCCCCAACCGAATCTCAGTGGTCTCTTCGCTGGTCGACGGGTGATTTTCACGCTCAGCCAGAACAACGACCTGACCTGGATCCGGGACTGGGCAGCCTTCTACCACCGAAGGCATGGATGCGATGGGGTTCTGCTGTATGACAACGGATCGGAGCGCTATGGCGTCCGTGAGATCGAGGAGGCGTTGCGTTCGGTCTCGCCGGACATTGAAGTGGTGGTGGTGTCGTGGCCCTTTCGATACGGGGTTTTCGACGGGCGCCGGGAACTGAGTTATGACCTTTGGGATTCGTTTTACTGCCAGGCCGTGCTGTTCGAACACGCACGGCGGCGGTTTTTGGGCCAGGCGCGGAGCGTGGTGAACGTTGATATCGACGAACTGGTCTTAACGCCGGCCGGGGAAACCGTATTCGAGCGGGTCGAGGGCAGTGAGACGGGTTACCTCCGGTTCGACGGCGTGTGGGTCCATCGCTACACGCGGGAACCCGTGGAGGAACCCCGGCGCCACCGTGATTTTTACCACCGGAAGAAGGGCCTGACGGACACGGTCACGCGCAAATGGGCGGTCGTTCCGGAGCGTTGTCCGGACCATGGCCAGTGGCACATCCACGAGATCTACGGCATGAGTCCGGACGCGGGCAGTTATGGGGCCACGATCCGGCATTTCCGGGCGATCAATACCGCCTGGGATGTGGACACGAATTTGGCTCGGGGCAAAAGGACGCGGCCCTACGAGGGCGATCCGTCGGAATTGGAGGTGGACGAGGAACTCCGGCAGACGCTCCAGGCCGTCTTTGACGGGGAAAGTCGAGGCGCGGGGAGTTGGGGTGAAGATTTCCGCTCGGCCGAGTGCCAGGCGCATTCGGTGCGGGAGCGAAGCGGAAGATTGGCCGCCGGGGGCGACTTGCCCGGTGCCATGGAGGCAGGCCGGGAAGCGGTCGCCCTTCGGCCGGAGCATCCTGGGTTTCGGGAAAACTTGGCGCGCCTGCTCGAGGCCAACGGTGACCGAAGCGGGGCGGCCGGACAGAAGGGGCGAGCCACGAGGCTTCGTCGGGGATCGGCGCTCTACCATCTGCAAGCGGGGCGCATGGCGGCCGAGACGGGAGCGACGGATGAGGCAGCCGCGCGATTTCGCCAGGCCTTGGAGTTGGCGCCGGGCCGCATCGACGTGGTGGACTTCAGCACGGCCTTTTTCTGGGACGCCGGATGGCACGGGGAAGCGCGCGAGTTGGCGTCGGGGTGGATGGAGCGAGGCGACGACGGGGTGGAAGGGCTGGCGCTCCGGGCAAAGCTTGCGCAACAGCTGGGGCGTTTGCCAGAAGCGGTCGAGGCCGCGCGTGAGGCCTTGAAGCGGGAGCCGCGTGGGTCCTTTTGGTATCTGTTGTCGCGCCTGCTGGTGGCGACGGGCGAGCTGGAAGGGGCGGAGGAGGCCGCCCTCGAGGCGATTGCTCGACGGGAAGCGCCGGGGAGCTTCGAGTGGGCGTCGCTGGAGACGGGGCTCGTGCGGCGTCCGCTTTCATCGATGCTCTGGGCGCCGGGTTTGTGGGCGCATCTGGCCGCGATTTGCCGCACCCGGGGAAAGCTGGAGGCGGCGGAGCGAGCGGCGAGAGAAGCGGTGGCTCGGGATCTTTTGGATCCCTTCGTGCGGTTGGAAGGGATCGAGGTTCTGCGGGCGGCGGGGCGGAAATTCGAGGCTGAGAGGGAATTGGACCGGGCGCTGGAGTTGGCGCGGGAGGATTTGAGGCATCCGCCGTGCACGATCACGGTGCCGTTTCAGCGGGAGCGGCTCATTACCAACCGGAGCCGAATCGCAGTGCAGGTGATGGCACTGGCTGGTGAAGTCGACGAGGCGATCGAGGTCGCGCGCCGGAACTTGGAGCTTTGCCCGAATCACCCGGAGGCTCGGATCC
>CAZCRA010000285.1:0-529 GCA_964500945.1 uncultured Verrucomicrobiales bacterium | reverse complement strand
GCGGGGCGGCTGGCGGACGCCGGACCGGTCGTGGATCACCATCACTTCAGGATTCAGCTTTTGCATGGTCGGGTTTACCGGGGTGCGGGGCGGATCGCCGAGGCGACGGAAGCAGCGGAGCGGGCGGAGGCCCTGGACCCTGGGGACGAGCGCCTTTCGCTGTTGCTAGGGCCGCTCTACCTCAGGCAGTTGCGCTGGGTGGACGCGGTGGCGCATCTGGAGCGTGCGGTTCGCTTGGAGCCGGGCGAATCGCGCCTGCGGATGCAGCTGAGTGAGGCGCTGCTTCACGTGGGGGAAGAGGAAGCGGCGGTGGACACGATGCGGGAAGCGGTGCGGGTGGCGCCGGGCGTCGCGCAGGGGCACCACCGGTTGGGGCTTCTTTTGGCACAGCAGGGGAGGCTGCGCGAGGCGCTTCGTAGTCACCAGCGGGCGCTGGCGCTGGATCCACATCATGAAGGGTCGAGGCGTCGCGTCCGGGCGCTACGTTCGAAACTGGCGAGGGCGACACCCGCAGTGGTGGCAGCGTGAG
>CAZCRA010000284.1:0-4143 GCA_964500945.1 uncultured Verrucomicrobiales bacterium | reverse complement strand
TGCAGAAACCGCGGCCCATCCCCCAGCAGGTTGAAGTGGGGGTGAATGTCCTCGCGCATCAGGTACGCGGCGGTGTCCGATTCGAGATCGTGGCCGAAGTCCTCCCATTCGTCCGGATCCTCGGGTGCGCCGAGGGCGGCGTGAGCGATGCAGACGAGGAGGCGGGTGAGGGCGATGCGTTCGTGGGGGGCGCCATCCAAGTCGGCGATTTCGGCGGAACGTTGGAAGGCGTCATGGAGGGAAACCAACGCAGGCGGATCCTCGGAGATGCCGGGAAGCCACCGAACGGGGATCCAGGGGTGGTCGATGAGGTTGAAGTCGTGCATGAGGAGGGAATCAGAACCAGAAGTCTTCGGGTTCGGTTTGGAAGCGTGCGGTGTCCTCCCTGACCTTCCGCCAGGTGAGGCCAAGTTTGGTGGTGCACTCGAAGGCGTGGTTTAGCACCCGGTCGGTGAGGATTTCCAATTCGGACCGGTCGGGTCGGCTGAAGGCGAGGAGGCCATCCGAAAGGTGCTGCCGAAGCCAATCGGGTCCGGCCGACAGGGCATCGCGGACGAGGTAGGCAGGGATGCGGACGGCGTTTTCGTGGAGAGCGCGGGCGAATGGATAGGAGAAGAGGCCTCGCCGAACGGAAACGGGGTCGCCGCAGCGGGGGTGAATCGTCACCACGCCATCGCGCTCTTCGGGACGGGAACTGACGAGGACGAGGTGGGCGGTGGGTTGGATCTGGTAACGGGTTTCGGTGCCTTCCTTGTCATCGATGGCTGTGGCGAATGGATGGCGGATTTGGGCCGTGCCGCGTTGGCAATCGCGTCTGTTGTCGTCTTCGATGCGGAATTGTCCGAGAGCCCTACTGAGGCCGGGCTCTGGGTACTTCCTCGCAGCTGCTTCCAAGAGCGTTCGGATATCGGTGGGAAGGGTGATGAAAGGGCGGTCCTCGAGGATCTGCGCGGCCTGCCACAGAGCGAGAGGCGGATAAATGAAGTGGTGGGGGGCGAGCGAACCTTCGATGGTCTCTGCATCGGCTTGCCAGTCGACCCTGGGATGGAGGATGTGGCAGCGGGGCTGTTCGAAACCGGTGGGTCGCTCGTGTGGATGGCGATGCAGGCGGCCGATGCGCTGCAGGATGAGTTCGACCGGGGCGAGATCGGTCACGAGGAGATCGGCGTCGATGTCAACGGATTGTTCCACGATCTGGGTGGCCACGAGAAGCGAGCCGCGGGGCCGTTCGGTGGGATCCTTGCCGAGACGCCGGATCCACTCCCCCTCGTTTGTCTGCCGGTCCCGGTGGGTGAAGCGGGAGTGAAGCAGGCCCGTGTGCTCGCCGGGGATCGAGTCGTCGAGCTTTGATTTGAGAAGCCGGTAGGTCTCTTGGGCGAGGGCAACGGTGTTGCGAATGACGACGACATTGGCTCCTGCCGTGACGTAGTCGGCGATGGATTGCCAGTAGGTGCTAGCGTTTTCCGGGGTGAGTGTTTGGTGGTGAAGGTGGATGGTTTTTGGAGGCGCCAAATCGGCGAAGGGGAGGTGCGTGGCTGACTGAGTGCCAGTGGCCACTTTCGTGATGAGCGGGTAGGCGTCAGGAGGGGGCGTTTCCGACGCACCGGCGGCGGCCACCAGTTCCGCGCGGCGGGCAGCCGTGAGGGTGGCGGAAAGGATGATGACGGTGGCCCCGGTCGGGAGGAGATACTCGACGAGCCGGTCGATCAAGGTCGACATGTAGGGGTCGTAGGCGTGGACCTCGTCGATGACCACCACCTTGCCGGCGAGACCGAAGTAGCGCAGGGCTGCGAACCGGGCGGGCAGGATGGCGAGAAGAGCCTGGTCAATGGTGCCGGTGCCAAAGGGAGCGAGGAGCTGGCGGCGAGTGGAGGAGAACCAGCGCAGGGCCTCGTCCGTGTCGTTGTGTTCCTCGTCCCCTGGCCCCACTTGCCGATTTCGATCGTCGGAGAGCCAGGCGTTGCCGTGGATGAGGGATTGGAAAGCAGGGGCGTCGAGGATCGATCCGAGAAACACCTCGATGCGCTCGTGAATTTTGGCCGAAGTCAGCTGGGTCGGCAGGGCAAAGTAGAGACCTCGTTCGCTTCCCTCGGTCCAGCGACGGTAGGCGGCGGCTAGAGCGGCTTCGGTCTTCCCCATGCCCATGGGCGCTTCGATGATGTAGAGCCCTGGGTGATCGGCGGCTTCGAGGAGAGCTTTTTGCAGCGGTCGCGGAGCAAACTGGTCAGGGGCTTCAGGACTGAAGAGTTGGCCAAACGAAAGGTCAGGCCGGACGTTGACCGGATGTCCAAAGCTGGTCAGGATACGAGACGTCTGCTCGGCGATGGCCGATCGATCCACCGGTGTGTCCAACGGAAACCAGTCGGGGTTCGATCCGATCCAGTCCGCGAAGATGGTGAAGCCAGTGAGGAGGTGGGCCCGGATTTCCTGGTGCTGTGCCGGTTCATCCGGAAGAGGACCAAAGGTTTCCGTGAGGATTGCGAGAAGTTCGTCCCGAAGGCCGGAAAAGATAGGATGGATACCCGTCGCGTTTTCGATGCCTTCGAAGGGTCTGCCCAAAGGAATTTGGAAACCGAAATCGTAGGAACCGTGGTGACCTAAGGTAGAAACCAGCCATCCGCGCGCAGGTCCAGGCAAGAGAGGATGATCCCCGTATGCCAGATGCCAGGCGCTGACAGTTGCGTGGCGGATTTCCAAACCATTTTCCAGAATAGTGCCAGCAAGATCCGGGTAATGCTTCCAGCGCGGGCACTGTAGCTGGAAGCCTGGAGTGATTTTCCCAAGGTCATGCGCCGCCACCAGCGTGGCCGTGCCTTTGGGGAGCAAATTCCTGACCGGTTCGGCAAGGCGAGCGGCAGCTGCTTCGGACACGGCGCCGACGATGAGGCAGTGGTCGCGGACGGACAGGGCAGGGAGTCCTTGCTGATCCGTCTTTGCCCAGAAGTGGTCCAGATCCATCGCGTTCCCAACCTACTTCTCGATCCCCTAACATGCCACGAAATTTCCCGGAAGAGCATTTTGGCCAAACTTTTCAATTCTGCCTCCCCCCACCCTCAAAACACCCAGGCACCCCCATACCCCACCACCCGGCTCCGGTCGCCGCTTGCGCTTGCGCTGGTGTCGTAGGGACCCAGTTCCACGCGCGGGGCAGGCCCTTCCTCCTCCAGCGCCCGCAACACCGCCACCGCCGGCCGCATGCCGCACATGCTGATGGCTTCCGACTCACAAACCTCATACAAACCGCGCGGATCCGCCGCTCCGAACCTCTCCAGCGCCAGCCCGTCCCGCCGGCGATTTTCTTCCTCCGGCGCGAAATGGTTCAAATCGCTCGAGACGACCAGCAGCAGGTCCTCGCCCAAGTCGCGCCGCAGACCCGCCAGCGCCTCGGCGATCGGTGCCAGATCCTCGAACGTCGCCGGCCCGATCACCACGGGAACGACCGCCATCTCTGGATTTCGCCGGTGCAGCATCGGTAGAAGCACCTCCGTTCCGTGCTCGCACCGGTGCGCCTTGGTTTCCATCTCCAATGCCGGGACCTCCTCCGCCAAACGATCCGCCCAGCAGGTGGCCACGGGGATCCGCGCCCCGGGAAGCTCCCAGCTCCCATGCGCGCTGACAGACCACGGCGCCCCATCGCCGGTGTGCCAGGGCCCCAGCACCACGACGACCCGGGGAACCATCGTCCCCGCCAGGGTCTCCGCCGCCACGGCCCCGCTGAAGCGCCATCCGGCATGCGGCAGCATCACCGCCCGGCACCGTCGCGCCTCGCCGCCTTCGAACGGAGCAAACAACTCGTCCAAAGCTCGCCGGGTTCCCGCCTCATCCCGCGGATAAAACAGGCCGGCCACCGCCGCGGAACGGACGGGCCGTTCGAAAACCTCCGGCGCCCTCTCGATCGTCCGGCCCACGACCGTCGCTTCGAATCGCCGCAGCTGGCTCTTTTGATCCCGCCACGCCCCGCGCTCCAGCCCCGCCTTCCAAGCGAGGTTCTCCAGAAAGGTCGCCGCATCCCAATCCCGGCCGGCCGCCACCTGCGGCAGCAGCAAACCTCGCGCTCGCCCCAGCTCCAGCACCATCCCGTGCCGCCCGACTTCCACCGCGGCCTCCCGCTCGGCTTCACCACCCTCCACGATCTCGACGTCG
>CAZCRA010000283.1:0-4148 GCA_964500945.1 uncultured Verrucomicrobiales bacterium | reverse complement strand
GGTATTGTGGTGGACCAGTGAGCTGCGACAGTCAAGGAGCTTAACTGTTGGCCACCGAAAAGCAGCCGGCTCGCGTCACGAAGTACTTTTCAGGACGACATATTCAGTATGCGGGCTGAATGTATTTGAGGGCCCAATTAAGACGTCATCAACTTCACCGACCTGAGCGGCGGGAATCTGGCAACCGGGGCCTACACGCTGTTCACCTTCGATCTGGACACCTCCTATTCGGGGCTACTGCAGATCGGGTCGGGATTGGAGTCCTACACGAGTTCTTCACTGATCTATCATTCGGACAGCATTGTGCTCAACTTGACGGCTACCGTGATTCCAGAGCCGAATGCGGCCTGGGTGAGCCTGCTGTCCATTTCCCTCTTCCTTTTCCGCCGTCGGCGTCGCTAGTGTGGTGTCCGCCAAGTTCGTTGGAACATGCGGGCCGCGAGGTTTTAAAGATTGCCTCCCCCCTCGTCGGTATCACTGAAAGTGGCGCGGCTCTCTTTCCTAACTTCGGGGGTGTTCGGTGCTGGACGGCGGGATGGCTTCGATTTCGTCGCGGTCGGCAAAGCGGACCGGTGCTCCGGTGGCATACACGGCGAGTTCACGAAGGAATTTGGATGGAGGAAAGGGTCCCATGATCCTTCCTCCTCCCAAGTGCCCTCGTACGAGGAAACCAATTGGGGATGGTTTCCTGGCAGGTGCGGTGTGCTGTGCTCAGGGCGTTTTAGCCCTGGGCGTCGAATAGTTCGTTGACCTTGTTCCAGTTCACCACATTCCAGAACGCCTCGATGTAGTCGCCGCGGCGATTTTGGTAGTTCAGGTAGTAGGCGTGCTCCCACACGTCGAGACCCAGGAGGGGTGCTCCCAACTCGGACTCGGGAACGATCCCGGTCATGAGCGGGTTATCCTGGTTTGGCGTGGAGGTCACCATCAGTTTCCCGTCCCGGGCCACGAGCCAAGCCCACCCGGAACCGAACCGTCCAGTGGCTGCGTTAGCGAAGGTCGCTTTAAATTCGTCGACCGAACCGAAATCCCGCTTCAGAGCTGTCTCGAGGTCACCTGAAGGCGAGCCCGTCTTGCCCGGTGAGGCCATGACTTCCCAGAAAAGGCGGTGGTTCCAGTAACCCCCTCCGTTGTTGCGCAGGGCGGTTTGCACCGAAGCGTCACCAACGTCGGCAAGCTTGGAAAGGATGGTCTCGACCGAGGCGTCCTTCCAGTCAGCCATGGGCTTTAAGGCCGCATTGAATTTCCGGGTGTAACCGGCGTGGTGTTTGCCGTGATGGATCGACATGGTGCGGGCATCGATATGAGGGGCCAGGGCGTCTTCGGCGTAGGGCAGGGCCGGCAGCTCGAATTCGGGACCGCCGTTCGCCTCGGCGAAAAGCCGGGAACCAAAGAACAGGGACGATGCGGAAGCTGCGGTCGTGGCGATGAATTGACGTCGATACATGGGGATGATTTGGTTTTGGATTCGTGAGTCTTCCTGTGAAGTCTAATCGCCATCGCAGGTCCCGCAAGAACCGATGTGAAGGGGCATAAAGCGGAAGATGAGAGCTTCCGCCCGGCGGGTTGCCTGCCCCCGGCTGTGAGTGCGAGACAGCTGCTGCGGCGGCGGATCGATCCAAGAGCTGGGTCACGCCAGCATCTCCCGCATGACACGTCCGTGGACGTCGGTGAGGCGGCGGTCGATGCCGTTGTTCCGGACGGTGAGCCGTTCGTGATCGATGCCCAACTGATGAAGGAGGGTGGCGTGGATGTCGTAGACGTGGGCCGGATGGTTTCGGTCGAGCGGTTTGAAACCCCACTCGTCGCTTTGGCCATAGGTTCCGCCAGCGACGAGTGACCCTGGGAGGGACGGGAACCCGGATTTCGAGTCGCTCGAGCGTGTTGCTTCAATGTGACCGCGCCACGAATGACGCGGAAAGTCTCCGTTTTGGATTCGGGGGAATACGTGGAAAACTTGCTTCAATGTGACCGCGCCACGAATGACGCGGAAAGTCCGGTCGTCGACGCGGCAGCGTAGCGCGACGCTGCAGCTTCAATGTGACCGCGCCACGAATGACGCGGAAAGGGCACCCTTGGGATATAGCATGGTCCGTGCTCCCAAACCAGCGTTTTGCGAGAGGTTGCTGGACGGCGCGAGAAGAACGGGTCGCGATCGGGTCGTTTGATGGCGTAAGTCGTTCATCCTGAATCGGTGCGTGTGAGGCTGCATAGGAAAACGCTATATTGAACGTGGTCGCCGTGATCCTGGAGAAGGCTGAACAGCCGCGAGCGCCGTTTGTCGTCGCTGACGTCATAAGTGCAGAGATAAACCCTCCGCTCGCGATTCAGCGCACGACTGGCCATGGGAGATGGTTGATATCGTCCCGGAGAAGACGGACGAGAAGGCGGGCTTGGATCCGCAGGATGGTGCGCCAGGAGCACCGGTAGTCGAATTCCGGCGGCTCCCCGGTTTTCAACATGCTGGAAAACGCGCCGAAGTATTGAAATGACGCACAAGTGAATCGATCAACCATTGGATGTTGATACGAGGGCCTGGCCGATCACACGCCTGCCCTGGGCTGCGATGGGGCGCCCCTTTGGTGCTGGATTGGCTTACCCTTGCGCCACTCACACCAACCGTAAGTTCAGCGGAGAGAATCGAAGTTGGCATAACCTCATTACTACATCCATCCATCACTTTTCCCATCCCCAGCGGCTTGACGCGTTTTCCCCGTCGGAGTATCCTCAGGCATGAATTTGCTCGATGAACAAAGGATTGTTCTCCACGACATCGACTGGGAGGGATACCTTCAAATCGAGGAGATTCTTGGCGAATCGAGGAGCGTTCGCCTCAAATTTTGTGACGACCGGCTGGAAATCATGTCCCCTTCTCGAGAACACGAGCACATCAAGAGTAACATCGGGCGCATGATCGAGCTTTACTGCCGCCGAGAAAAGATTTTTTTCCAGACCGAAGGATCGGCCACGCTGCGTCGCGAGGGAAAACGGGGGGGCGAGCCCGATGAGTCCTACATTTTCACCAAGGGAAGCGAAGAGGCCGAACTAGTGATCGAAACGGCGCTAACCAGCGGCGGCATCGACAAGCTTGACTTCTATCGCCCCCTGGGCATGCCGGAAGTCTGGATCTGGGAAAAGGATTCTCTACAGGTTTTTGTTTTCACTGAAGGCAACTACGAGCTGGCTTCGCGAAGCCAGCTCCTGCCGGGGCTCGATCCAGCGCTGGTCGCCAAATTTGCGGATCACCCTTACACTTCGGAAGCTCTCGACCAGTTTGAAGCGGCTTTGGGCTGATTGGGGCGGCGTGTCCTCTTCGGACCGGTGAAGGACTGTCTCCTCGACACCTGCGGCCTCATCGCCCAGGCGCGCGTGGAAAGTCTCGACGTGATCGGCGCGGATGAGCGATTCGATGCCTTTGGGGTGCGGAGGATTTGATGAGGTCGTCATTTACCAGGGATTGGGCGTTCGGAACAAGAGCTGGGGACGGGCGCGGCCATGGGAGAGGAGCGCAAGAAAACGATTTGACTACCACTGTGACGATGGTTTTTTGAACACCATGAAGACGGTGTCCAAGGGCGAGCTGAAGGCGCGGATGCTGGAGTATTTCCGGGAGGTGGAACGGACCGGGGAACCGCTGATTGTGACCGACCGGGGCCGGGAGGTGCTGGAGGTGCGGCCGGTGGAAAAGACCATAACGGTGGAAGAGGTGCTGGCGGAATACCGGGCCGGGCCGGGCAAGGGAGGGATGACCTGCACGGAGGAAGAGCTGCTGGCGCCGGAATGCGTGGAAGATTGGGAAGCCCTGAAAGACGGCGATGACTGGGAGCACCTGAAAGACGACCCTGCGCGGTGATGGTGATCGACTCTCATGGGCTTTTCTGGTGGCTCGAAGGGGATGGGAACCTGCCGTCTCGCGTGCGACAAAGGATCGAGGAAGCACTCGTCGAAGGAGGAGACGGTCTGCTCGTCTCCTCGGTCACGTTCTGGGAAATGCGTCTCAAAGAGCGGCGCGGGTGGATTCAACCAAAAACTCCGGTCGAAAGCTGGCCGCCTTTGTTGGGAGGAAATCCAGGCTTCCGCATCGCGAACACGAGCCCCACGATCTGGCTCCAGTCGGCCAATCTTCCCTGGGACCACAAGGACCCAGC
>CAZCRA010000282.1:0-4166 GCA_964500945.1 uncultured Verrucomicrobiales bacterium | reverse complement strand
GACCCGGGATGATCCGCCGGGGCGGGCACGAGGGTGCGCCACCCGTCTCCGATGGGAGGAGCATCGTCGGTGACGTGCGCGAGGACGAGAGATGACGAATGGCCGAAGCGCGGTAAACCGCTCATGAGGCGGGCGAGGGATTCGCGCGCGGCCACGTCCGGGTTGGCCTCCGGCCAATGGAAGAAGACGGTGGGTTCATCCGGATCCAGGCAGATGGAGGGGAAGGAACGTGCTTTGCGCGGATGGGTGATCCCACTGGTTCCAGTGATGTTCTGGGGGACAAAATACCCGTCCATGGCCAGTTCCGTCGCCAACACCTCCACAGGGACGATTATCTGCGGCGCGCTGAGGGCGCAGAAGGCTTCCAGGGCCTGCCGAAGATCCCCCGGGTTGCCGAGCTTGTGCAGCACATCGACGAGGCCGAGGCAGAGGCGGGCGGGATGCGGGGGCCATTCGACGGCATTCTTGTCCGTCCAGCTCGCCGCCACGTAGCGCCCCGCCGGAAACTGCAGGGAGAGGGTCAGCGGCATGGCTCAGTCTCCGGCGGGAGCGGTGCGGTGGGCGGCTTGGGAGCGGATGACAAGCTGCTGAAGCGCCGGGGACGGGGTGAGCTGGAGCGGTTTTTGGTTCCAGGTAAGTCCATCTTTGGCAGCTCGCTTGACGGCTTCTTCCAGAAGCTTTCGACTGTTTTCGGCCGTTAGCGTGTGACGCTTCGCACCTCCCAACACCTCCCACTTCACCTTCTCTCCTTCATCGAGGATGAGATCACAGCGCGAACGAAGGTGCCAGCCGCGTTCCACGTTGAGCGCGGCGGCATGGAGAGCCATGGCGGCGAGGACGGTTTGACCGCGCCCGGTTGACTCGGCGTTGTCTGCCGGGAATCCCAGTTGGCGAAGGGCTGGGAAAGAGATGGTGGTGGAGAGCTGGATGTAGTCGCAAGTGATTTGACCGACCGGTTTCGCGAGCCCCTTGACCCCGGCGAAATCGGTGACGACGTGCGGAATGAAGATTTTCTCCGCGCGAATGTCCCGCAGCAGGGCTTCCTCCATCCGGTTGGCCTGGCTCTGGACGCTATCCAGCACCGCGCAATCGACCGATTCCGGATAGCCCGGGATACGGCGTTTCGAGATCTGGTATTTCCCTCCCGCCACGGTGCAGGGGAAGACAATTTCTCCCGCTCCGTAAAGAGGCTGGAGACGAAGGCGCAGCCGGAGCCCGGCGGCGTTTTGGACGGCGTGATGGAGTTGGTCGTAGTTCATGAGGGCAGGCGTTCCGGCTTCGCTTTCGGGCAGGATGAGGAGCGGGTCAAGCCAGGCGGGAAGGCGGAGGCACGCTCCCCGTCCAGCCCGGGAGAAAGTTCAAGGAAGTTGACGGTTTGAAGAAGCTGAAGAAATGGTGCGTCCATCCAACGGAACCAATCGTTGAAAACGACGCACTCCTTTGTCCGGCGTTTTTCACGATGCGTCAAGTAGAACGATGGTTCCAGCGCCCCCTTTTCTCCCCCTTCCCCCATGGGTAACGTCAGCAATCGCGATCAATGGGCCGTGCGTGAACGGCTCGCCTTCCTCGAGCGCGTGGCTTGGTGGCAGGGAGCGGTGAACCGGAGCGACCTCCGCGAGGTGTTCGGCATCTCCGCCGCCCAGGCCTCGGCCGATCTCCAGCTCTACCAGCAACTGAACCCCGGCGCCCTGGCCTACAACCTCAAGGCCAAGCGCTACGAATCGAGCCCGTCGATGAATTGTGTCCTGCACGAGCCGCATCTGGGCGACGCGATCCGCCAGTTTCTCGGCGAACGTTCTCCCGCCCCGGTGTTAGGTAGCCCAGGCGAGAGAGCGGACACCAGGGTCGATCTTTCGGTCGTTCCCATGCGGTTTGCGCCGGCGCAGGTGGAGCGTCACCTTTTTCTGGCGGTGAGCGGCGCGCGCCGGGTTCAAATCCGCTATTGGTCGGTCCGCAGCAGTCGCGCGGCGATGCGGGAAATCGCCCCTCACGCCCTGGGCCACGATGGCTACCGTTGGCACGCACGGGCATGGTGTTTCGAGGATGAGGTCTTCAAAGATTTTGTGCTCAGCCGGATCGAAGAAGCTGAGTGGCCTGGAGAGCCTTTCAAGCCGCCGGTGGACGACGAAGCTTGGCAGCGCTTCGTCGAAGTCGAACTGGTTCCGAATCGCTCCCTGGATAAGGCCCAACGTCAAGCCATCGAGCGCGACTACGGCATGAAGGGTGGCCGTCTGACGCTGAAAGTCAGGGAGGCGATGCTGGAATACTGTCTGGCGCACCTTCGCGTTCGAGGGGTCAACGACCGTCCCGAGCATTTGGAGCTGGCGGATCCGCGGGGAGTGCCAATGCCAGAACCGTGATTTGTTCCCATCCTTGTCCAAATTTGATCCCCCGTTCAGGTGCGCGGCACCGCCTGCTGAACCAGTTTCTGGCGGAGGAGAAATCTCGTGTCATGGTGAGGCGCCAGGGAGCGTGGAGTTCGCACACGGAGGCGCAGAGAGCACGGAGAAGAGGTGGAAGATTTGGGTCTTCCCGTCTGGTTCAAAGCCCCTTCCTTCACGCCAGCATCTCCCGCATGACACGTCCGTGGACGTCGGTGAGGCGGCGGTCGATGCCGTTGTTCCGGACGGTGAGCCGTTCGTGATCGATGCCCAACTGATGAAGGAGGGTGGCGTGGATGTCGTAGACGTGGGCCGGATGGTTTCGGTCGAGCGGTTTGAAACCCCACTCGTCGCTTTGGCCATAAGTTCCGCCCTTGATCCCTCCGCCGCAGAGCCAGTTGGTGAACACGAAAGGGTTGTGGTCCCGGCCCTGGCTTCCCTGGGAGCAGGGCATGCGTCCGAACTCGGTCGTCCAGAGGATGATGGTGTCTTCCAGCATACCGCGCTGCCTGAGATCCTGGATGAGGGCGGAGGCTCCGCGTGACATCCCCAGAGCGAGCGGTCCGTGGTCGCGCTCCACGTCTCCGTGACTGTCCCAGTTGCGGCGGGGGAAGCCATTGTCGTTGCCGCTCCACACCTGGACGAAGCGCACGCCGCGCTCGAGGAGGCGACGGGCGACGAGACACTTTCGACCGAAGAACTCGGTCTCGGCTTTCTCATTGATCGGGCCGGAGTCATCGACGCCTGCACCTTCGGGCGCGAGGCCATACATGTTCTTGATGTATTGCGGCTCCTTCGAGACATCGAGCGCGTCGGTCGCGCTGAGCTGCATCGCGGCGGCGAGTTCGTAGCTGCGGACGCGGGCAGAAAGACGATCGTCGCCTGGGCGGAGCAAGGCGTGGTGGGCGTTGAGCTTGGCCAGGGCGTCGAGACCGGAGCGATCGCTTTCAGGCGTGATGAAGTCGCTCTCCGGGGCGAAGAGGTCGGCGATGGGTTCGGGTTCGCCCGGCCGGATCACGGTGCCCTGGTGTTCGGCCGGAAGGAAGGCCGGCGACCAGTTTTTGGCTCCGTTCGAAGCGAAACCGCGGTGGTCGGGCAGGACAACGAACCCCGGCAGGTTTTCGTTCTCGCTCCCGAGCGCATAGCTCACCCAGGAACCGGCGCTGGGGAAGCCGGGGAAATCGAACCCGGTGGTTTGGAGGAGAGTGCCCTGGCTGTGGACGCCGGTCTTGCCCTCTACATTGTGAATGAAGGCGATGTCATCGACGACGTCACCCAGCGGCGCGACGATGTCACTCATCATCTTGCCGGACTCGCCGTAGGGCTTGAACTCCCAGGGGCTGGCAAAGGTCGCGCCCGGAGTGCTCTGGAACAGTTCTACCGTTTCGCCAGGGTCCCACGCCTCGCCATTCTTCTGCTTCAGGAGCGGCTTGAAATCGAAGGTGTCGACGTGGCTGGCGGCCCCGGCCATGAAGAGCTGCACAACCCGCTTCGCTTTGGGCGGATGATGGAGGCGTTCACCCAGGACGCCGTCCCGGGCCAGGAGATCGCTCAGGGCCAGACCGGCGAAGGAGCTGCCGAGGGTTCCGAGGAAATTGCGACGATTGGTGAATTCGTCAGTCGACATAGACGAAGGCGTTGAGGTTGAATAGGAGACGGGCGAGGTTGGCTTTGCCGTGGGTTTCGAGTTGCTCGACGAGCACGGGAAGCTCATCCGGGAGAGGTTCGCGCCCGAGGACTAGGCGGGCCGCGTGGGCGACGCGGCCCTCCGCCGTGGCGGGCGCC
>CAZCRA010000281.1:0-4231 GCA_964500945.1 uncultured Verrucomicrobiales bacterium | reverse complement strand
AGACGCGTTTGACCGTCGTCCAGCCCAATTTGATACCGAAACTTTTCACGCGAATCGCCCGCGCTGCCCTGCGGGTGGTTGCCTTCTGGGTGGTGGCGAACCCATGGACGGTCCGTGCAGAAGCCGCAGACGATGTGGTCTTTGGGGAGCCCGCTCGCTTTGAGCGTGAGACGGGCGAGCTGCCCTACGGAAGGTTTTTGCCCGTTCCGAAAGGCGCGCCGGTTTCGAAACCACCGCCGGCGGGAGGGACTGGCGCATTGAGCGGGGACTTCCTCACGGTCTTCCAGACTTCCGGTTGGTCTGGGAGCGATCACGAATGGGTGCCGATGCGACACATGGGGATTTTCCTGGAGCAGGACGAACCGGTTCTTCACTGGGTGGCGAGCCATTTCGTGCGACAACTCGACCGGCTTCCGCATTTCGAGCAGGTCACGGTTTATCCGCCAGGGAGTGGGCCGGAACCGGGGTCGCTGGCGCCGGATCTGTTCGTGAGGCTGAAGCTCGAAGACGTCGCAGGCCCGAAAATCGCCAAAGGCGACGTCCACCCGGCGTTGCGCGTGATGGGAGGGTCGGGTTTTCTCGGAGCTTTCGATCCTGGATCCCAGGAAGGGGGACCTCCGCTCCCGTCCTGGCATTTCGAGGGAAGTGTGGAGGCGCGCTCGTTCAGGATCGGTTGGGGAAAGGACCGGGGAGCCGAGGCGCGGATCGCCGAGAAGATGGGCGAAAAGCTTTTCGAAATGGTCCGTGACCGGTTGGCGGATCGCCGGAGCGAAGCGCCGGTGCTTCCCGCGCTGCCGGAGCCATTTTATCCCGCGTGGGAGCCGGCGCCGGACTTTGGGTTTCTGCGGAAGCACGGCGCGGAGGAACTCCTTTCGCAGCGTTCGCTTCTGACGCCAAACGTGACGTGGTGGCGGTTTAGTTCCGGCGAGGCCCCGGAGGAGCTCTTCGATGGAATCGAACGCGAGCTGGCGGAGGAGGGATGGGAGCGCGACCGGATTCGCCTCAGCGAGGATGGGGAGGGCATCAGCTACGTCGATTTCGAACAAGCGGAGCGGAATGCGCGGGTGCGCATCGGGACGGGTTGGAGCGACTCGATCGAGTTCCAGGGAAGCGCGGGAGATGAGGCCTCCTCAGGGCGGGTTTACCTGGTGGTTCACCAGCGCCTGACGCCGATTCGTGACCGTCCCCCGCTCATCGAAGCGCTCCTAAACGATGATCCGGATCCCTCGCAGGTGGCCCTGATGCCGGCGTTGCTGGGTTGGCAGCCGGACTTCCCCGGGTTGGTGGAGGCTGTTCGGGCCGCGGCACCGGCGCTGTCGGCCGAGGAGCTTTACCGGGCCGCTGACCTTCTGGAAGTGAACTTTCGCGCGAAGGAGACGGCTCGGGAACTTCATCGCATGGCGTGTTTCCGCTCCGTCTGGCGCGTCACCCCAGAGACGCTTCGGGACGATTTGGAGAACCTTGGAGAACGGCTGGATCGCGACGATCACGATCACGAGGGGGTGAGCGACCCTCTGCTGGTGGCGTTGTCGCTTTCAAAGCCGGAACGGGAGGCCTTCCGGGTGCTGGAGGCGGACGAGGTGAACCCCGGCGGTTCCTTCGAGCGACGCATGGGAGAACCGTTTGTGGTCCGGACGGGGGCGAACCGGTTATCCGGCCTGATCGTCTACCGATCGCGCCCGTTTATCGACGACGATGGGGAGGGGGCGCCGGGGAAACCCCTCGTTTTGCGAACGACCCACATCGAAGGGGAGCGGGTCGCGGGGGAAGAAAGCCGTTTCAAGTCGTGGGGACATGGGCACTCCGCGCTGGAAATGGCGCCGGGCGAGTCGCGGGAGGTGAGGTTGAAAGGGATGGACGGACTCATGTTTCAGGTCAAGCCGACGGCCGAGGGCGATGCTTTCCGCGTCGAAGTGCGCGATGCCCCGGCGGCTTCCAATGACTGACGGCCGAAACCGTTCGGGCGGTGGGAAGCTCGCCCTCTCCTGGTTTTGACCGTAGGATTTAGAAATGGAAGAACAGAAGAAAAGTACGGTCGATCAAATGAACGCTCACCTGGAGCAGTTCAAACAGATGTCTTTCAGGGCCAAAGCGCGCATCGAACGGCTCGCGCAGCTCTCCATGGAGATAGAGGATGAACTTCACCAAAAAGACTTCGCGGACCGGGTGAGCGATCTATTCAGCCTGACCGATCAATTCGAAACGAAGCTCGAGGAGCTGATCAACGATTACGAGATCGAACGGAACCGGATCGAGAACGAGGGAGAGGGTTGAAAGGAGCCCGCACCTGCGGCCAGAGCGCCCGCGCTACGGGGTGAGGACGTCGAGCCCGTATCTGCCTTTCCGATGCCGGACGATGACCTCCGCCCCGAAGGCGTCGCTCAGCACTTCGGAGCGCAGGATCTTCGGTTTCGGTCCGGCCGCCGCGACTTTCCCCTCCTTCATGACGAGGACGTGGGTGAACGCGGGGGTGATTTCCTCGACGTGATGGGTCACGAGGAGTAGCGCAGGGGCGTTTGGGGCGCGGCTGCTTGTCAGGGTTTCGATGAAGCGCAGAAAACTTTGGCGGGCGACGGGGTCCAGACCGACGCAAGGTTCGTCGAGGATGAGCATCCGGTAGTCGGCCATTAGCGCGCGGCAAATCAGGGTTCGCTGGCGTTCCCCCTGGGACAGCTGCAGCCAGGAACGATCGGCCGCGTAGGCGAGATCATACTCGTTGAGGATGTCCATGGCCGTCTCGCGGTCCTTCTTGGTCACGCGACCCCAGTAGTTGATTTGGGCATGGAGGCCGCCAACCACGATCTCCAAGGCGGTTTCGTCCGGACGGATCCAGTCGGCCACCGTGTGGTTGACCACACCAATCACCTCGCGCAGTTCGCTCCAAAGGCTCTCGCCATAGACCCGGCCGAGGACTTCGACCCGACCGGAGGTGGGAGGGAAGAAGCCCGAGAGCGTGTTGAGGAGCGAGGTTTTGCCCGAACCATTGGCCCCCAGCACGGCCCAGTGCCTGCCCTGCGCGACCGTCCAGGTGATCCCGTCCAAAATGCGCGTTTCACCACGTCGAATGACGAGGTCGTGAACCTTCAGAAGTTCCATGCCCCGGACCAAAGCCACTTCCGGGCAGAGTGACAGCGAGAAATGCGGGAGGGCGACCGGTTATGGCCGGGGATTGATGATTGATGATTGATGATTTTCGATTTTTGAAGCGCAGGGAACTTCAGCCGGGTGCGTCTTGAATCTCTCAACCATCAGCAGCTCTCGTGGCTCTCAGACTGACTTTGCGCCAGGATCTCGGGCTGTCTTCCGGTGCCGATCACGTTGTCCCCAATTTGCTCAACGATGCCGTCCAACTGCCGCATTTCGATTAGCGTCGCTCACCGAGGGCGCGGTCGGCCATGCTGGCGATGGCTTCCCGGCGGGACTCGCTGCTTGCGCCCTGGTTCCGCAACTCGGCGATCCTGGCGATGATCCGTTCGCGCTGAGATTGCGAGAGCCGCGACAGTTTCTCGACCAACTCCGGCGGTGGCGGACCGCGGTAGCCGTCGCCGGAAATGCCGCTGCGGTAGTCACGCGCCTGCTCCACGACGCGCTCCTTCTGCTCCTGAGAAAGTTTTGAGGTGTAGCGCCAACTGGGAGGGGGGGGAGCGAACTGCTTCGCGTCGAATCGGGCGGAAAACACCTGTCCGGCCGGGCCCGCGATCCGCGCGGTGAGCGATTCTGGATTCGAGCGGTCGCCCTCGAGTTCCAGGATCCGCCATTCACCGCTGTCCGGTTCGAGCGAGGCGAGATGCGATTCGTTCGTCTCGCGGTTGCGCAGGGTAGCCATCAACTGGTTCTCTCCTTCCACGATCCCGGTGATGACGATGGTTTGGGAGAGATCGAGGGGCCGGAGAAAGGGCGAGTTTTCGATCAGTGCGGTGAAGTCCTCCCGGTCCACTGGTTCGGGGTCGGCGGCGATGCCTGGGACGGGGAGCGTCACCAGGGCGAAAAAGGCGGCAGCCAATAGGTGGGTCAGGTTGAGCTTCATGGCGGTGGGAAATTCTGGGAAGGATGGGGTGAGTCACAACCTTCTGACGAATCGGCTTCGCATGTCGAAATCTTTTTACTGACCACTAGTTCCCCCTTCCTTATCAAATAACGAACAGAAACGATAGAGGTTTACCTCTTCGGGTCCGTTTCCGCCAGCGCGTCACGGATTTGCCGTCACCGGAATCCGCACAGTCGTCCCATC
>CAZCRA010000280.1:1131-4244 GCA_964500945.1 uncultured Verrucomicrobiales bacterium | reverse complement strand
GACAAGCGTGAGGACGACCTTCAACTCACTCTATCACCACGTTTATGACGTGGCATGAACATGAGGCAGCCAGAAGTCTGATGTGAGGAGCCGGATGCTGGGAAATCCGCTTGTCCGGTTCTGAGAGGGGCCGGGGACCAACTGCGTTGCTTTCAGCAGCACAGGAGGCCCCGGTCTACTCGACTCCGCCGGAAGGGGACGGTCCGGGAGGGGGAGCTGAATTTGCGGGTCCTGCCTAAGGCAGCGGAGCGGCGTCGCTACGTTGAGCTGGGAAGTGGGATTTTGCACCATCAACAATCGGCAACCGGCATTCTCTCATCCTCAATCTCTCATCCAAAGCGTGGCGCTACCCGCAGACCAATGATGACGGAGTGCGACTGCATCCCATGGGGAATGAGGCACACTGGCTTCACCCAGCATGGTTCCGTCGAGGGGAGAGGGCTGCGGCGGTTGTTTGCGCAGGGGCGGCGTGGTAGCGTCCGGCCCTTTGTTTCGCCAGCCCTAACCCATGACGGCTCCTGCTCCCCGCTACAGCATCGGTATCGATCTTGGAACGACGAATTGCGCGTTGGCGGCGGTGGCGTTGGGCGCGAAGGACGCCGTTTCCGAGGTGGTCGAGATCCCGCAATGGGAGAGTGCGACTTCGCTGCGCTCGGAGGCGACGCTGCCGTCGTTTCTGTATCGGCCTCCGGAATCGGAACGGGCGCAGATCCTTGGGAAGTCGGGTGGGGGGGATTGGATCGTCGGACGGTTCGCCCGGCAGCAAGCCGAGCGGACACCGGGGCGGGTCGTTCACTCGGCGAAATCGTGGCTTTGCAGCCACGGCATGGACCGGACCGCCGGCTTTCTTCCCTGGGGCGCGGAGGATTTGGTGGAGACGGAGAAGATTTCGCCGGTGCACGCCTCGGCGTTGCTCCTGAATTACCTCCGCGACACCTGGAACAAGGGGCATCCGGAATCGCTCTTCTCGCAGCAGATCGTGACGGTGACCGTCCCGGCCTCTTTCGATGCGGCGGCTCAGCGGCTGACGCTGGACGCGGCGCGAGACGGTGGTTTGCCGGATTCGACCCGGTTGTTGGAGGAGCCGCAGGCCGCGTTCTACCGTTGGCTCGAGGCGCACGAGACGGAGAACACCTTGGAGGAAACCTTGCGCGAATTGCGCGAGCGGCCGCATCACGTGCTGGTGGTGGACATCGGCGGTGGCACGTCCGATTTCAGCTTGTTCGAAATTCGCCTGGGCAAACGGCGTCGCCTCCCGCGGATCCGGCGCGTGGCGGTGAGCGACCACATTCTCCTCGGGGGCGACAACATCGACCTGGCCATCGCGCACCTGGCAGAGCCGCGTTTTGGGGAGGAATCGCTGAGCCGGGACCAGTGGAGCTTTCTGTTGGCGCAGTGCCGGGATGCGAAGGAGAGGATCCTGGGAGGACAAGCCGGGGAGGAACCTCTGGCCCTGACGCTGCCAGGCCGTGGATCGAGCCTCATGGGTTCGACGTTGCGAGCCGAAGTCACTCCCCATGAGGTTCACGGGCTGGTTCTGGACGGGTTCTTCCCGAAGTGTGGTCCCGAGGCCGAGCCGGAACGGACCAAAGCCGCGCTACGCGAGATGGGGCTCGCCTATGCGGCGGATAGCGGCGTGACGCGTTACCTGGCGGATTTCCTGCGAGGCCATCCGGCGATCGATGCGGTGCTCTTCAACGGCGGGACCTTGCAACCGGCGTCGCTCCGGGACCGGATCGTCGGTTTGGTGGAGGACTGGCAGGGTGGGGTGGCGCCGGTGGTGTTGGCGAATCCCGAGCCGGCGCTGGCCGTGGCGCGGGGTGCGGCACGGTATGGGCTGCTGCTGGATCAAAATGCGGCGCGAATCGAGGCTGGTGCAGCGCGATCGCTATACGTCGCGGCGGAAACCGGCGGTGGGGGGCCGGAGCGGGAGGAAGCGGCCTCGGAATCACTGGTTTGCGTGCTACCGAAAGGGACGCCGCAGGAGGAGGAAGTCCGGGTCGACGCGTTGGGACTGCAGGTGCGGGTGAATCAGCCGGTGCACTTCCGGGTTTTCAGCTCGGCCAAACGGAAAGACGATGCCGGTTCGGTGGTGAATGCGCTCGGGAGTAAGCCGGGCGAATTTGTGTCGCTGCCTGCGTTGGAGACCCGGATCGACCGCCGGGACGCCGGAGCGGGAGAGGTGCTACCCGTGGCTCTAAGCAGCCGATTGAATGCCTTGGGGTTGCTGCAAATCGAATGCGTTGCCGCGGAGGACGACGCGGTGCGCTGGCCGCTCAGGTTCGAGTTGAAACACGAGAGCTCGACGGGAGGCGGGGATGCCGGGGAGAGGGTGGTTCTGGAGCCGAATGTCTCGGAAGAGGACTTGGCCGCGGCGCAGGAGAGGATCAAGAAGCTGTTCAAGAACCCTTGGTCCAAGCGTGATCCACTGACGCCGGCCAAGCTGGTGAACAGTCTGGAGAGGGTGCTCCACGTGGGGAAAGGGGAATGGAACGCGGCGCTGTTGAGGGCGCTTTGGCCGGGGGTCCACGAGTGTTTCCATGACCGGGAACACTCCTTCGATCACGAGGAGAGCTGGGCGAGTTTTGCCGGGTTGATCCTGCGGCCGGGATATGGGGTTCAGCTCGATGAACTCCGGATGGATCAGCTTTGGGAGTTTCACGAAGATGGGTTTTGGTATCCTGGAAAGGCGATGCAGTTGAACGCCGACGTGCTGTGGCGGCGGGTGGCTGGCGGGCTGGACCGGGAGCGGCAGGAGACATTGTGTGGGGAAACGCTACCGCGCGTTCGTGAGGCGGGGAAGAAGGTTCCGGCCGAGGCCGTGCGCCTGCTGGGAGCCCTGGAACGATTGAGCGCGGAGCGGAAAACGGAGGTCGCGGACGTGCTGATCGGAAAGGCGTCGGCGTGCATGAACGCCAACCGGTCCGCCGAGCCCTACTGGGCGGCGTTGGGGCAGCTGCTCAACCGGGCGCCGGCTTATGCGGGGGCGGAAACCGTGCCTCCGGCTTCGGCGGTGGAGCAGGTGTGGGAGCTGGTCAAAGAGGTGGAGTGGGAAGGGCCGGAGCGGGTGGAGCTGCGACAATTGTTCTTGCGGGCGGCGCGAGTCGTGGATG
>CAZCRA010000280.1:0-1121 GCA_964500945.1 uncultured Verrucomicrobiales bacterium | reverse complement strand
GATGACCGCAACCTCGACGTGCCGAAGGGGCTGCGGGGGCGCATCGCGACCAAGCTGCGGAAATCAGAAGTGCCGCCGAACCGGATCCTGCCGATCGAACGGCACGTCGCAATACGCAAATCGGACTGGGTGAGTTTGTTTGGCGAATCGCTGCCGCCGGGGTTGGTGCTGCCGGGCACGAACGAGTAGGTGCGGATCGGCACGAAGCGAGGGCGGCAGATTTCTTGGACAAATTTCGCCAGTGGCAGGCGGGGTTGCGTCATAGGTCGGATCCAGAGCTGGGCTCCATTTCCCGGCGACCTGGATTCTCCAATCCAATAACTTAGATAACCCAAACCTTATGAAATCCCTCCCACCTATTCTAACCACTTCCCTGGTGCTTGGCACCCTCGCCATTCCCAGCTTCGGCTCGGCGGCGGAATCCATCTCGGTCGTCTGTCGAACGACGGAAACCTCGAAAGGCTTTGCGATCTATGCGGTCATGCGGGCCGATCTTCGGCTCAACCTCACCGACGACACGGCGAAGCTGACCGGCAAGATCACCTTGACCGACAAATCCGGTGCGAAACGCCGCGTCAACGTCAACGAGTATGTGACGTTCCGGAAGGGGGCGGTCCGAACCGAGACGGTCACGGTTTATGCGGAAAACTACCCGAGCGACGCCGTTTCCGCTGTGTGCGATGTGACGGCGTGGATCGAGGACACAGGACGCACGGGACGGACCGATCACTGCGGTGCCAGTCTGGAGCTGCCCCGGCAGGATCTCGTGGTGGGCAAAGACGGCGATGGTCTACCGGGGAAGAATGGCAAGGTGAGGCGGGTGACGTATCGCCAGAGCGGCGACAATGAATGGACGGTGAAAGCGAATTTCCGTCGAATCGGCGTCTTCGTGGCTGATCCGGTCGGCGGATACACGGCGCGTTCATCGATCACGGACCGAGAAGGGTCGTCGAACGACCTGGAAGAGATTCTGGATTTTCTGCTCCACGAGTTCCAGAAGAGGCCCTCGGTCTAGTAGTCCATCAAACTTGAGTTGTAGGGTAGTTTCGGGGTCGACTATCGAAATTCTTGGCGAGTTCCGCGTTTAACCTGGCAATGAGCCATGACCAAGAGAGAAAAGA
>CAZCRA010000279.1:0-4299 GCA_964500945.1 uncultured Verrucomicrobiales bacterium | reverse complement strand
AGCGCGCCCTTCGCCCCCAAGCCGTCCACACACGCATGCTGCGGCCGCCCCCAATGCCGCCCCAGCCACGGGCGCCCATGATGTCCCATCGGCCGAACCCCATCGCTCACACCGGCCACGCCCATCGATTCGCCCAGCCACTCCCGGATCGCTTCCAGCACTTCTTCCCGCCCATCCCTCGTGTCCTCCACCCCCGGGCCGGTCGACCATCGGAAACTCGATCCTGCGCGAAAAGAACCGTCCCCCCCCGGCACGAGCCACTTCCCCCGGTGCAACACTCGGCCTTCCTCCCTCAATCCGGGAATCTCCAGCTCGAGAATCACCCCGTGCGCTCCTCGAACCGGCAGATCCGCAAAGGGTCCGGAACCTCTGACCGCGGCGCCCTGACACCAGATCACCTGCCCGGCCCGGACGTCCTCCCAACGCACCACGTCCACCCCATCTTCGACCTCGCTGCCTTCCACACGCTCCGCCCTCAAACAGCCTCCCTCGACAAAAAAGCGCCTGGAGGTCTCCAGAAAGGTCGCCACTCTCAACCTCCCGGCCGGACGCACCAGGACGCCATCGCCAAAGCGCTCCGCTCCTGCTGGGAGCCCATCCCAGAATCTTGCCACCTCCGGTCGCTCCGAACGCTCCTTCCAATGCCCTACCTGCGTCTCATCTTCAAAGTAGCGGAGCACCTCCAGTTCGTCGAAGAACCTCTCCTCGAGCAGCGCCTCCATCCGCCGGTAGAACCCCAGGGCTTCTTCCCATAACTCGGCATAGCGCCAGCTGGGGTTGAGCTTCTTTCCCGTCAGCGGTTGGATCAAGCCCGCCGCCACGTGCGAGGCCCCATCCCGCTCCCCGGGATCCACCACCAGGAACCGTTTTCCCCGCTCCCAGCAACGCCACGCCACACAAGTCCCAGCCAGACCTTGGCCCACGATGAGATAGTCCACCTCCATCCGCCCCAAATCTCGGCCGGCCTTCTCCTTCCCGAAAGTTGAAATCGATCCGGCGCTCGCGTAGCCATTTCATCCAAACATGGCCACCCGCGTTCTTCTCACCACCACGTCCTACCAAGACACCCCAGGTTCTCACCACGACCTCCTCGCCGCCCAGGACTGGGAGGTCGTTCGAGAACGCGGCCCCCTGCCAGAAGAACGGATGCTCGATCTCGCCGGGGATTTCGATGCCTTCCTCTGCGGCGACGACGCCATCACCGCCGCAGTCATCGATCGCGCCCGGCCCCGCCTCAAAGTCATCAGCAAATACGGCATCGGCCTGGACAAAATCGACGTCGCCCACGCCACGGCTCAACGCCTACCCGTCCTCTTCACCCCGGGCGTGAATCACACCACCGTCGCCGAGCACACCTTCGGTCTCCTCCTCGCCCTCTCGAAACACATCGTGACCGTGGGCGCAGCCGCCCGGCAAGGCGAGTGGAAGCGCCTCACCGGCCACGAGATCATGGGCAAAACCATCGGAATCATCGGCCTCGGCCGGATCGGGAAGGAAGTCGCCATCCGCGCGAACGCTTTCGGCATGCCCGTCATCGCCTATGACCTCTACTGGGACGACGCTTTCGCCACAACCCACGGCGTCGCAAAGCGCGAGAGCATAGACGCCGTCCTCCGCGACGCCGACGTCGTCTCCCTCCACTGCTTCCTCAGCGACGAAACTCGCGGCATGATCAATGCGGAGTCCATCGCCACCATGAAACAGGGCGCCATCGTCCTGAACTGCGCCCGTGGCGAACTCGTCGATACCCCGGCCATGGTCGAGGCCCTTTCCTCGGGTCGCCTCGGCGGTTACGGCACGGACGTTCTCGATGAAGAACCGCCCCACCCGGATCATCCGCTCCTCACCGCGCCGAACTGCGTCGTCACCCCTCACATCGGCTCGCGCACTTACGAAAGCGTCGTGCGACAAGCCTCGCGCGCCACTCTGAACCTGGTGAACTTCATCAAGGGCGATCCCGACGTCATTCAGGCCAACCCCTTCTGATTTTCACCCCGAAAAGCCACCAAAAACCCATGGCCATGCTCCAGACTCGTCCCGCTTCCGACTGCCAATTCGACTGCGTTTCCCTCGGTGAAATCATGCTCCGCCTCGATCCCGGCGAGACCCGCATTCACACCGCACGACGGTTCGACGCCTGGGAGGGCGGCGGCGAATACAACGTCACCCGCGGTCTTCGTCGATGCTTCGGCCTCCGCACCGCCGTCGTCACCGCCTTCGCCGACAACCAAATCGGCCGTCTCATCGAGGACTTCATCCTCCAGGGCGGTGTCGATACCCGGTTCATCCTTTGGCGCGACTACGATGGGATCGGTCGCTCCGTCCGAAACGGTCTGAATTTCACCGAGCGGGGATTTGGCATTCGCGGCGCCGTCGGCTGCCCGGACCGTGGAAACTCGGCCGCCTCTCAGCTCCGGCCCGGCGACGTCGATTGGGACGCCGTTTTCGGCCAGGCCGGCGCGCGCTGGTTTCACACCGGCGGAATCTTCGCCGCCCTGTCCGAATCGACCGCCGAAATCACCGTCGAAGCCTGTCAGGCCGCTCAAAAGCACGGCACCATCGTCTCTTACGACCTGAACTACCGCCCCTCCCTCTGGAAAGCCATCGGCGGCAAGGAAAAAGCCCGGGAGGTCAACCGTCGCATCGCCCCCTTCGTCGACGTGATGATCGGGAACGAAGAGGATTTCACCGCCTGCCTAGGCTTCGAGGTGGAAGGTGTCGACGATAACCTCAGTGCTCTCGACGTCACCGCCTTTGAAAAGATGATCGAACGCGCCACGGCCGAATTTACCAATTTCAAAGCCGTCGCCACCACCCTGCGAGGCGTTCACACCGCCACCGTCAACGATTGGAGCGCCGTCTGCTGGCACGCCGGCCAGTTCCACCGCGCCCGCGCCTACGAAAAACTCGAGATCCTCGACCGCGTCGGCGGCGGAGACAGCTTCGCCTCCGGCCTCATCTACGGCTTTTTGACCCATGGCGATGCCGGGAAAGCCGTCGAGTATGGCGCCGCGCACGGAGCCCTCGCCATGACCACTCCGGGCGATACTTCCATGGCAACGCTTCCCGAAGTCGAGAAAATCATGGCCGGCGGTTCCGCTCGCGTCGTCCGGTGAGACTCCCCGTTGACGCCGCTTGACAGCGCCCCTCGCGATCCGCTTGAATCCACGCCATGAGCCGTCGTTTCATTCTTGCCCTCTGTGCCCTCCCTTTGACCCTCACCGGCTGCGGCATGGCCCGCAGCGGCATCGGCGCCATGTCGGGAACCGCCAAGGCCATTGGCCGCACCGTCACCCCGGGCAGCTCCAGCTCCGACCGCGCCCTCCAGCGGGCCAGGAAAATGACGAACAGCCCCCGCTGACGACCTCAGCCCACCCGCTCACGGCGCCCGCTCTCCGCCGAGCGCAGCGCCGCCTCCAAAACGCGCGTGATCTTCAGGCCGTCCTCGAAGTCGGGCCGAATCGCGTTCCGCCCCGCCACGGCGTGAAGGAAATCCGCCACGGCGTGCACAAACGTGTGCTCGTAACCGATGATATGCCCGGGCGGCCACCAGTTCGCGTACGGATGCTCCGGTTCGGTCACCAAAATGTCGCTCCAACCCTGCACGGAAGCCGACTGCGTGTTATCGAAAAACTTCAGCCGGTTCATGTCCTCCAGATCCCAGGCCAACGCGCCGTCGCTCCCCGAAATCTCGAAGGCATTCCGGTTCCGCCGGCCCGTCGCGAACCGCGTCGCTTCAAAAGAACCAGCAGCGCCGTTCTCGAATTCCACCATCATCATGGCCGAGTCCTCGACGCCCATCGGTTCCCGTCCGCCCGGCTCGGTCTCCGAGGGCCGGTCCTCGATGAATTGAGAGGTCTGACACGTGACCGCCAATAGGTCGCCGATCAGGAAATGGGCCAGGTCGACCGTGTGCGAGTGCAGATCCCACAGCGGGCCCGCCTTGGCGGTTTCCTCACGTAACTGCCAGCGCATCGGCGCCTCGGGATCGATGAGCCAACTTTGCTGGTAAGCGCTTCTCCAGTGAAAAATCCGGCCCAACCGCCCCTCCTCGATCAGCTTTCGCGCCAGACTCACCGCCGGACAGCGCCGATAGTTGTGGTTCAAATAGTGCACCGCACTGGCCTTGCGCGCCTCGGCCACCATCTCCTCCGCCTCGGCCACCGTCATGCAAAACGGCTTCTCGCAAAACAAGTGTTTCCCTGCCCGCGCCGCTTCGATGGCCACTTCGTGATGCAGGTGCGTCGGAAGTGCGATGTCGACGATGTCGATGTCGTCTCGCCGGATGGCCTCGCGCCA
>CAZCRA010000278.1:0-4356 GCA_964500945.1 uncultured Verrucomicrobiales bacterium | reverse complement strand
GCTCTGACGCCCAAGGCTTGGCTCGCGGCTCGCGCTGGTTTTTAGAGGTCCCCTTCATGCCTCGAGGCTACGGGAGATTTCGGCCGAAAGCCAGCTGTCAGCCCACTTGCCCGGAAAAGTCCGGACGTCGGCTTGACCGGAGGCCGGGGCCGGGGTGGGGTCGTGACCATGGACGCTTCGAATTTCCCCGGCCCATTGGAACATCCCGCGGTTTGGGATCGCGAGACGCTGCTGGAACGCGACGACTGGGAGCAGTCGTGGACGGGAGAGGAGCTGGAGGGACTGGGCCGGCTGCAGGAGCCGGTGCGTGCCCTGGAGCGATGCGCGCCGCGGCTGAGCGGGATTCAGCGGTCGCTGGAGGAGGGGGCGGGGGCCACGATCCTGCGAGGGTTTGATCCTTCGAACCATTCGGTCGAGGCGCTTCGGGAGATCTTTCTGCGGCTTTCGGAGCGGGTGGGCACTCCGTTGTCGCAGGATGCGGAGGGGACGCAGGTGTTCAGCGTGTGCGACGCGGGATTTGCCGATTCGGATCCCCGGGCCCGGGGGCCGAACACGCGGGAGAAGCTCTCGTTCCACACGGACCGCTGCGACGTGATCGCGTTTCTCTGTGTGCAACCGGCGATGGAGGGTGGGGAGAATGAGGTGGTCAGCTCGATGAGCGTCTACAACGAGATCCGGCGCCGGCGGCCGGATTTGCTGGCGGTGTTGATGGAGCCGTTTCTCTACAAGCGGCACACGGTGGATTTGGGGAACGAGCGGCCCTACTGCGAGCAACCGGTGTTTTCGTTTTGGGAGGAGCACTTCGCCTCGGTGTTTCTACGAGTGCTTATCGAGCGGGCTTATGCCTCGGAAGACACGCCGGCGATGACTGCCCTGCAGCGGGAGGCCCTGGACTTCGCGGAAACGGTGGCGGCGGAGCCGGAGCGGCACGTGCGGTTTCGGCAGGAGCCGGGGGACCTTCTGTTTTTGAACAACTGGGTCACCTGGCACCGGCGAACGGGCTTTACGGATGATCCTGATCCCGAGCGGCGGCGGCACATCCTGCGGATTTGGTTGTCGGTGCCCAACAGCCGTCCGATTCATCCGTGTTTCGAGGCGAATTACGGGGCGACGGCGGCGGGGGCGCTGCGAGGCGGGATGCGGGCGGCAGGGTGAGGCGGCGGATCGCTCCCGGCTTGACGAGACGGTTCAGGATCTGAAAGGGTGAGGCTTTCCGTGAACCAAAGCCAGCCAAAGACCATGAAACGCCGATCTTTCCTCAAACAAAGCACCGGGGGCCTGACGATTCTCACCACGCCGGGCATCGTCCGGAGTTCCAAAGCCAACTCCGCGCTGCGGATGGCTTGCATCGGGGCGGGTGGACGCTTGGGGACATGGCCTGCCACACGCTGGACGGGGCGGTCTGGGGGTTGGGATTGACGGAGGTCGACTCTTTCGAGGTCGAAGCGGAGCAGGGCCGGGCGAATGAGGAAGGCCACCCGGTCGACGCGGTGTTCCGGTGGGATTTTCCGGCGGAAGGCCCGCGCGGGGCGGTGTCGATGTATTGGTATCAAGGCGGTGCGAAGCCTGGACCGATCGAGGGGATGCCCGAGGGTGAGGTGCCGGGGCAGGGCACGGTGTATCACGGCGACCGGGGATTCATGGTGTCGGGCGGGCATTGTCAGGGCGCGAAACTGCTACCTGGAACCCTCCACGCGGAGGTGGGTGAGCCGGAGAAACTCGTGCCCCGGGTGCGAGGCGGCCACACCGGTGATTTTCTGCGGGCGGCCAAGGATCCGGGCAGCGAACCGCCCAGCAGTCACTTCGGTTACTCGGCCCGGCTGACCGAAATTCTCCTGGCTGGCGTGGTGGCGTCGATGGTGGGAGAGAAACTGACCTACAGCCTGAAAGAGGGACGCTTCACGAATCACGACGGCTCCAACGCCATGCTCTGGCGGAAGCCGCGTCAGGGATGGGAGATGGGCTACCCGGCGTGAGGTCGCGTTTTGGGGCTGGCGCGGCTACTGGGGGACGATCCAGATGTTCCGGTAGTAGACCGGATTCCCGTGGCTCTGGAGGTAGATGGGGCCGGGTTCCGGGGTGATTTTGAGGCGTGCGCCACCGGTGGTCCGGGGGAGTTCGAGGTCGTCCTGAACGATCACGCCGTTGAGGCGGACGGTCATTCGGGCATTGGCCGTGAGATTCCCGTCGTCATCGAACTGGGCGGTGGTGAAGTCGATGTCGTAGGTTTGCCACTGCAGCGGCGGGAAGCACATGTTGAGTTTGCTGTCGGCGATTTTGTAGACGCCGCCGGTTTCGTTGCTGGCGCCTTCGAGGCCGAAGGAATCGAGCACCTGCGTTTCGTATCGCCACTGGTGGTAGACCCCGCTATTTCCCCGGCCTTGGCCGCGGGCGAAGGGTTTGTAGGGGGTGCGGAACTCGAGGTGGAGCTGGTAGCTGCCGAACTTCCGTTTGGTGTGCGGATCGGTGTTTTTCAGGAGTCCGTCCTCGAGGGTGCCGCGGTTCCACTCTTCGGTGTTCGTGCCATCGAAGAGGACGATGGCTCCCTCCGGCGGTTCGGCGCCCATGGTCGGGCTGACGCGTTCGATGCGGGGCAGGGTGGCGGGATTCTCATCGCCTTTGAGCACACGGATGCGCCCGTCTTGGATCGTGGCGCTCCAGGTTTCGTCGCCGCTTTGAAGCGCGACCGCGCCGTCGTCCTGGCGGGTGCCGGAGAGCTTGATCCGCTGCTTCTCGCGGGTCCAGCCGAGCCCGGGGAGGCCGGCTTCAAGGAGGTAGGCGTCGAATTTGCCGGCTCCGAGCGCCACGACCTGGACGCCCCAGGCGGCACCGGGTTCGCTGGAGCCATATTCGCCTTGAAGGAGGAAGTCGGGGTCTTCCGCGGCGGCCTTGGCGGGATCGGTCCAGGTGCGTTGTTTGTCCGCGGCGCAGGCCGAGGCGGCGACGAAGAGAGCGAGGCAGCAGAGTTTCTTCATGCGGCCGAGTCTGGCGCAGGGCGGGATCGCTGCCAACGCGAAAGAGTGGCCGTGTTCGAGTGAACGGCGAAGAGCCCCGCGGCCTGACGCCCGGGGCTTGGCTCGCGGCTCGCCTTGGTTTTTGGAGGTCCGCTTGGGTTTTTCAAAAGCCCGCTAGGCAAGCCGGGGATTTGGGTTTTGAATGGGGGCAGTGGACGAAATGGCCCTGACGCTGCTGGCGGCGAGCTTTGGAGGAGGAGGAGACGTGGACCCGGGATCGGGATCCTGGACGTTGCTGATCACGTTCTTCGTCGTGGCGATCGGCGTGTCGTTCTGCTGCTCCGTGTGGGAGGCGGTGTTGCTGAGCGTGACCGGTCCCTACGTGGCGAATTTGCGGAAGACCCGGCCGCGGGTCGGGCAAACGCTGGAGGATCTCAAGACGCGCATTGACCGGCCGCTGACGTCGATCCTGACGCTGAATACGATCGCCCACACCTATGGGTCGATGGGGGTGGCGACGCAGGTCTCGGCGCTCGGCGGTGGGACATGGGACGCGCTGGCCGGGGGGCTGATGACGCTGGCGATTTTGATTGGTTCGGAGATCATTCCGAAGAACCTGGGTGCGCGGTACTGGCGACAGTGGGCGCCGGTGGTGGCGGAGTCCCTCAAGGTGCTGTCGACGTTGATGACGCCGGTGGTGAAGGTCATCGAGCTTTTCACGAAGGGTGGGCACAACGCGGCGGCGTTCAGCCGGGAGGAACTGAAAGTCATGGCGGAGATGGGCCGGCGGGAAGGGAAACTTCACGAGGACGAGTCGCGGATCCTGCACAACCTGCTGCATCTTCGAGAGAACACGGTCCGGGACGTGATGACGCCGCGCGTGGTGGTATTTGCCCTTCAGCGCGACACGACGGTGGGGGAGTTCATGGAGAAGCACGACGAGACGCCGTTTTCGCGGCTGCCGATTTACGGGGAGAACCGGGACGAGATTCAGGGTTTTGTGTTGAAGGACGACGTGCTGCTGGCGGCGGCGCGAGACCAGCACGACCGGCAGATGCACGAACTGCTACGGGAGGTGCCATCGCTTCCTGCGCTGACGAGTCTGACGCACGCGTTCGAGCGTCTGGTGGCGGAGCGGAGTCACATGGCTTTGGTGCTGGACGAGTATGGCGGATTTCAGGGTTTGGTGACGATGGAGGACATCGTGGAAACGCTGCTGGGCCTGGAAATCGTGGACGAGGTGGACACGCGGGAGGACATGCAAGCCTGGGCGAGGACGCTTTGGAAGCGCCGTGCCAAGAAGATGGGACTTCCGACTGACGCTTTCCCCGGGTCGGGACCCAACGGGGGCCGGCGGGAAGAGGAGGGGACGCGAGGCGACGGACGCACCGTCACGGCGACT
>CAZCRA010000277.1:0-4373 GCA_964500945.1 uncultured Verrucomicrobiales bacterium | reverse complement strand
CAGTCGTTGGGCACCTCGTTGACCACCTCGTCCTCCGGATTGTAACTGCCCGCATCGCGCAGCACCATCTCTTCAGCGCTGTAGAGCTTGAAGACGTCCTTCTGCCCGTCGGCATCAAAGGTGCGAATCAGCCCAGGCTGGGAAATCCACGCCACCTCCGGATCCGCCGTCGCCTGCCGGATCTGCCCCTTGATCAACTCCACGCTCGTCGCCGCCAAACGCTCGGCTTCCACCCCCTCCGCATACGCGCTCGACGCACTGTAGTCCTGGCGCACCGTCGATAAAAAGCCCACCATCAACACCACGCACAAGCTCAGCACCGCCAACAGAATGATCAGCGCCGCCCCGCGCTGCTGCCCAGCGCCTCCCGTCTTCCCGCCTTCGAAATAGTCAATTCTCATGCTCTTCATCTTCTTGCCCTCTTATGATTCATCCTCAGGGCCCAAACCGCCGGCGATTCACCTGCCGGAACCGGTAGTGCTCATTCAACGGCGGAAACTGTGCGTCCACGTTCGCCGACGAAGCATCCCCATAGGATGCGAGATTCGGATCGAGATAGCGCTCGAGGACTTCCTCGCCCCGGTATTCGCTCGTCGGGTTGATTCGGCCCTGTGGCGTCATTTTGACGGTTTGCACCCGCATGTGAACCTTGAAGGCATTCGAGCGAACGCAGACGCGCGGGTAAATGTGGTCATAGGGCATCTCCCGCAGATTATCTCCCGCGATCCGCCGGTCATCCCACCAAGCCTCCATGCTATCCCCAGCCGCCGACCAACTCGGCCCGCCTTCAGGATACAAATCCACTTCCGTGATTTCCGAGGCGGTGACAAACGGCTCGTTGTTCGCAAAGCGATACTCGAATGTCTTCAAAGTCTCTTCCACGTCCACATCGTGAAAGTAATCTCCAAGGGACTTGTTCTTCTGATTCCAGGGACCCACCATTGAGTCCACCGGCGCCACCAACTCGAGACTCTTCAGCACCGCATGCAAACCCGTCGCCCGGCGCATGTAGGTGAATGGAGCGATTTGATAATTGAGATTGATCTTGCCAGCCGTCGAAAATGGCTCGCTGATCGCATAAGGTTCCACCACCGGCATCCAGAAAAGGTCGAGGAAATAGTGATCACGCGGAGATTCCGCCCACCCACGGTGGGATTCTCGCCCACCTAACGGCTGCGGAGAGAACAACAGATTCTCCCAAGGCGACTCGCCACCGACCGCTGCCAGCGGACGCGAGGGAATCCATCCAAATCGCATCGCGCTGGGAATCTGCCGTGTCGGCGAGAAGGTCAGCCCATGATGGTTCTCCATCGAGTTGTTATCCCACCCGCTGTGGATCAGGCTGAGGTCCAAATACGGAATGTCCCGAAACTCCTGGCTTCCCCCAATCGTCCCGCGCGTCGGCCACCCCGTATCGATGTAGGGGATGAACGAACCCGGCCCCTGCGTGCCAATCCCGTTGTTGAAGTCGCCAATTCCTGGCGAGGTCCACCCCCCGGAAGCTGACCGGCGCCGAATCCCAGTCGATGACCACGTCGTCACTGGCAAATCGCCAATATGCCCGCCACCGTGGGTTTTCCAGTTGAGCCCGGGTTGAAACCCAAACCACGTCGAGGGTCCATCCGTCGCCGGATTGGAATCAAGCCGTTCCTCCCAGTAATTCCAACCACCGTAAAACACGCCTCTGGATGCGGCGGCAATATACTGCTCACTGACCGAATACCGCTCCGCAGGCGTGAACCACGCCGGAGGGAATGTTCCGGGACGAGCCGCGGCATAGAGCATATCACCGTAAACTCCCGTTCCGCCATCGATACCGATTCCTCGCACCACGTCCATCGGCCAACCGTGGTTGATTCCGTTCGCCTCACCCTGGTCGTCGTAGTCACCGTCCCCATTCGTGTCGACTCCCAATTCAGTGTAGGTCGTCGGATCATACTCGGTGATTGGCATGCCGGCGCGTAGGATCATGTCGCCCTGCCGCGTGTATCGCCCGCGTAACTGATAATCCCTGAGCTGATAGGGTGTGTAGCGGTAAGGGAAATCTTCCTCGTCACTGCCAATCGTCACCTCGAAGGTTTCCGCCGTGCCGGTTCGCACATACCGGTCTTCGCCAAGCAACGGAATCGGCAACTCCACGGCCGGAAGCTGAAACTGGAACGATTGAATTCGCGTCTCGTCGTTCAACGGATAGTTCTGATTCGGTCCATTGGTCTTGACGTCATGGTTCCGTGGAAAATCGGGACCCTGAAATTCAGCGCCAGCATAAACGTTGACCGTCACATTCCCCCCCGAGAACCCAATCAGCGGAGGATCCTTGGCCTCCTCCACTTCATCGTCATAGCGCAGACGCCAGACCAAGTTCCCACTCCCGTCGTCTTCCTGATAGGCAACCGGGTACTCCACCTCAATCTCCTGGCTGACGAAGGGGAAAAACCGCTCATCGAGTGACCCACCAAATTCTTTCGGCTCAGAGCCGCGAGGATCCCAAGCCTCTCGCCATCGTAGCGTGGCCTGGTCGACTCCGAGATAGCCCGCGTCGTTGTTGTAGTTCCCACGCCGAGTCGTTGAAGCGTAAAAGCGATCCGCGGAGCCCAGAAACGCGGCATTCCCTGAAGAAATCAGCGCGGCATTCCCGTTCACCCCATCCGGTAGTAAATCCGGGTTGGCCTCGGCAAATGCAAATGCCCCACCCTCAGGCAGGACCTCATACTGAAACCGTGGATTCTGCGACACATTCCCGCCTTCCACCGGATTGAACAAGTTGATGAGGAACACGAGGCGGAATCGCCGCCGAATCGTCGAGGGCGGTTGCTGAGACGACGAACCGTTGAGATAAGATCTCCACTCATTGATCAAGGTCCGGTACTTGACCTCCTGCTGAGTCCCACTGTTGTTCTCGCGGGTCTGCCCCGTCGCATACAACTGGATGTGCGCACCCGTCAGCGTCGGAAAGCGCCCGATGCCTTTCGTCGTCACACCATCCTCTTCGATCCGAATGGGAATGACGGAGGCGAAACCCGAGCCCGCTGGTTGATTCGCCTTCAAGCCCCCGGCGGGAAACGAATATTCATTCGCCCGGCGCATCGCCTTGCGCTCCTGAACCGTCTCACCCCACCCTTCTCCCGAATTCAGGATGTTGATGGACGACCTCACATAATCAAACATCATCGTGAGGATCGCATAGCGGTTGTCCCCATACTTGTCGTCAAACGAACGCCCGACCCTGGGAAGTTCCCGGTCCGTCATTTCGACTAGATAGCGATAAAGCTCTTGGTTCCGCGGAATCTGCTTGTAATCGAAGGTCGGATGGAACGCATTCCGCCGCTGGAAGTAAAGAGGTTTTGCCGAGCTTCCCTTGCCAATGGTTGCACAGTAGGCCAACAACTTGTCCTTCGCCGTCCAGAGATCATAGGTTGAGCTGAACGGCGGATTCGACCATGAACTCGGCGCTTCGTCAGGATTGATCGGCCAAAGCGATACCCGGGGACGGTTGAAGACGTTCAGTTCCGGGCTGCGGCTGTCCGTTGTGATGAAGAAGCGGAACGATGAAAGCGGCGACCCTGACGATTGGATCAGGTCGCCATCTTGCCTTTCCCGCAACGGACTCGCTGATTGTTCGGGCGCTTCGAAGAGAACTTCATCAATGCTCGCGAACAGGCGGTCGGAGTCTTCGGCGATCATGCGATCAAAGCTCCGCCAAGCCTCGAACGTCCCACCTTGCGACCCGGCATAGTTGCTACCGCCACCCTCGACCCGGAAACCGTCGTTCGATGAAGAAATTCGCGGCGAGACATTGGCCGCCACGTGGTATTTCTCCGCCCCACTCTTGCTTCGGAGTCCCGGAAACACCGCACTCAGCGAGGTCGAGGCCGGGTGTCCCGGAAAACGGTTGAACTCGTTCCGCACCGGCTGGTAAATCGAGCGGGCTTGTTCTTCGAGTGAGTTTGATTTTGGATAATCGAAGAACTTGCCTTCGGAGGCGGCGTTGATGTTCACTTTGGAGGTCTCGTCGTCGGCCCAAAACGCCATGCGCGCCACCGGCGGGTTGCTCCGGTCGTTGAAGTCGATGTCCTCGTAGCTGCCCAGGCTCCCGTCGGCAAACTGATAGAGCCAGCGCACCGGCATCGGCAGCGCATTGCGCGAGCGCCCACTCCCCGGTGCATTCCCATCGCTCTTGCTCGCATCGGTGCCAAAATCAAATCCCTCGGCCCCTGTCGAGGCGTTCGCCGCCGCAGGATCGGCGATCGGATACACCCACTGCCCTTGCAACCACACCGGTTCGTTGAGATCGGCAAACTCATCCGGGCGCGCATCCCAGTCGTTGGGCACCTCGTTGACCACCTCGTCCTCCGGATTGTAACTGCCCGCAT
>CAZCRA010000276.1:0-4375 GCA_964500945.1 uncultured Verrucomicrobiales bacterium | reverse complement strand
AGCCTTCAAACCCCGTTCGAGGCTACAAAACTGACACCTCCCTCAATGACTTCGTTAAATCAAGTTAACCTCTTAGCTCGATGAAATATCCGGGCTAGCACGCATCGCCGGTCGCCGGCGCAGCCTGACCGGCCGTCAGCACCGCTTCCTCAGCTTCGGGGAGCGGCATCTGGAACCCGTGATCGTCTCGCGGATGGATCCGAGTCGAGCCTTCCTTTGCCGGGAGCAGTTCGAACTGGTGGACAACCTCATGGTCACCGAGTGGTTCCGCTGGGAGCAGGCCGAGCTGAGTCAGAACCCGGATTGGTTCGTCTTTGAGCGGGGCGACGTGGCGGCACGGCTCGGCCGGTAGCGGACGGCGGGAACATGGCGGCGGAATGCGAGCGGAATCTCGGATCGGCGCTTACCCGAGCTTTACCTCGAAGCCGATCCGGTCCCGCACCGGTGCCAGGAACGGAATCAGGTTCTCCAGGCCGCACTCCCGCAGCCGCTGCCGCAGCCCGGACAGGGCCTTGGTCACGTCGTCTTCAGAGAGACGTTCGTCGAGGCGTGACTTGGCCAACACCTCGGGATGAGACTCTTTGGTGCGCCCATACCAGGATCGCCAGGCTTGGGCGGCCTCTTCGCGGTTCACCAGAGGCGCAGCGCCCTGCCGCGCGCGATCAAAGAGGAACCAAGCCAACAAGAACTCCCGCCCGCTCAGGTTTACCGGACGACCATTCAAGACCAGTTTCTGTCGGTTTTCTTCAAAACTCGCCCGCGGCGGCCCGGCCAAGCTTCGAATGGCCCGCGAATAGTGTTCCACCAGCCCGGCAAAGCTGCGGCGCGGCTCTCCCAATTCCGCAAATCCGTTCCGCAGCGGCACGAAGGGAACGTCCGCGAGGTCGATCCGAGCCTCCTCCGCCCGAACCGGAGGGCGTTGTTCCCCCGCCGCGAAGGGTTTTAGCTCTTGAATCGGCTGGTCCGGAAAGAAAAACCCCCGGCACTGCTCGTAGGGCTCGCTCACCAGCACGTGCGTCACCCGGTCCGTGTCTCGCCCCACCAGGCTCATCGCCGCATAGAGAAGTGCGCCCATCGTTTTTCGTCCGCCCGCCAGGCTCGCCACCACGCGCACGTCGGCGGCTTCCACAAAAGGAGAAACCGTCTGCAAGATGAAGTTTGCCGCTTCGGCGTTGTCCGTGCGGGTGCGCAAGTCCTCGGCCTTCGTGCGCACGCCCGCCTCCGGATCGGCACAGTCGATGACCCGGATCGAGAGCTGTAATCCTGCACCGGCGCCTGGAACACCCTTCCGGCTCAGCAGATCCTGTCGGAGCGTTTCCCAAACCGACTGTCCATCCCAGTCTTCTCGCGCTTCCAGCAGTTGCCGCCGCAGGTCTTCCTCTCCTTTCAGCGTCGTGATGACCACCACCTCGTCTGGAACCACTGGCTCGGCCTCCCGCGAGAGAGCCCAGAGGGTTTCGGTGAGGATGGCTGGCGACATACCGGAAACGGTCAGCAGGACGGTCTTCATGGGGGTGGCGGACACATGACAAGTTGCCGGTCTCCCCAAGGAAGGCAACCTGGCACTGATTTCCGGAGCCATCGAAACCCGGGGGACGGAACTTTCCCTCGCCCCCTCGCCGCGCCCCGCCCGGGTAGTCGGCAGTGAGGAACCGTGGCAGGGACTTCAGTCCCTGAATTTTGCCGAGTCTCCAATGCCTTTCGGCGGGGTGGGTCTGTGGACCCTGACCTTTGGAAGTTACACAGGGTCAACCGCTTGCGCGAGCCTTTTTCGTAACCTGGAGCAGCGCAGGGACTCGGTGGGCGTCCGGAAGATCGAAGCGGCTTTGCTTGGGCGTTAATCAATGCTTTTGAGGAACTTGTGAAGCTCGTAACCTCACGGCCCCCCGTTTTGCCCCGGTTTCCGGTCACCAAATCATCAGGGTCCCGGCTTCCACGGGCGCCTCGATGCCCAGCCGCTGGATTTTCCCTGCGCATGTTCCGCAGAGTGGATACACCCGAATGCTATCCTGTTCCAGGTCCAGCTTTTCCTCCAGCGCGGCCACTACACTGCCGAGCTTTTGCGGGTCGATATCCAGTTCAAAGACGGAGAGCTGCACCCGGAGGGCGATGCCTTCGAGAAACTTCGCCACTTTCACCCGGCGCCGGTTCCCGGCCCGGGTGGATGGAATGTCGTAGGAGACCAGATAGAGCATGTTTCCAGGTCTGGGCACGGCGAGAACGAGGCGGCGTTTAGCGCCCGGCCTGAGTCGCTTCGTCCAGGTAAAACGGGCGGAATTCCTCCAGCGTCCTGGCGGATGCATGCGCCGCGAATCGTTCCGCTTCATCGAGCAGAAGACGGCCCGGTGACGATAGGGTGGGCGCCAGTTCAGAATCGCAGCTTTGGACCCATTCGGTGAGGACCTCCAGAATGGCCCGGCGGCCTTCCAAGGTGATCCGCACGCCGTTCTGCGGGCCGTCGGGCTGGTTAAAGTGTTCTTCCTTAAGCGTGCCGAGGTTCAGGAGCCGCAGCATCAGGCGGTCGGCCAGCGCGGGACGAAACGGTTCGAGGAGATCCAGCACGAGCGCGGGGCGGCGCCGCTCGGGGCCATGAAGAAAGCCGACGTAGGGATCCACCCCGGTCGATTCGACGCAGGCCAGAAGCTGGTGTCCCAACACGGCGTAACCATAGGAGAGCACCGCGTTACCGGGATCTTTCGGCGGGCGGCGGTTACGCCCCGAGAAGGTCAGCCACGGCGTGCGCAGCATCCGGCCGATAGCCTCGAACCAAGCCCGGGCCGCGATGCCTTCGCGTCCCATCAGTTCGGAAAGGGTGCCGGCCTGCTCGAGCGATTCCCGATGCCGCTTCAACTCGCGGGCAATGGCTGAGAGACGGGCGTCGCGATGGTTGCTGAGATAACGTTTGAGGACGGCGACGGAATTCGCAAGTTTGGCGTCGACCCAATTCCGGGCCAAGCGAAGCCGGAGGGGTTCATCCAGGTAAGCGGCGACCTGGCCGACCCGTCCGGACGCGTCCGCTTTCCAGGGCGCGACCAAGCGTGCCTGCACCCGGCCTTCCCGGCCGAGAAAGGTCACCGGGATTCCGAGCGTTCCGAGGCGGTCGAGCGCCTTACGGGTGACCTCGACACCGTCCTCGACGATGACTTCACGAATCAGGGTGAATGGGATCCGTCCGATGCGGCGGCCTTTGGCGCGCAGGGTGAAATGGGTCCTGTCGGTGGCGAGCTTGGTGGAGGCGTCGCGGATGTAGATGGTTTTGTTGAACATGAGTTTCGGGAGGTTTACCGGCCGCAATCGAACTCGAATTTTCCCGCTGGCGCCATGACTCGGACCTCCCCGGACCTCCGGAGCGATGGTCCGGAATGGCGCTGGCTCTTCAAACGAGATCACAGATCGATTGTGTCGCGCGCACCATCTCTCCGGCGGTGCGCGTCTTCGAAGCCGACTTGGCATCCAGGGTGTGGGCCACGACGCGGTCTTCGTCCGCGTCGATTTCGTCCTCGAGCGCCGCCCAGAACTCGTCGAGATCCGCCGCTTCCAGGTGGCATTCGAACACGCTGTATTGCGCGCGCTGTCCATACAGCTCACAGAGTTCCGCCACGCGGCCCAGACGCTTCGGATGGGTGATGTCGTAGGCGAGGATGACGAGCATTTCCCCGAGCAGGCCCTCGATCGAGGCGGCGGTTTGCGCCTGCTCGAACTGACGCGTCGGTGGCGCCAGCTCCGGATGGCTTCGAAGACCTTGTATCCGCCCCAGACGGCGGCGCCTGAGGCGGCGACGATGCCGGCGACGGGAAGGGCGACGACGCTGGTGGCGGTGGTGGTGAGACCGACCCAGCCGAGAGGGCCCCAGGCGGGGGCGGTGGTGGTGATCGTGGCGACGGTGACGGAACCCAGGCTGGACGAGGCGGCGGCGGCGGAGCTGATGGCTTGGAGAGCGACGCGGTCGGTGGACGTGAGGCCGGGTTTCGTGGAGGGAATGGGAGGATGAGGTGGTTTTGGAGCGGGAGGGTTCATGGTTTTGGAGGTGAGTCTAGAATTGGGTGGTGGGGGATGACTGGGGGATCAGATTTCTGACGTGCAAAATGCATGCGTCGGGCCAGGCGCGCCAGAAAACGGACGCCCGCGGACATCCGGAAGATTAGGGGGAGCGCGGATGTCGAAAGCTCTGCGGACTGCGCCGCAAATCGATTTCGCTACAGGGAGGGAGATGTCAGCAGGTGTAGAAGGTCCCCGGGGATGAATGGCGTTTCCTCGCGCCTTGAACTTGACGAAAGTCCGGCATCCATCATGCACAATCTCCGATGCCGGGGTCGGAGTGATCCTTGTCCGGACGAGGTCTCCAATGCCTTTCGGCTGATGGTCCTATTCGGAC
>CAZCRA010000275.1:0-4426 GCA_964500945.1 uncultured Verrucomicrobiales bacterium | reverse complement strand
GAGACGACCTTCCCCGCCGCGACTCGCGCCGCCCGGAGCCGCGCCTTTTCCCTGCTCGGGATGCTTCCCGCCGACGCCGATTGGATCGAGACCCTCGCGGGCATGCAACGGGTCCGGCGGGTCGCCATCGCGGAGGAAACCGGCGACCGCATTCACCGGCTCGGCAGCGTATCCGCCGACCATCCCTACGCGCGGCTCGAACTGATCGGCGAAATCGCCGACGCCCTAACCCGGCAGCATTTTCCCCGAGAGCGAAAGGCAACGGCAGGCAGTTACGAGAGAATGGAACGGGAAGAGAACGACGACGCCCGCCGCGCCCGCGACGCGCTCCGGCAGGGGCTGCGCACCGTCACGATCTATCGCTACGCCCGCTCGCGGGGGATCTCTCCCGCCGCCCAGCCCCCGGTCGAATTCCTCCTGCGCCGGGAAGAACGATCATTTGCATCGGGCGAGTTCGCCCTATGGCAGGCCCTGCCCGGAGAGGTCGGACCCTTCTTCGTCGATTTCCACGTCGGCGCCACCGGAGCGCTCTCTGGACTCGATCCGGTCTTCGCCCGCCCGCCCGCCACGACGATGGAATACTTTCGCCCGCGCTGGTACGTGGATCCCGGTCTCTGGAAGCGCGATCCCGTGTCCGACGATTTCGCCGATGATCTCGCGGAAACTCCGCCCGATCTCACCGATGTCCTCGGCATCGGCGGCCTCGTTCCCTGGCTCGCGAAATGGTATCCCGTCGATGTCGCCAAGACCCTCGCCGGGCCGTGGACCGGTGATCGCTGGGCGGTCTGGCAATTCCCCGACGGCTCCGCCGCGCTGCTGCTGGAGACCCGTTGGCGGGACGAGGAATCGGCGCTCCGGTTCCGCGAATCTCTCCTCGATGATCCCATGCAGAGCATCCCGCCGCACCGGGTCGGCAGCACCTCCGTAAAACTACTGCGCGCGGATTCCCCATCCGCTCTCAAACGCCTCGCGTCGGTCCTGTCGGGGAGCGGGTGAGGGGCGAAGGCGATACGGGAAACGGCACCTGTTCCATTAACGCAAAATAGTTGCAATAAACGGGAATGTTTTTACGCTTGCATCAGGGTTTTTCTCCGTGTCCAAAGTTCATTCCAGCAATCCTGTCGCCTCAGGGGACACGCCGAATCCGACGAAACTTTAGTTTTACTTGGTCGGATTTCATCTGAGCGTCGATTGCATCAGGTCGCGGCGGCGTGTCGCCGCTGAAAAAATCTGCTCGATTGCTCCCTCTCCATAAAATAGCAGCGGTGGGTGGGCGGCAATTACGGGCAGTGGCAGAGGCAAGCGGCCTGGAGCGCAGCTCGGCGAATCTGATTGCAGGCAACGAAACGCAGATTGATCCACCAATCCTACCAGAAAACGAATGAGCCAACACCGGGTCCTATTTTTTGTCGGGGATTTGTATGAAGATCTTGAACTTTGGTATCCCCTCTATCGCCTCCAGGAGGCGGGCGCTGAGACCTTGATTGCCGCTGAGACACGGGGAACGTTTGCGGGAAAACACGGTTACCCATGCAAGGCCGAGGCGTTGATCAGCGACATCAACGAGTCCGATTTCACCGCCTTGGTGATTCCCGGCGGATTCATGCCCGATCAACTTCGTCGCAATCCGAAGGTGCTGGAACTCACTCGCGAATTCGACCGCTCCGGCAAGCTCATTGCGATGATTTGTCACGCCGGGTGGATCCCGATCTCAGCCGGGATCCTCGGTGGCCGCACCGTGACCAGCACGCCCGGAATCAAAGACGACCTTGTCAACGCGGGTGCCACCTGGGTTGATCAAGCGGTCGTGGTGGATGATTTCATCCTTTCCGCCCGCCGCCCGCCGGACTTACCCGCATTTGGCAAAGCCATCATCGAATACCTCACCCAACACGCACCGCCATGAGGGTTGAACAATTGGCGATCGCAACCCTCGATGGGAAGACGATGAGCCGCTGCCCCTGGCGAGGGGCGACAACACCGATGGCGACCGGCGCATGTTGAGCCGCCGTCGAAAAGGGGGAATGCAAAGTCGGTGAAAGGCGGTGCCCTCGCAGACCTGATTTGCCCGGGGATACATCTGCGGCTTCTTCCAGCATGACGATCTCGATTTTCACCGACATCCCGGTCTGGGTGCGGCCTCTGGCACGGGCCTTGGAGGACTCGGGAGCAGATGTCGTCGTTGCGGAAGAACCGGATGCGGTGGGGGACGCCGGCATGATCGTGAACCGGGTGTCTTCCGGTCTCGTGGGCAAAATGCCACAGCGTGCGATGGCGTTTCAGGATGCTTTCGCCGAGTGGGAGCGGGCGGGCCGGACCATTATCAATGGTGGCAATTGCTACCGCATCGGCCACAGCAAGCTGGCTCAAGCAAGGTTGTTCGAGCAATGCGGTGTCAAGACGCCGCCTACCCGCGCCGCGATTCCAGGTGGGCGTGCCTTGCCAGGTTTACCGGTGCTACTCAAGCCGACCGGCGGAGGATTCGGCAAGGGAATCTTCGCGCTGGGTCCGGAGGAAGACGCCCCCGATTCCCTGTTTTCATCGACCAATGGATGGGTCGAGCAAGAACGCATCACCGCCGCCGATGGCATGGTCCATCGCATTGAAATCCTTGGCGAGCGGATCCTCTACGAAGCCGGTTCACCGCTTACCCCGGGTGAATACAACTACTGCCTGGCCCATGCCGAATCCACGGTGACCCTCAGCCCTGAAAAAGACCTTCCAGCCACCATCACTCGGCCCAACCTCCGGATCGCGCGCACCGCCGGGATGGAACTGGGAGCTGTCGAATACCTCTTGGACGGCGATGGAGAGCCCGTCTTCATCGACATCAACCCGGTGTCGAGCCTGCACCCCCGGGCGGCTGATCTGCTAGGCGAAGATCCGATCACGATGACGGCGGATTATCTCATCCGCCGCATCCACGGGTAGGAGCAGGAAATTGCTTTCGGGGAGAGGGTGGCGGCGAATCCTGACAGCTTCACCGGAAGCCTTTCGGATCGGCCGACGCGAGATCGCCCCGCAGAGCCTCACTGCAGCGCTTCATTGAGGGCGCGCAAGGGCCTCATGATGCGTTCGTGACGGGCCTTATTGGTTTCGTGTGCGCTCCGGTGCCTGCCGTGTTTGGCTTCCGCAGCGTCGTGAGCCGCGGACTCGGCGTTCCCGGCTTTCTCGTGACTCGCGATTTCTTCTTCGTGCCGGGCGATCTCCAGCTCATGCGACTGCACGTCCGATTCGAGCTCGGCAATGGCCTTGAGCGCCCGATCCAAAATGTCTCTGGCTTCCCGGTAATCCTTGGACCACGCGGTGTGGTCACTTCTCCAGGCGGCGTGATCCTGCCTGTCTTTGTCGTGGTCAGCGGAGGAAGTATCAGAGGACATGATGAATGGGAATCAGGAAGTTGGGAGGGGTCGGGATTCTTCAATAGGAAAAAGTCAGCGCAGTGGCCGGGAGCTTATCGAAAAGATCGCCATGCCCCGCCACGACGGCACCTTTGATGAGGGCAGACGGGTCGACTCCGGTCACGGCCGCGCAATGTCCGCAGACATAGAGCTCGCCGCCCGCAGCCAAGAAGCTCGCGAGCATTTCTTTGATCGGTGGAAAATCGGCGAACTTCACGTCTGCCGACAAATCAAGCTTCGCCAACATGGGAGCATCCACATTCAAAAAAATGACAGCGCGACGACCGCCCTTGATCGCATCAGACGCCAAACCGATGGCCATGCTGGAGGCATGCAGGTCGTCGATTCCTCCCGTGATATTCACCACCACGGTTGATTTTTCCTCTTGTCCTGTTGCCGGGGTTTGGGCGGATGCGGAGGAGGAGAGCAGATTGAAAACTGCCGTCAGCACCAAAACGGTGACTGCGATCCTGTTGCGGCGATCATTGGGTTTCATCATTGTTTCGAAGGGTGGGGTTTCGGCGGGGTTGCATGGAAGACGTGCAATCAAAGTATTTTCATTTCACGCTATCTATATCTATTTAGGCGAGAGGAACCCTCTCGGCTCGTCGTCGATTGTTGAACTCTCACCTGATCCTGTGATCGGCATTCGAAAATGCGTCCCCCTGGGCGAGGAGATCGCCTGGAACCCAGTCGGCGGAGGAGTTTACCAAGAGCCTCCCGGTGCCGCACTTATCCAGCCTCGGTGTGGGCGCGCTCGAACCACGAGATGACGCGGTCACGGTAGGCCGCTCCGTAGAGCTTGACGAAGGCGCGGGTAGACCTGTCTCCCCCATCGCGCAGGGCAGCGATGCGCTCGCGGCAGTATGCGCTCGTCAGACTCAGTCCACAATGCACCGTGATGGCCTCGCGCCATTCCTGATAGTTGGAAAAATAATCCATGAGAATGCAGATTGCTGAAATTCAGGATGCAATGAGCGCCCCCACCCACGCGATCACGACACTGAACCCGGCGGCCCAGGCCA
>CAZCRA010000274.1:0-4447 GCA_964500945.1 uncultured Verrucomicrobiales bacterium | reverse complement strand
CCAACCGAACCTCTCTCCCCCACCTGACCCCATGCCCAACGATCCCAATCCCTTCCTCGCGCATCTCCGCCGCACTCTCGACGGCGACCGCCGCCGCGGCGAACGCGCCCTTCTCCGCCGCTATTGGAGCCCCGCCACCCGCAGCCAAGCCTACCCCGTCCTCGGCCAACTCGGAGCCCTGGAAGACACTCGCAAGACCGTCCTCGCCGCCCTCTATGCCGAACACCCGGAGCACCAACCGGGCCTCACCATCGGCAGAGCCGCCCTCAAACTCGGTGACCGCAAGGACGGCGAGCACCCCTACGACCGCCACTTCCGCCGTCTTCTCGCCTGCCAAGAACTCGGCCGGCCGGAAGACCCCGGCGAGCTCGCTCAGCAGCTCCATCGTCTCGTGAAACGCCTCGCGCGTGACGGGATCGGCCTCGATTACGCCGACCTTCACAAGAACCTCAACTTCTGGGCGGACTACCGGGATCACGTCCTGCTCCGCTGGGCTTCCGACTTCTGGAACGCGCCCGTCCCGCCCCCCGAAACCACCCTGCAACCATGATCCTCACCCAAGCGCTCGTTCCCTACGAGATTGCCGCCCGCTGGCGCAAGGACGGCGGGTTTCGCGACAGCTACGCCTGGCACAAACGGGTCTGGGAGACCTTCCCGGGCAAGCCGGAAGCCGCACGGGATTTCCTCACCCGCCTCGACGATACCGGCGAGGGCTTCCGCCTCCTCATCCTTTCCCCCGAGCCTCCCACACGCCCCGATTGGTGCCCGACGGATGGTTGGGCATCCAAGACCTTTGCCCCGGCCTTCCTCACCCACCCCGCCTATCGCTTCTCGCTTTTGGCCAATCCCACCCGTAAACGCGTCGTCCGCGACGAACAGGGAAACCGCAAGAAGAACGGCCGCCGCGAACCCATCGTCGACCGCGAAGGTCTGCTCGCCTGGATGGTGCGAAAGGCGAGCCAACATGGCTTCGAGGTCGACCTCGACACCCTCAAAACGATCCCCCGATCCCGGCAGCCTTTCAACAAAACAGGCTCTACCGGCACCCACACCGCCACCGAATTCAGCGGGCTGCTCCGGGTCACGGACCCCGAGGCGTTTCAGCTCGCCGCCACCCGGGGCATCGGCTCCGCCAAAGCCTTCGGCTTCGGCCTCCTGTGTCTGTCCCCAATCTCAAGTCTCAAATCTGAAATCTGAAATCTGAAATCCAAATGACCTACGAGCGATTCGAAGACCTTCCGGTTTGGCAGGAAGCCATCCGCTTGGCCGAAGGTTGCGAAGATTTCCTGTTCGAAGCCAAACCCCACATCTCGTTCTCCAAACGCGACCAACTCGACCGCTGTTCCCTCTCCGTGTCCAACAACATCGCGGAAGGCTTCGAACGCGGCACCACCAACGAACTTCTCGCCTTCCTCTACATCGCCCGCGGTTCGGCGGGCGAAACCCGTTCCATGCTCTGCTACTTCGAACGCCGCCCCGCTCTCAGTGATTTCAAATCTGAAATTTCGAATCTCAAGTCCCTAGCCGAAAGCTGTTCCCGGCAGCTGCGAGCCTGGGCCGATTCCCTCCAAAATTCCGAAATCAAAGGACAGCGTCACCTCAATCAGCGGTCCAAGGTCGCCTGGAACCAAAAACACCGCGCTCGTGCATTCGAAACCAATGCGATGGCCAAACTGCCGAAAGATCATCCCATGCGCCAAGCGTACGAACGAAAACACGGCCCGATTGATTGATCTCAAATCTCAAATCTCATATCCGAAAACGCCCATGAAACTCATCGAACTCCACATCCTCCAGTCCTTCCCCGTCTCCTGCCTCAACCGCGACGACGTCGGCTCACCCAAATCCGCGTTGTTCGGCGGCGTCCGCCGCGCCCGCATTTCCAGCCAGTGCCTCAAACGGGCCTGCCGGATGCTGGCGAGAGACGAATGGCCCGAATCGCCATTCAGCGGCATGCGAACGCGCTACATCCAAGACCAATTCCGTGAAGCCTTGCTCTCACACGGCCAGTCTGTCGATGACGCCACCAAGAACGCCGAGGCTCTAGCTGCCACCTACAGCACGATCGACGGGGACAAAAACCGGGTCAAAACACCGGTGTTCCTCTCCCCGGGGGAAATTCAAGGGGTGACAAGACTCGTTGCTGACGGGGAGGAACCGAAGAAAGCCGCGAAGAAAGCGGTACCGAACGATGCCGCCGACATCTGCCTCTTCGGCCGCATGGTCGCCAACGACGCCACCCTAAACGTCGAGGGAGCCGCCATGTTCTCCCACGCCCTCTCCACCCATCGCGCCGACAACGAGGTCGACTTCTTCTCCGCCGTCGGAGATTTCAAAGAAGAGCAAATCGACGATGCGGGCGCCGACCATATCGGCACCCTCGAATTCAACTCCGCTACCTACTACCGCTACGTAGCCGTGAACCTCGACCTGCTGGCCGATGAAAAGCACCTCGGCAACCTCTCCGACGAAGAACGAAAGGCCATCCTCCGTGCTTTCCTCCGGGCGGCCCTCATGGCGACCCCCGGCGCCCGCCGGAACTCGATGAACGCCGGCACGCTGCCGCACGAAGTTCTCGGCATCCGCAAGTCCCAAGGCCAGCCGCTCCAACTGGTCAACGCCTTTGAAGAAGCGATCGCCGGCAATGGAAAAGGCTACCGTGGAAACTCGCTCGAAGGAATGAAGACTCACCTCGCCGAAATCGAAAGGATCTGGGGCGACCAAGGCGCCAAATACTGGCTCACCGAGACGGGTCTCGGTGGTTTCCTCAATGGTCTCCTCGACTCAGGGATTTGAAATCTGAAATTTGAAATTTGAAATTCCCCCATGCCTGCTCTCGCGTTTTACCTTGATGCTCCCCTCCAGTCCTGGGGCGCGTCCTCGAAGTTTCAATATCGTGAAACAGAGGCATTCCCTAGCAAGAGCGCCATCGTGGGTCTCGTCGCCGCCGCCCTCGGTATTGACAAGCATGCGGCGAATGAAACCGAGCAGCTCGAATCCCTAGCGGCTCTCCGTTTCACCTCCGTAAGGCTGCCCAGAGGTCATTCGGTCAGGCGCCTCACCGACTTTCATACCATCGGCGGTGGCTATGATAAGAAAGCGGGCTCTACCGCGAAGCTGAGTATCCCGAGGAAGGCTTCCGGAGCCCCGTTTGGCACGGTGATCACCCGCCGCTCCTACCTCACCGACGCCGCCTTCGCCGCCATTCTCGAGGGCACCGATGCGCAACTCCTCAGCCGCATCCACGACGCCCTCCTCGATCCGGTCTGGGGCATCTGGCTGGGCCGAAAGACCTGTCTGCCGGCAACCCCGCTCACCCCGCGCATCGGAGAGGATCGCGCCGCCGCCTTTCACCAGCTGCTCACCGCCCTTCCGGGGCAGGATCCAGCTCCTCTCGAATCCTTCGAATTCCAAGAAGAAGTGGAAGTTTCGAGCCCTGGCGACGGCAGTTTTACCCGAAGCGATCAGCCTATCGCCTTCGGTCAGCATCACGGCGCTGTCCCTTCACCTTACCGCTCTCGCTCTGTCCGTCATCACCGTCCCACCTCCCCGCCATGAACTTCCCAGCTCTCATCGCCGAGATCCGATCCGTTGACGAAACGCTTCGCGAGCGCGCCGTCACGACCGTGAACTCGGCGCTGACGATGCGGAACTGGCTCGTGGGCCCCTACCTGGTCGAATACGAGCAGGCCGGAAAGGACCGGGCGGACTATGGTAAAGGTCTGCTCAAAGCCTTAGCGCGTGAGCTGAAATTGAACGGAGTCAAAGGACTCAGCGTCCAGCAGCTCGAACACACTCGCCGGTTCTACGGATTCTATCCGCAGCTCCGTTCCTGCGCTCCGGTTGCCCTGATCGCAAAATCATCGACATTGTCGAGGATTTTGGGGGACGAAACCGAGCCCAAGGAAAAATCCTCAACACCGTCGAGGATTTCCACCCTCAACCCTGACCAAATCCTCCAGCTTTCCCGGTCCCTTTTAACGGGATCTTTGTCTCCAAATACCTCCTGGAACTCCCCAAGCCGGAAGAGATCCAAGCCTTCCTCGAAGCGGACCGCGCCCGCATCGAAGCTGAGCTGACACCCTGACCCTCCGACTTTTCCCATGCCCATCTTCGAACGTCCGCCTCTCGACACCCTCGCACCCGCCAAGGACCGGTGGACGCCCCTCTACCTGGAACACGGCCGGCTCGAGTTGGACGATGCCAGCGTGAAGTGGATCGCCGCCGAAAACGGCACGGTTTGCCGCCTCCCGGTCGCTACCGTTTCCGCCCTCATCCTCGGTCCCGGCACCACCGTCACCCACGCAGCCATCAAAACCTGTGCCCAAAGCAACACGCCGCTCCTCTGGCTCGGCGAGGACGGCCTGCATTTCTACGCCCAGGGCCTGACGCCCAATCACGACAACTCCATGGCCCGAGTCCACGCCGCGGTCTGGGCCGCCAAACG
>CAZCRA010000273.1:0-4460 GCA_964500945.1 uncultured Verrucomicrobiales bacterium | reverse complement strand
CACGGCATCGCCCAACGCTGCAGCGCGTTCCGCGCCGCTTCCGGCGCCGTGAACCAGGCAGCCACCATGATCGCCACCGTCAACCCGCCGGCACCCCACGCCCATCGATGCCGAATCGGCGAGAATTCGATCTTCGCCAAATCCTCCTTCTCCATGTCCCGGTCCACCTGCTTGAGCGCTGCCGCCACCAGCTCAGGTGATCCGCTCATGTGCTGCGCCAGCTCCACGGTGCCCAGAAGACGGTCCCCCAGTCGCCGGTCACTGCGCCCAATCAGCCGCGCCACCTCGTCCAAACCCCGCGTCCGCCAGATCCAGCGATAAACCAGCATCGGCAGCCAAAATCCCGCGCCCGCCGCTCCCGCGACCAGCAGCAGCGCCCGGAGCATCACCGGCGTCTCGATGAAACGATCCAGAAGGAACGTCACACAATAGGCGGCGAACAGTCCTAGAATCGCTGCCACGATCCCTTCGGCCAGCTTTCGCCACCAAACGCGCTGGCGAAATTCCGTAAGTCGCCTTTCCAGACCTTCCGGCAGGTCCATGGTTTGAAGCGACGCCTCCGTGGGGGTTGGGCCAGATTCCATCAACCTGCAAAAAGAGGTGATCCCACCCCTCGTGTCAAGGCGATTCCCTCAGTCGTTCAGACCGGAACCACGATGCGCTAGCCCCCACCGGCGAACGGCTGCCTCACAACTCCGACGAATCGTCCCGCTGCTGCAGGCGAATCAGTTTCTTCTTGATCGTCTCCAACGCCACCGTCAGCTCGTGCGAAGCTTTGATCAAATCTCCCTGCGTCGCTTCGTCCCCTAACTTCGGAATCACCGGATGCACTTTCATCATCTGCTGGGCGATCACCCGGCAGGCATCCTGAATCTGCTCGCAAGCCTCATCCCGCGTCATCGTTCCCGTCCTTCCCCTCGGTTCATCCCAACAGCTCATCCAGCTTCGCTCGAAGCGCGGAGACCTCTTCCCGCAGCTCCGCCACTTCCCCCTCCATCCGTTTCCGCCAGGACACTTCCTCTTCCAGCATGATTTCCTCCGCGCTCACCGGACGCCCCACCGACTCGCCCCCGTCCGTCTCCACCCCGCCACCGAGCAGGTGGACGAAGGTCTCCACGCGACGCCCCTGTCCCGCCGGCAAACGCGCCACCATGGCCCCGGTCGACGCATCGATCAGCGTTCCCAAGGCGTGCTCGACCGCCGGCACTCCGCTGAAGGCATGCATCCTTTCGGTCCGCTGCTTCAGTTCGCCGGCCGTCTGACGTCCCCGCAGCAGCAAGACGCAAATCAAGGCACGCTGGGCTTCGTCCAAATTGAGAACCCGGTCGATCGTGTGCTTGTATTTCGGACTCCTCGAGCCCGCCAGGTGAACCTTGACCGCCAACTGCTTCGAACGAAGCCCCTCCAGGGCCTCCTCGACCTCCGCCTCGCTCAAGGCGCTGACCGGCTCCCGGTTCGACCGCTGATTGCACGCCGCCTGCAGTGAGTTCAGCGTCATCGGATAGTAGTCGGGCGTCGTCGCCTCTTTCTCGAGCAAACTCCCCAAAACTCGCGCCTCGGCGAAACCCAAATCCAACCCGCAGCTTTCCGATTCCTCTTCCATGTCGTGACGCCCAACCGGGCGGACGTTCACCATACGGAGACGCGCCGTCCATTCCAGTTGAAAAGCGATCGGCGACCCTTCCGAATTTCAGCCCGGCGCCCCCACCGTTTCCCTTTCTTTCGGCCGGCCCGCCATCGCAGGGCGCGACGCCAACACCGCCCGAAGCGCCGCCGCCAACCGTTCCGTTTCGGTTCGCTCCCCACCACGGCGACCAATCAACGCGCCCAGCCTCCGGCCCGCCGGGCCCGCCAGCCGCACCAGAAACGGCGTCAGAAAGAGCGAAATCAGCGTCGCCGAAACGAGCAGGCGCAACAAATCCTCGTCGAGAATGCCCCCTGCCTGACCCACACCGGCAATCACGACACCCAAGACGAGCGCTCCAGCCAAGAGGCCAACGACCTGAAACAAGACCGACCAAACCGGCAGCGCCTCACCCCCGTGCATCTCCCACCATAGCGCGCTCGACCCGAAGACCAACCGGCTTTCCACCGCAATCCGCTACCACCGTGATCGACGAGCAACACGAAAATTGGCGAAACGGCGGGAGCTTCAAAACATCCCACACACAGTGTGCTATCTAAGTTGGCACTCGGTTAACGTAGCTGAAGCGGTGACACTTCAGAGGGGGCGGGTGACGCGGGAGAAGGAAGGTCCGAATTGGACGCGTTGCTCCGCCTTTGGCAGCCGATGGCCACTTCGCTTCCATTCTCACGAATTCGGCTCCTCCAAACAGAGTTTGCCGCCCTCCTCTACGCCGCCCCTTCCGATGCTTTCCCGGCCTTCTCCGCTTCCTTGGCCTCCTCCGCCAGCTTTTCCATCGCGTCCCGGTTGTAGCGGCAGTAGCGGATGTCGGTGAAGACCACCGCACCCAGCTTCCGGTAAAATTTCAGCGCGCCCTTGTTCTTGCGGATGACCGTGAAATCCAGCTGTTCGCAATCGAACTCCACCGCCAACCGGCATAGCTCCTGGATCAAAAGCCGCCCGACCCCGCGGTCGCGATAGTCCTCGATCACGAAAAGGTCGTCCAGCGCCAGCGTTGGCCTCGGCATGATCGCCGGCCAGAACTGGTGGTAGTGCGCCACCCCCACGATCGGCCCGTCCATGTCCGCCACCAGCGCCCCACAAAGCGATCCCGGCGCAAACATCGCACGCGTCAGCGATTCCTTCGACGTCTGTGGCACCCGGCCCATCCCGTCCTCATGGTCCGCCAGCGAAGCCAGCGACAGCAAATCGTCGATGTCCGCTTTGTTCGCCAGCCTGACGCTGATCTTTTTCTCCGGAGAAACCGCTTCCTTGGCCATGACCCGTCCCGCGTCCTCCTGTTCGGTCGAAGACGCCGCGTGCCCGGATTATGCGAGCTTCGCCCGATTTGTAAACCGGGTTGGTCTCAATCGTCCGTCCCGTCCACCTCGCCGGCCGCTTTTCCCCCAACGGCATCGGCCCGGTCCTCCCGAGGCAACAACCCCCGGGCCTCGACCCGTTTCCGGATGCGCTCCCGCGTCTCTTCCACCTTGGCCTGCTGCTCGGCGTCGAGAATCGTATCCAACTCCTCAAAGAGAACACGCACCTCCTGCCAGCTCTGCATCGATGCGTCCCGGTAATGCTCAAAAATACGGACGGACGTCGATTCCAAGATCGGCCGGACCTGCTCTTTTTGCTCATCCGTCAAATCCAGCCGGCGCTCCATCCGCTCCATCGTCCGAGCCTGCCAGAACTCCGGACGCGCCATCCGCTGCGCCGATTGCTTCACGACCACCGCCGCCAGGAGAAAACCGCTGATGCCTCCCGCCAGAAAGATGGCGACCAGCGCCGGGATCACTTTCCAGGAACGCTTCACGCCTCCCATAGCTCCAGGGCCTCCATCATCGAGGGCGGCGCCACCAACGGCTCGTCACCGGCCCCGCCCAGTTGCCAGTAAGTCCATGCCCCAGTGGCCAGCGCCACCGTGCAGGCCGCCGCCGCGCCGCAAAGCGAGTATCGTTCCCAACGCCTCACCCATTCCTGCGCCCGCCACTCCCGCCACCGGGCCATCGTTCGCGTGGCGAATCCATAGGGTGCCGCCGTTTCCAGCCCCTCCATCTGACGCCGCCAGTGTCCGGCGACTCTTGGCCACGCTTCATCCGGTTTCGCGTCATCCCTCAGCATGTCGCCGTCCTCCTTCATCCCACTGTTCCAAGGTGGCTCTCAACTTCTTCCGCGCCCTGAAAGCGGTCACTTTGACCCGGGATTCGCCCCAGCCCAGTTGCGCGCCGATCTCCTTCACGCTGAGCTCTTCCAAATCCAGCATCCGCACCACCCTCTCCTCGGCCGGCCGCAGTGTGGCGAGCAACCGCTCCAAAAGCTCCCGCGTCTCCGCCGGCCCCACCGTGACCGGCGTTTCCTGGGCCAGGTCCCGGCTCAAAATCCCATCCAGCATCTCCTCGTCCTCCTCCCGCAGGTCCGCATACCGCCACTCGCCCCGCCGCTTCTGCTTCCGCAAATGGTCGAAACAGGTGTTCCGCGCGATCCTCGCCACCCAGTGATCCAAAGGCTGGCGTCCCCGAAACGAATCCAAATGCCTGAACACTTTGAAAAACACTTCCTGCGCCAGATCCTCCTCCGCCATCGCCCGTGGCAGATGATTCCGCACAATCCGGATCACGATGGGATAAAGGCGCTCCACCAGCCGGGCGCCCGCCGCCTCGTCGCCGTTCCGGATCGAGCCCAGCAGCGTCTCCCAGTTTTCGTCGTTCGGCACCATCCAGCCGCGTCATCGTCGGTGTTCCATCGTGAAACCCTGCAAACGCCCAGATGATCCGCCGGTTACCAAAAAAATTTCAGCCTCCCTGAGCGAAGAGTGACAAAGCACTGGCGCTCA
>CAZCRA010000272.1:0-4482 GCA_964500945.1 uncultured Verrucomicrobiales bacterium | reverse complement strand
TCTGGCTCAACGCCTTTAGAACCGACCTCGCCGCCCAACCTGGCGGCCTGTTTTCCATGATCAATGCCCGGAGTTTCGAGGAGACCTGGGAACGCGCCCTATCCGAGTATGAAATCTACGAACTGATGCGCAACTTCGGCGAACACCAGCGAGCCGACAAGCTGGACTGGTTCTTCCCGGACGCCAAAGCCTACGCGCTGTTCATGGTCCATCGCGGCTTCGGCCTCGAAACCCGCTCCTATGAAGAGGCCGCAGAGCGTTATGCAAGCCTCGTGCGGACGCTGGGCGAGAAGCGCGTTCTGGAGATAGCCGCGCGTTTGCGGACGGCCAAGGCAAACAAGTATGCCTCCATCCTGCCCGACGAAGCATTGGGCAACGGGCGAGCCGAGGCGCCGCTCTCCATCTTCCTGCGGCTGGTGGGTGAAGAAAGTCCGGAACTCTACCTCTGGTCCGTCATCGCGCGAGCCGAAGCCAGGGAAACCGAGGGCCGGCTCGACCTGGCAGTTCCGGGCGCGGTGGTCGAGGAACTCTTCCGCGTCTACGGCAAGGACCTCGTCCTGGCCCACGTGGACGACCTCATGAGGTGGAAGCACGACACCGATTCGGCCGGCTTCGGGCGGCGCCGGGTATTCGACCCGGGAGTCGGCAAATGGCGGGAGGCGGACCGCGTGTTGCGCGAACGTCTGGAAGCCGAGCCGCGCAAGCAGGTGCTGAAACGCATCCCGCTCAAGATCGCCCTCCTGGCGCAGAACGCCGTGATCGGCATCGATGGCGAAATCGACGCCGGGGCGACGATCGCACTGGAAGGCGACGAAGCGGCGGTGACTGTGCTTCGCGAGTTCCCGCCCGAGGTCGACATCATCGATCTGAAAACCGGCAAGACACGCCTGACCCTCAGGATGCCGCCGCTGGAGAGGCAGGTCATCAAGGAGCTTCTTCTGCACGGAGCTTCCGGGCAGTTGGGCAACCAGTATCCGAAGTTCGGCACGGCGATCGCGATGGAAACGGACGTCATTGCAGTCAGCGGGGTGGTGCCGTGGTCCGGCGTGGTCAAGGAGAGCGCCATGGCGATAGCCCGGGAGGTGAAGACCTTGCGCGGCAAGGTTTACCTGTTCGACCGCCGGACCGGCGCCTTGCTCAAGACACTGGGATACCCCGCCAAAGACGGAAGCTTTGGAGTTTACACGGGCTTTGGAGAGTCGCTGGATATCGATGGCGATTACCTCGTCGTCGGCGCGCCTTTGCATGCCAGTGCCTCTGACAGGGACGGCGGGGCGGCCTTCGTATTCGATTGGCGCAGAGGGGAGCACCTGCACACGCTGCGGATGCCCGGTAACCGCACCCACAACTTCGGTCGTTGCGTGGCCATCCACGGTAGCCGTGTGCTCGTCTCGACCCCTGGCAGCTATGGTCGCGGCGGACACCGCGACTGGGGGGCTTACCTGTTCGATGCCACATCCGGAGATCTCGTAGCCGATTTGATGACACCCGAAGACCCGGCTAGTTCCGATGGCAGCGGCGGCTATGGCCGCTCCGCCGACGTGCGCGGGAACCTCGTCGTCGTCGGGGCGGAGCACCTGAGCGGCGGCCGGGCTCTCCTCTACGACGCCATTACCGGAAAATACCTCGGCAGGCTTCACCGCGAGCAGCGCGACGACCCGCGGAATTTCGGCGAGACCTGGCTGGGGCATCTGGTCCGCGGAGAGAACGGTCCGGGCAACCGCTTCGGCATCCGCGTCGGCCTGACAGACGATTCCATACTCGTAGCCGGTCGTGGCGCGATGTATGTTTTCGACCGGCCGGAGGGAGAGTTACGCACCGCAGTGATGGCACCCCGTCCCGCTGGCATGAGCGGCTTCGGCGTGAACTTTGTCACCGACGGGAAGACAGCGCTGGCGCTCGATTACGAACTCGTTCCGGTGATTGGCGACGCCAGCGATAAAGAGGTGCTTGATCCGAACGTCACGGGTTTGCGCCACCTGTCTGATTTCAAAGGCACCACGACGATCACTTTAAGCGACTTGGGCGGATACAACTGGCCTGAGACTGAAGGATTGATGCGTTACCGTCAGCGGCAGGCCGAAGCCGAGACGAATCGCAAGCGCTCCGCCGAAGCCCACACAGCGGAGCTAAAACTCGGCGAATACAACTCGCTGCGGGGCTACGCCTACGAAAAGCTCTACGCGCCGAAACACGCTCCAAAGGAGGAGGAACAGGACGATCCGTACGTCGTCAGCTCCCACAGCAGTCTCAAGTATCTGGAAAAAAAATACCCGCACTTCGCGAATGCGCCGAAGGAGCAGCTTGAATTCTACGCCGCCGAGGAAGCGATCGAAGCACTGCAGCGCGATCTGGATCGCAGCGAGCAGTACGCCTCCTGGCCCCGCGATGAAGCCCGCGCCGAACTGGCCCGTCTGGAGAAGGAGTTGCCCAAGCTGCGCAAGTCATGGGAACAAAAGAAGGCCAGGATGGGCGGCGACGCGCCTTGGGAGCCGACCGGCGTGCGAGACGCCCGGTCGGGGGATCCGGACGCCGTCGCTCAAAGGAGGGCCAGAAAGGAAGCGGCGGGCACCGCTGCAAGAACTGGCGGAAGCGAGGAGAGTCCGGTGGCAGAAAACCGGGAAGCGGAGTTGCGTGCCCAGTGGCTGGCCGAGCTCAAACAGCAATGGGAAATCGAAGACCTGACGGGCACCGAACTCACGGCTTTTGACCGCTATGCCCGCACCAAGTACTACGACCTTCCGATGGCGGAGGACGAGGCCCGCCGCAGGTACCACGAAACCAACCTTGCGAGTCTCGAACGGCAATACGAAGGCTTCACCAAATTTCCCCTTCTGGAGGTCGAAATCCACACCTACGAAATGGTGATCAAGGAACGGAAGAAGTACCAGGAGAGCGCCAACCGCTTCGACGCCCGGGACGCTGAACTGGAGATCGAGTGGCTGGATGCGAAACTGGCCCGGGCGAAACGCCAGTTCGAGGCCGGCGAGGAGCAGGACGCCAGCGGCGACCCTCCCCGGCCGTTGATGGGCACGCCGAGGCGGACGGCCAAGCGGTACGCCAAGGCATTGCTTTATGACTTGCCGGCGGAATCCGCCGACGTCCGGCGCCAAAGCCTGCATCGACAGATCGACAACATGCGGCAGAAGGACCCGTTCCTTGCCGGGCTCCCGCTGGCTCAACTTGAACTGCTGGCGGTGGAAGCAATCATGGACGATCTGGAGCCCCGGGAAGGGAATTGGGCCGACGATCCGCGCTACCAGGAATCGCGCGATGAACTCGAACAGGCGCGGGCGGACCTGCCCGTGCGCCAAGCACGCTGGGATGCGGTCCGGGCCGGCGCCGACGGTCCCGACGCCGGCCCGCCCGATCTGGATGAACTGCTCGAACGACGCGTCGTCCATGCCTCCCGGACGACGGATGAAGGATCGGGGCGCGAGGTGAGAGGACACACCGGCCCGGAACTGGAAGTTGCGGATGCCCGCAGGGGTGGTTCGGAAAATGGCACTGGTTCCGCGCCAGCGCCCGGCGATCCCGGCGAAGCGGAATTCGAAGGCTTCCTTAAGGCCATGGAGATCGCCCGCGAAGCGGAGGCGAAGCAGCTCGCGCACATCAACAGGGAGCGCGAGGCACTCGGCGTCGAGCCACTGGAGTCCTTCGCGGATTACCAGGAGTGGGTGCAGATGGCGGCCGGTTTCTGGAATCGATTCGCCGGCTCGGAAAGCAGCGACGACTTTTTTCTGGCCGTGAATTCGCTCCATGAACTCCGCGGGTTCGACTCCGGCTTACGACAGGAACTCATGGGCGCCATGCCGTTCCTCGGCGACCGCTTCACCGCTGCACAGCCCCGGCGCACGCCCATTGGCGAGATCCAACGCGCAAGGCTCGAAACCGGGGCGCTGGCCCCGGAAGACAAGCTTGTGCTGCTGGCCTCGGAGGAACGCTTCGATCTTCTTCGGGATCTGCATATCGCCGCGGAACATCTTCGCCGGGAAGAGGCGTCCGTCGCCAAGCAGATGCAGCGCAAGGAGTATTCCGAGAACGTGATCGAGCGCTTCAACGCGAAGATCGCCAGGCGCCACGAAGACGTCGAGGCCTCCCGCCGGGCCCTGGCGGCGTATGACGCCGCTCTGGAGTGACTGCGTAGCAGGGCAGCCGGAGGCGGTTAGGATTCCAGAAACGGCTGTCGCCGTTCCTCTACACGAGACCACCCCGGAACGCGTAGTGGAAGCGCGACAGCGATCTCGCCCCGCTAGCCGTTGAGCATTTCCCGCGCGTGCTGGCGGGCGGACTCGGACTTGCGGTCGCCGAGCATGCGGACGAGTTCGTCGAGGCGTTGGCCGTCGTCTCCGTGAATGCTGCGGATGGTCACCGTGGTGCGGTTGTCGGACTCGCCTTTAGTCACGGTCAGGTGATTATGTGCCAACGAAGCCACCTGCGGCAGGTGGGTGACGCAGAGCACCTGATGGCGCCCGGAGAGGC
>CAZCRA010000271.1:0-4499 GCA_964500945.1 uncultured Verrucomicrobiales bacterium | reverse complement strand
GTTCCCGGCCGAAAACCGAGGCCAAATCTCGGCCCACGTCTTCGGATGCCCAAAATGAGCCCTGACGGGCTCAAAGCCCCGGACGCTCGGTGCCGGGCGGCCGGATTTCCGGCCGCAGATTGACAGAAGGCGAAGAGCTTTTGATCATCAACTTGCATTAAGCCCGTCCCTTGTAATCCCTCTCTTGTAATCCCTCTAGGAATGATCAAGCCTTTTCAAACCGGGCCCGAGCCAGGAGTAGTTTTACCCCGAAAGCAGCCAGAAAGACGCATCCTAACAAAACAACGATCGTTGCTCCGGTTCGTACATCCAGCAGGTTGCTCAAAATCACCGCCGCCACGGAAATCCCCGCCCCCAGGCCGCCACCGCCCCAGAAAAGCACCCGAGGAGAGTTGGCAAAGAGGTAAACCGTCGCCGCCGGCGCGACCATGAGGCCCAGCGACAAGATGCAGCCGACTGATTGCAGCGAGTTGACCAGCGCCAGCACGGTCAGGCCCATGAGAAGGTAATCGAGGAGATGGACGCGAATACCTTGTGAGGCGGCGACCGAGGGTTCGAACAGCATCAGCAAGAGCGGACGTTGCAGGGCCACCAGCGCCAGCAAAACGACGGTGCTGATGACCCACGCCGTCCAGAGATCGGAATCCGCCAGGCCGAGGATATTCCCGAACAGCCAGTGCTCCAGCTCGCCGGTTTCGTTGACATAATCAAGCAAAATGAGCCCGGCGCCGAACGCGCTGGTGTAGAGAATGGCCAGCGTCGAGTTGGAATCGAGCCCGGAATGGCGGGCGATGGCGAGCGAACCCAGTCCAATGGTCAGCGCCGCGACTAACGCACCGAAAAAGCCGGTCGAGGTCGTCAAAACGCCGAACACGATGGCCGACAGGGCCAGCCCCGGCATGAGACTGTGAGACAGCGAGCCGACCATGAGCGCCGACTTGCGCAAGACAATAAAACCGCCTAGGTAACCGTTGGCGAAACCGATCAAGAGACTGGCCAGCAACGCTTTCTGATTGAACTGATAACTGAAAAGCTCGACCAAATTCATGCGGCGTAAGCGAGGCGAATGGATTCGTCGTTCAACACTTCGGTTGCCGGCCCGAATGCGACCTGCCCGCCGTTGAGCAACAGGGCGTCGTCAAAACAAAGATGCACCGTTTTTAGATCATGGTGCGAGGCAACGATGAGCCGACCTTCGGTCACCAGTTGGCGGCAAAGATCGGTCAGTTTCTCCGTGGATGGCTTATCTAGTCCCGCAAAGGGTTCGTCCAAGAGAAGCACATGCGCTTCCTGCGCCACGGCGCGCCCAATGAAAGCGCGCTGCTGCTGCCCGCCGGAGAGCTGGCGCAACTGACGCTTGCGCAAATCGCCGAGCTCCATCGTCTCGATCGCGAAATCCACCACCTCCGCATCATGCTTCGAAAAACGGCGCCACAAGCCGAGCTGCGGGTAACGACCGGTCTCGATCAAACCCTGAACCGTGATGGGAAAGTTCCAATCCACCTGGTCGCGCTGCGGCAGGTAGGCAATCTCATGACTGGCGCGGGACACCGGATCGTTCTTCCAGGAAATTCGGCCGACGACCTGGGTTTGCAGACCGGCGATGGCCTTGAGCAAGGTGCTTTTACCCGCCCCGTTCCGGCCAATCAGCGCCAAGGCATGACCGCAGGGAAGTTCGAAAGTTACGTCGTGTAAGGCGCAGATGGAACCGTAATGCACGTGCAGATCCTCGACCCGCAACCGATGCGTCTCCGCGCAGCCAACTTCCGTGCCGATGGGAATGTGATTCAGTTCGGCCATAGAAACGTCGCCACCTCCGTCATTTGTTCTTCGCCCCACAACGTTACCGAGCGCCCGGGCATGGCGTCCGGCTCCAGGGTGAACTCCACCACGCTCTTAGGCGTGCCGTCCGGCCAGGTGACCTCGATCCAGAGATCGATCCCCTCCTCCGGCAGGCTTAGTTCCGCTTGGCCGTAAAACTCGGTCTCGCCGCCGGCAGCGTCCACCTTCCAGACGGGCCGCTCCAGGTGCAACAGTTCAAACGAAGCCGGAGGATGGGCGAAACGCGCGTTTAGGAAAACGAGTGTTTTGTCCCTGGTGACCAGCCCATGGATGACCGATGCGGTGAAATCCCTGTCCTTCGTAAAAAGCGTTAACGGCACAAGCGCCAGCCCGAGGGCCAGCGCCAGCGCCAAAACTTCCACCGGGGGCCAGCCACGCACAATCTGTTTACCTGGCCAAACCAGCCACGATTGCGGTTACGTTCTTTCGGATCATGGTTTCGTAGTCGGAAACGGAACCGTCCGCTATCAATACACCGCCGAGTTTCACACCGGTTTCAGCGACCATGGCCTGCAAGACGCGCGGATTGGCCATGTCTTCCGGGAAAATGGCCGGGATGCCTTCTTTCCGGATGGTCTTGATCGATTCGGCCAGGTATTGCGGGGACGGATCACGTTCCCGCGTCAACCCCTGGACCGGCAAGGCTTTGAAACCGTAATCCCGGCAGAAGTAACCGAAAGCCAAGTGGGAGGTGCTAAGTTTCCGGTCCTTGCGCGGAATCTTGGCGACCTGCTGCTTGACCCAGCTATCCAGCTGGCTGAGCCGTGTCTCATAAGCACTGGCGTTGGCCTTGTAAGCCGCCGCGTTGGCGGGATCGGCTTTGGCGAATTCATCGGCTACGATCGAGGTGGCCCGGCGCATGGCGGAAATGCTGTGCCACCAATGCGGGTCGATGCCGCCGCTCGAATGGGCGGGGCAGCAGACAAAGAGATCATCCTTGGCATTGATGCGCAGCGTAGGCACGCGCCGCCCGACTTCCAAGATCTCCTGACCGGCCGACAGATTGTCGCTCATCTTGTCCAGATAGGTTTCCATGCCCTTCCCGGAAGCGAGAATGAGCCGCGCATCCGACACGCTAGCCAATTGTCCCGGCGTCGGCGCGAACGCATGGGGATCGCTACCCGGTTTCATCAGACTGACGACCGTGACATGGCGGCCGCCGACTTCTTTGGCCAGATCGGTGATCAGCGGGTGCAGCGTGGCTACCTTTAAATCGGCCAGCGCCCCGAGGGGAGCCAGGACCGCCGTCAACAAGAGAGAGAAGAGAATCTTTTTCATGGGAATGATTGACATGGGTTCCGGGCGGACTCAGCGAACTTCAGGACCACCGAAAGACCACTGAAACTGTAGCCAGAGAGAGTGTTCGTCACCGAAGGAGTCGCTGATGTCGTAGTTATACTGAAGGCGCAAATGCGAAGTGCGGTAGTCGTTCAGGAACCAAGTAGCGGCAGGTGAGATGCGCCAACGGTCGTCGAGTCCCATCTCGTCGATCCCGGACACCCACTCGCCACGAATGGAGGTCTCCAGACGGTCGTTCCACCCATAGGCGAGCATGGTGTAGAAGCCGAATTCATCGAAGGACTCCGACCGGGGAGCTTCCTCCTCTTCACCGTGATGTTCCTCCTCCTCTTCGTGATGACCTTCTTCCTCATGATGACCTTCTTCCTCGTGATGACCTTCTTCCTCGTGATGACCTTCTTCCTCGTGACCGTGTCCATGTCCCGAGAGCGCCTCAATGTCGCGAAGCATCGTCTGTGTGCGCCAACGCACATAGCGGCCTCCGGGCTCATAACCGTTTTCCCGCCATTCATATTGAAATCCGAGTCCGTAAACCTGCGTGGTTCGCCCGAACTCGTTCTCACCCCAGGCGCCCGAGCCAATTCCGGTGAACTGGTGGAAATCGTTGTAGTCGTAGCGGCTCACCAAATTGGCACTCGCCACCCAGTTGTTGAAATTCGCCGCTTCCGCCTCGAATTCAGCTTCCTCGCCATGGCCGTGTTCACCTTCCTCACCGTGGCTGTGGGAGGGCAGGCCACCGTAGGCCAGGCTCAGCGCGGTGGGACCCCATTTGACCGGTAGATTCCAGGTCACCTCCCCACCCAGCGTCGTCAACTCGCCTTCATTGAGAAAGCGGCCGTTGACGAGGTTCTGGTCGACAAAAAGCCAGCCGTGGTTGTGCACGGCGTTTTGAAAACCAAACCGGTTGAGAAATTGCCCGCCGCGGATCTCGGTGTTGAACGGCAGATCGACAACTTTGAGAAACCCCTCTTCCAACGCGCCGTCAAAGATTCCGTCGGCATCCGTAGTCGCCGAGTAAGTCGCGAAGCCCTGTAACTTGCCGGCGCGCAGCGAGAGGCCCGGTTCGAGTGCCTGCAGAGTGGCCTCATTTTGGGGATCGTGGGCATTTACGGCCAGATCCGCCTGCTCGTCTGCAGTGGTGTCGCCAAAGGCACCGACAACGTGGAGGTGCGCACTGATCATCCCGCCGAGAAAGGTGATTTCATCTCCGGAAAACCAGTTGGGATCTTCCGGGGCGATGGCGTCGGCGGCCGCCGGATCTATCGATTGGTCCGCTTCGAGCGATTGGTTAGGTTGTTGGACTTGCGCGAGGGAAATCCCGGCGGCGGCAAGGCTAAGGATGAGTGTGTGCGATTTCA
>CAZCRA010000270.1:0-4504 GCA_964500945.1 uncultured Verrucomicrobiales bacterium | reverse complement strand
GAAGAGATGGCGGATGTGGCGGAGGAGCTGGATCCTGTCGCTCCACGGGAGAGGCGCAAAGCCGTGCGGGGCCGGCGCAGGGACCGCCGAGGCGGGATCAACGCTGGAGGGAGAGACAGGAGAGAGGACAGTCAAACTCACGCGGCAGCGCTGGCGACCTCAGGTTGCGGCTTGATCTGTCGATCCAAGCCATGGTCCTCGCACATGAGATCGCTCGTGATACGAGCCGATTCAAAGATGACGGGCAGGCCACTACCTGGGTGCGTACCGCCTCCCACGAGGTAGACACCTTCGAGGTCTTCGAACCGGTTTCGCGGGCGGAAATGGAGCATTTGATCCAGGCTGTGCGCCAAGTTGAAAGTGGCTCCGAGGTGGATGTTGTAGGTCTGATCCCAATCGTCCGGGGTGATCATTCGCTCCGTGACGATGCGGGAACGAACATCGTCGAACCCAGCCTTCGCGATTTGGTCCAGAACGAGTTCGCGAAAACGCGGTGCTTCGGTTTTCCAGTCGACGTTGGGGCTCTGATGGGTAACGGGGGCGAGGATGTAGAGGCCGCTATGCCCGGCTGGCGCCAGCGAAGGATCGGTGACCGAAGCGTTCTGCACGTAGAAGGACGGATCCTTGCTGAGGACGTGGCGAACTTCGATGTCGCGGAGATTCTCTTCGTAATCTTCGGAGATGTAAATGTTGTGGTGTGGGAGCTCATATCCCCCGCGGACTCCCAGATAGAGCATGAAGGTCGAGCAGGAGAACTTTTTCCGCTCAATCCGCCGATCCGTCCACCGCCGGCGGAGGTTGTCCGGGACCAGGGAGGTCATGGCGCGCGCGAAGTCCGCATTCACAACGATCGAGTCGCAGGGAATATTTCGTTTGGCCGTCCGAACTCCCGTGACCTTGCGACCCTGGAATTCCAACCCTTCCACCGACTCGCCCAAGTGGATTTCGACGCCCATCCGGCGGGCAATTCGAGCCATGGAATCGCTGACGTTGCCACATCCTCCCATCGGATGGTAGACGCCATACTCGTATTCCAAGAACGACAGGATCGAGAACAGGCTGGGACAGCGGAATGGCGACATCCCGAGGTATTTTGATTGAAAACAGAAAGCGAGGCGAACGCGCGGATCGGAGAAGAACTTCTTCAGGTAAGAGTCGACCGACAAATGCGGATTCAAGAGAGGAATGGCGCCAGCCAGATCGGTGCGTAGGAGTCCTGACCAACCGGAGAAAGGGCTCTGCAAAACGGGCATGAAGGAGCGCAATTTCCGGCGGTTTTCCTCCATGAAGCGCTGGAATCCCTGGGCATCCGGCTCATGGATCGTAGCGATTTGGCGGGACATTTCTTCCACATCGGGTGTGGCGTCGATGGAACCCCCGTTTCCAAAGAGGATCCGGTACTGCGGGTCGAGCCGCTCCATAGGAATTTCCTCCATCAGGTCGAGCCCGATTTCAGAGAAGATCTCTTGGAGGACTTGCGGGTATAGGAAAAAGGTCGGCCCGAGATCAAACGAGAATCCATCCTGTTGAATGATGGAAGTTCGCCCGCCGACGTGAGGCTGCTTTTCGAGGATGGTAACCCTGAAGCCACGTTGAGCGAGAAGGAGGGCGGAAGCAAGCCCGCCCGGGCCGGCTCCGACGATGACGATCGACGGTTTCATGATGGTAATGGCAACCTAAAAACGGGACGTGGTAAGCAACTAAACTTGGATATCCTCCGCGTCCAGAACACGTTGGAGTGCTTCCTCCATGCTGGCTCGCACTTCAGCGGTGCGATGGTAGAGGAAACCATGAAGCTCAGCATCTTCAGGGCTGCGATTTTCGCACTCCGCGCTGTAGCTTTCAAAGGCGCGCAGACTGAAGATCAGGTTCGCCAAATGCTGCGGACACTCACACTGGATGGCTGATGAGATGCGGGAAAGTTGAGCGAGCTGGGCTTTCGTGAACCGAACTTCCGGAATCTCTCCATTGCCCCCTTGTTTCCCGGCCGGACCCTGAAGCTTCCGGCTGCGCCGAATCCGGGCGATGCGAATGTCGGCAAAGGCGGCCAGGCGCAACTCATCGGCGTTGACCGGCCCACGAATCGCCGTCACGAGGGTGTCGCTCTGTAATCCATCAACCGTCCCTTTCTGGCTGAATCCATAGACGACAAGCACTCGCCGCGCCCCTGCTTCCATGGCGACGTTTCTCAACCGGTCCACCGTTTCCGGAAAGAGTGTCGGGACGTCCACCACGATCAGATCGATGTCGGAGCGGGGGATTCCGCCGGACTCCATTTCTTCGAGGTCGCTGTATCGATGCGCAATTTGAAACTCGGGAAGCTGCTCCAGCTCGGTGTCGATCAGGATTTTCATCTGCTCGCCGGCGACGAACACCCGGCAAACCCCTACTGGGGCTGAAGATTCCCCGGCGGTAGTTGACACCGCTTCAGCGTGGCGCGGCTCACCCATGTGGCGAAGTCGCGACTCGAGTTGTTCGATGTTTAAGGACGCGATGACGCTGATCGAGTCACCGGCGTCGGTGAGCGCCTTCAGCAAAGACAGCTTTTGGATGTCCTGACGGGTATAAAGACGGCGCTTCGAATCGGTTCGCTCGGGCTCGACGACCCCATAGCGCTTTTCCCACGCCCGGATGTTGTGCACGGAGAGGCCGGTGAGGCGGGCGACTGAACTGATCTGATACTGCTCGGTTTCCAAGAAAGGTTTGGACATTTCAGACTTCGACAATTCCTAGACGACTACGTTGTGACTGCCAACCCTGGGTCCGCCCCAAACCGCACAAAGTGCAAAGAAAACAGCGGCAAATCCCGAAGGCTGGGTCCGGTAGCGAGAGGTGAAAACCCCTCAGATCATTTCCGGAACCATCACCCTCAGCCGGTTGATCCCGCGGCGGATCCGCGCTTTCACCGTCCCGAGCGGAGCCCCCAGGTGGGCCGCCGCCTGACTCTGGGACAACCCCTTGAAGTAAGTCATCTCAATGACCTCGCGCTGCTCCGGCTTCAACTTCATCAAAGCGCTGCGGAGAACCTTTGACTCCTCCTGAAGCTCAACGCTGGCCACCACCTCATCGTCCCGAAGGAAGGCCTCGGGATCCGTTTCATTTTTCAAATCGTCCCGAAGCTGAGCCCGGCGCTGCTTGGAGCGGAGCCGGTCGATCGCGCGGTTTCGCGCCATGGTGGTGAGCCAAACCTGCGGACGACCACGCTTCGGATCGAACAAACGCGCCTTGTTCCAGACGTTCGCGAAGACCTCTTGCGCCACGTCTTCGGCATCATGAGCGTCGTTGAGGACCCGGTAGGCGGTGGCGAAGACGAGGTTCGCGAATCCGCGGTGGAGTGTGTCCATGCCGGCCTGGTTCCCTTCGGAGACCATCTGGATGGCAGCGACATAGTCGGGTTCATCTGCGGGAGCCTCAGTCTTGGCGCGAGCTACGTCAACTTGTGTCTTGTTCATAATTAAAGGTTGGAGCAGTGTCGATGTTTTGTCTAATAAAAATTTAGACAAGAAGTGAATCGGTCACGATGAGCGTGAATTTCCCTCGCTTTTTCGCAGATTTGTCGAAGGTGGATTCAACCATGGAACCCTTTCTGATCCTCACTCATCCCGGCGGTGCGCATAAGGATGACTTCCTGGCCTGCGCCGTGCTGGTGCACGAACTCGGCGTGCCGGTGGTGCGTCGCGAACCGGAGCCGGCCGACTTGGACGACGCTTCGGTTTGGGTGGTGGATGTGGGCCACCGGCACGAGCGGGAATGCCGGAACTTCGACCATCACCAGTTTCCGCCGGAGCATCCGCCGGCGTGTGCGCTGAGCTTGGTTTTAGAGCATCTGGGAGTTTACGAGGACGCGCGGCTGTTTTTTGACTGGCTCGAAACGGCGGAGTGGCTGGACGCCCGGGGACCGGTGGAAACCGCCCGCTGGTTGGAGATTGACCGGGAGACGCTGGGCCGGTTGAACTCGCCCGTCGATGGGGCGCTGCTGCGGTGGTTCGCGGCGAGTGAGCGGCTGGAGCCTGGGGAACCTTTGTGGGAAACGATGCGGCGAGTTGGCGGGGATCTGGTGGGCTATCTGGCGGCGATCCGGGAACGGCTCGACATCATCGAACGGCATGGAGAGTTCTGGGAGTCCGATCTTGGTCTGGTGTTGTTTATGCCCCGGACGGAACCCCTGCCGGCGGAGCCGTCACAAGGCCTGGGCGAGTTCATCCGGCGGAAAGGGCTGGAGGAAGAGGTCGCCGGGCTGATTTATCCGGACCGGCGGGGGGCTGGCTATGGATTGACGCGTTTTCAGGATCACCCGCGCCTGGACTTCACGCGTCTGGCGGAGGAAGAAGACGTGCATTTCACCCATGCCAGAGGATTTGTGGCGAAGACGGCGGCCACGGATCGGGAAAGGCTGAGGACGTTGTTCGGACTCGCGGTGCTACCGGATTAAACCTAAAGGGCAGAGCAACGCGTCCAATTCGGACCTTCCTTCTCCCGCGTCGCCCCCTCTCTGAAGTGTCAC
>CAZCRA010000269.1:0-4509 GCA_964500945.1 uncultured Verrucomicrobiales bacterium | reverse complement strand
CTCCAGAGCCCGTTCGACGTCGCCGGCACGAAGCGCCGCCGTGCCGCGGCCCAGGTGCAGGGCCGCCCGGTTCCCGCCCTGCCATCGCCGCTCCAGCCGCTGCTCGTAGGCCACTCGCGCCGCTTCAAAGTTCCCCGCCTGGAACAAACGCCCGGCCTGGTCCTGAGCCCGAAGCTCTCCAGGAAGATTCAAACCGGCTCCCATCGCAACCAGCGCCGTCGCCAGCCCTCTGGCCCGGGCCAACCGCGGCGGTTTTGCCGGCCATGCGAACGAGACGACAAACAGCGCCATCGCCGCACTCAGCGTCCAGGCATACCGGTCGACCGGTTCCCGCCGGGTCGCAGCCTGCATCCGCTGCGTCTCGAGCCGCCCCAGGGCATCCTGAACCACCTCCGTCACCGAAGAAACCGCCCCCATTTGCAGATACAAGCCGTTCGACATATCCGCCAAACGCCTCAAGGCACGATCGTCCAGCCGCGACCGGACGATCTCCCCCGATTCGTCCCGGACGAAACTCCCGGGCTGCCCGGGATCGGGAATGATCGCCCCACCCGACGTCCCAGCCCCTACCGCAATCACCAGCAGATCCGCCGCCTCGACGTCCGACGCCAGCTCCTGAAGCTCCGCCTCGCCCTCGTGACCCTCGCCATCGCTGAATAGCACCAGCGCCGCCAGGCTGGTCTCCGCATCCGTCATCGCCTCGAGCGCCGCTCGCACCGGCTCGGCCAGATTCGTCCCGCCGCGGGGAATGATCTCCGTGTCCACCTGGGCCAGCGTCTCCAGGACCGCCTCGTGATCCACCGTCAGCGGCGCCTGAACGAAGGCTTTGCCCGCAAACGCGATCAGCCCGATCCGGTCAGCCGGCAGATTCCGAACCAAATCCTGCGCCGCCAGCTTCACGCGACTCAGCCGGTCGGGCTGAAGATCCCCGGCCAGCATGCTCCGCGAAGTGTCCACCGCCAAAAACACGTTTCGCCCTTCCGTGAACGATTCCATCTCGCGAAATCCCCACTGCGGCCGCGCCAGCGTGATGATCAACAGCAGAATCCCCAGCCATTGCAGCCCGAACCGGGTCCATTCGACCCCCCGCGGCACCCTCCGGACCAGCTCCGGTTGAAGTCGCCTCGCCACGACACCATCGATCACCCGTCCCGCCCGGAAACGCGACCAAGCCTTCACCGCCACCAAAAACGGCAGCACGAGGCCCAGCCCCAACCAGTGCGGATCTGCGAAGTCGATGGAAATCATTCAGGGATAGCGTCTCAAAACTGTTTCCTGCGCCAGCAACCTCACCATCGCCAGCGCCGTCATGGCAAACACCAGGTGCGGAAAAAAATCCGTTGGATCCACGCGCACCTTCGCCTTTCTCTCCGTCATTTCGAGGGAGTCGATGTAGGCAAAAATCTGCTCGAGATTCGCCGTGTCCTCCGCCTTGAACGCCTGCCCACCCGAAGCCGCCGCCACCGCTTCCAGCGTCTCGAGGTCGAACTCTTGATCGAGAATCTGACGGCCGTTCGGCGTCGGAATCGTGTGCCGGCCTGGTGTCCCCACCGCGATAGCGTGAATCTTCACCCCCAACGTGTTCGCCAACTCCGCCGCCGTCACCGGGGCCAGATTCCCCGAGTTGTTCGCGCCATCCGTCAGCAGCACGATGACTTTGCTCTTCGCTTCCCGCCGGTCCAACCGGCGCGCCGCCGCTGCGATCGCCGAACCTATCGCCGTTCCATCCTCCACCAACCCCACCCGCACCCGGCTCAGGCTTTGCTCGAGCCAGCTGTGGTCCAGCGTCATCGGACTCGCCAGGTAGGGGCGACCGGCAAAGGCAATCAACCCGATCCGGTCCATCGGCCGGCGCCTCACGAAATCCCGGATCACGCTCCTCGCCGCCGTCAACCGGTCGACCTTCGTCCCCGTCAAAACCATGTCCTGCACCAGCATCGATCGCGAGACGTCGATCGCCACGATCATCTCGATGCCGCTGTCTTTGACCACCTTGAACTGCCTGACCCACTGGGGATTCGCCAACGCCACCACTCCCGTCCCGAGCACGGCCATCATCAGCCAGGGCGGACGAAATCCGCCCGACCGAACCAGCCCCTGCCGCCCGAGCCGCTGCAGCAGGTGGAGCGATGAGAAAGTAAGAGCCGCCACCCGCCCACGCCGCGCGGCCAGGACGCCCAAAAGCGGAAGCGCCAGCAGCGCCAACAGCACCCACGGCCGCTCAAAGGCAAAAGATTGACTCGACGGTTCCAGTTTCATGCCCCCTTCACCGCCCTCCCCGGCGCTTCCCGAATCAGACGCTCCGCCTCTTCACGAGCGGCCTCGATGCCCTCCCGAAGCGCCCCCTCCGCGCGGAACTTCACGTCGTCGCAGGCCTCCAGAAGCCGGCTGATCCGCATCACAAACTCCGCCGGAAGCCCCGGTGAGGTTTCGCCCGTCATCAGCATCAGCGTCTCGTCCGTGGTCCGGCCCTGGACCGCCAGTCCGTATTCCCGCGCCATGAATCGCTTCAATGCATCGCTGATCCGGCGGGCCATGAGGCGCTCTCCACCCGCCTCCCGTCCCCCTTTCGCCGCCGCCCTCAGCGCGTGGATCGCTTCCTGACGCGGCTCCGCCACGGCGGCCCCCACCTGAGTCGCCGGAACCGCTCGCCGCAGCCGCGCGCGCCCCAAAAAAACGAGGCCGAGGAGGGCCAACCCCAAACCCGCCAATGCCGGAACCCACCAGGGGACCCCGGTCGGCAACGGCGCCAGGGCTCCGGCGGGCAAGTCGGGAAAAACCTCGGCAATCTCTCGAGCCAATTCGTCGTCCATCGCTGCTCGATCTCAGGCCAACTGCACGCGCTCCCGTTTCTCGAAAAATCCGTGAATCTCGGGAAGATAATTCGCACCGGTCGACAGCGGAATGTGGTCGATTCGGTGTTTTCGAAGAAATCCGGCCAGCCCTTCCTCCCAGGCTTCCCGCTCCTGCCGGTAGGCCCGGCGGACCGCTGGATTCGAAGTGTCCACCTCCAGATACTGACCCGACTCCGGATCGAGAAACCGCATCCGTCCCGCGTTCGGAAGCGCCCGCTCCATCGGATCACTCACCGAAATCGCGATCAAATCGTGTTTCGCTCCAGCCGACCGGAACGCTTCGCTTCGCAGCTCGAACTGAAAGTCGCTGATCAGAAAAGCCAGACACCGGCGCGTCGCCAGATTCGTCAGCGTCCGCAGCGCCTCGCCGGGATCGGTGACGCCTCCCTCCGGCCGGGTGTGAAGAATCTCACGGATGATCCGTAGGGATCGACCCAAGCCGCGCTTGGCCGGAAGGCACAGCTCGACGTCGTCGTTGAACAGGATCAAACCCACCTTGTCCCGGTTCTGCAGCGCGCTGAAGGCCAAAAGAGCCGCCACTTCCGCCGCCAACTCCCGCTTCGATATCCCACGGCTCCCAAACCAGCTCGACGGACTGACGTCCACCAGCAAATAAACCGTCAGCTCCCGTTCCTCGGAAAAATTCTTGATGAACGGCGTCCCCATCCGCGCCGTCACGTTCCAATCGATCGAGCGCACCTCGTCGCCGTGTTGATACTCCCGGAAATCCTCGAAATCGATGCCTTCCCCTTTGAACGCCGAGTGATACTCTCCGGCAATGCCGTCCCGCATCAGACCCCGGGTCTTCAGCTCGATCCGGCGCACCTTTTTGAGCACCTCGGCAATTTCGTCGTCGGATTCCGGTTTCATGCGTCCTTTTCCCACCCATGCCGGAGTCCCGCCGGAAGGCAAACGGGAAGCCCGCCCGCCCTCGGATCACCGTCTTGAAAGGTCGGCACCTTTGACGTGTCTTTCACCCACCCTTCTTCGGACGGAATGCACGGCTCGGCATCCCAAAAAAACGCATTGCGTCCCTGCCTGGCCCCCTCCTACCTTCCCACCTTCCAACTTTCCGGTCTCGTGGCAACCAAGAGCTCCACACGCAAATCGACTCCCGGTCAATCTTCGCTGAGGGCGGACTACCTCGAAGCGCATCGCTGGATGCTCGTGGCCCGCGTTCTCGAGGACAAGTTGCGGAGTCTCTACAAAGCCGGGAAAATCGTCGGCGGCGTCTACCTCGGCCGGGGTCAGGAAGCCTTCAGCGTGGCCCTGGCCCACCACTTGAACCGGGAGGGCGGCGACGTTTATGCCCCGCTGATCCGGGACATGGCCGGCCGGATCGCGTTCATGGGAGGCATACTCGATGCCGTCCGGACCTATTTCGGCTCCGCGAACGGACCGATGCGCGGCCGCGACGGAAACATTCACTGGGGCCGCCCGACGCAGGGGATGCTGGCGATGATTAGCCATTTGGGCGCCATGATCGCCCCGCTGAACGGCATGCTCATGGCTCATCGCTGGCAGGGGAAATCCGGCACCGTCGGCGCCGCGTGCGCCGGAGATGGAGCGACGTCGACCGGCGCTTTCCACGAAGCTCTCAATCAGGCCGCCGTCGAAAAACTCCCGCTCGTCGTCGCCGTGGCGGATAACCAGT
>CAZCRA010000268.1:0-4512 GCA_964500945.1 uncultured Verrucomicrobiales bacterium | reverse complement strand
CATCCAGCGCACTCGGCTCAGGCTCGACCGTGACGGAAGACTCCTCCGGCGCCTCATCGCCGACCGCCACGGCCGCCCCTCCTAACGGCGCCGCAGAATCGGCTTCGGGCACCGCATCACCCGACACCCCAACCAGCCCACCGTCCACCGGCGCCCCCTCTTCATCCCCCGCCGCTAACTCTTCCGAATCCGCCTCGTCCGGCACACGTTCAACAGCTTCAGCAGGCTCACTTTCCCGCCTCAAATCCTCCTCCCAGATCCGCGCCAGCTCTCCCCGCACGGCCGTCAGCGGTTCATCCGGCACCTCGGGCGATTGACGGCTCAAACCAAACTCGCTCGGCTCGGTCATTTCACTCTCAGGCGCAACGGCGCGATACCCGTCCACTGCCAAAAAATCCTCCGCCTGAGCATCAAGCTGCTGGATGCGCCAAACCTGAAATCCTACCATACCCACGATCAAAAGACTTAGCGTCGTCACGACCGGCACGAAGAACGAGTTTCCCGTCGACGGCGCAGAAACCGGCGGCGACGCCCCAGCGGAAACCCGGGATGACACCCGCACCGGCATCGGTGCCGCGGCCGAGACAGGTTCGGGATGACCCGCGCTCACGTGCCCATTCAGCTGCCCGGCCGGAGCCGCGGACACACTCGCGTGCGCGTGGCCGTTGAGTGGCGCCGCAGGCGGCGGCGCTGGTGAAACCGGCTCCCTGGGCGACGGGAGTGAACCCGCAGGCCGCACCGGCTCCATCCCAGCGGCCTGCGTTGCCTGTGCCCCTTCTCCAGGAAGCGGAGCCCGGATCACCGTCTGGCAAATCGGGCACGGCCCCGTCTCGCCCGCCAATGCCATCGGCACTTCCAGCGTGCTTCCGCACACCCCGCACCGGAATTGCAACAACTCTTCCTGACCCGAATTCATCTGCATCCTCAGTTTCTCCACAGCCTATTAACACTTCAAAGCTGTCAACCGGCCACAACTGCTAGCTAACGCGAACCATCCAACCCGTCAAGAACCATGTCAGGGTCACCTCCCACAACCCCTACATAACCGCTTTCACCGCGCGAAATCGTGACGGTTCGACTTATCAAATCGTGCCAGCCGCGGTTCAGCGGATCTAAAAAGATCCACAAAAATCCTAGACCTAACGGAACAACATAAAACCAACTCTCGAACAATCGCCCTGTCAACGGATCTTCACTCAGCCCAGGCCATACCAGCGCAAGCACCTTCAACGGCACCGGAACCAACGCAACAAGGTAAGCAAAATACCGCAAAATCAATCGGCCCAGCGACGGTCGCTCTCCCGTCTTCGAATCCACGATCTCCAGCCGAAACATCATCTTCCCAGGCGTCGCCCCCTTCCATCTCCACAGCAAAACCACCAGCACCGCCAAGCTCAGATCGACCACGATCTCCACCCACACCGGCACACTGAACCCCATCGCGTCCCCCACGTTCAACGCCCGAATCAAAAGCGGAATCGTGACCATTAGCATCAGCGTGGTCACCAACGCCAAATCAATCAAATGCGCCATCGTCCGAATCCAAAACGATGCCCCTCGAATCGCCGGATCCCCACCCGCCATCCCCGGACCTTCGCCAGTCCCGTTCTCTCGCTTGGCGGCCCCTGATGTCACGTCCCTATCATCCAGGCATTCGCCGCTCTCGCAACGAGGGAGCCTCCGAAAAAACTTGGCCACCGCTCCCGTGAAACGCTAAGAGTCGCTTCGAAGAATCCGGGAAGCCACGCCATCTCGCGGGCAGCCGGAACCAACTTTTCACCACGCCCTGCGATTTCCCCCAAAAAATGGAACCAACAGAAGCTTTCCGGCGATGCGAAGGTTTCTGACGGCCTCACCATTCGTTCTCCTCTATGATGAATCGCCTTCTCCCCCTCTTCGCTTGCCTCGTCGCGACCGCAGCCGCTCGTGCCGGCGATCCCCACCCGCGCGTCCTCAAGGAAGATTTTGAAAAGGGTGCCGCTCGTTGGTTTCCCTCCGATCCCGCCCAGTGGAAGGTCTCGCCCACCCCGGATCGCGGCTCGGTCTTCCACCTCCTCGGGAAGAGCGACTACCAACCACCCCATCGCAGCCCATTCAGCATCGCGCTCCTGCCCGGCCACGTCCTGGGCGACTTCACCCTCACCGCGGAAGTCAAAACCCTCCAATCCACGCGCGGGCACCGGGACATGTGCATTTTCTTCGGCTACCAGGACCCGGCAAACTTCTATTACGTCCACCTCGGCGAGAAACCCGACCCGCACTCGAGCCAGATCTTCATCGTCGATGACGCGCCTCGCACCAAGATCACTGAAACGCCCGATCGAGGCATCCCCTGGAAAGACGACACCTGGCACAAGGTCAAACTCGAACGAACCGTCGCCGATGGACGCATCGCCATCTTTTTCGACGACATGGAGACCCCGCAGAAGGTCGCCCATGACAAGACCTTCGCCTGGGGCCTCATCGGCCTCGGCTCTTTCGATGACCTCGGCCAATGGGACAACGTCGTGATTCGCGGCGTCGCGGTCGAGGAATCGCCAAAGCTCTTCAAACCCACCGGAACGCCCGAGCCAGCACCCTCTCCGCCCAAAGCCCGGACCGAACCCCCACCCCTCCAATTCCACAAATGGTCCGGCCCCGTCAACGTCCCCGACCCCGTGTCGGTCTCCCTCGATGACGCCGGACGCGTCTACGCCACCCAAACCCAGCGCCGCAAGGCCCAGGATCTCGACATTCGCCGGAACCGCGACTGGATCCCCGACGACGTCGGCCTGGAAAGCGTCGACGAAAAGCGCGCCTTCTTCCGCGAACAGATGGCGCCCGAAAATTCAGATGTCACCCGGGAAAAGGGCCGGGTCGAGGATTTCAACGGTGACGGTTCCTGGGACTGGCGCGATCTCACGGTGCGGTCGGAACGAATCCATCTCATCGAAGACCGCGATGGTGATGGCACCGCGGACCACATCCAGGTCTACGCCGAAGGATTTCAAACCGAAGTAACCGGCATCGCCGCCGGCATCCTCTGGCATGACGGCGATGTCTACGCCACCATCGCCCCGGATGTCTGGAAGCTGCGCGACACCGATCGCGACGGCCGTGCCGATGAACGCACGGTCCTGGCCACCGGTTTCGGTCTCCACATCGCCTATGCCGGGCACGACATGCACGGCCTGACCGTCGGTCCCGACGGCAAAATCTACTGGTCCATCGGCGACAAAGGCATCTCCGTCACCAGTCGCGAAGGAAAGAAGTTCCACTTCCCGAATCAGGGCGGCGTCATGCGATGCAATCCCGACGGTTCGGATTTCGAAGTCTTCGCTCATGGCCTGCGCAACGTGCAGGAACTCGCTTTCGACGAGTTCGGAAACCTCTTCGGCGTGGACAACGACGCCGATCAACCCGGCGAAAAAGAAAGGTTCGTCTACATCGCCCAGGGCATGGATGCCGGCTGGCGGTGCAACTACCAATACCGCGGCGGCGACTACAACCCCTGGACCGCCGAACGCCTCTGGGAACCCCTCCACGACGGACAACCCGCCTACATCACGCCGCCGATCTCCAACTACGTCGATGGGCCGTGCGGCTTCGTCTATAACCCTGGCACCGCCCTCAGCCCCGAGTGGCGCCGCACGTTCTTTCTCACCGAAGCACCAAAGGGCGTCCAATGGGCCTTCCAGGTCGAGCCCGACGGAGCCGGTTTTCGCATGGTGAACTCCCGTGTCGTGGGCTCCGGCGTCTCGATCATCGGCTGGAACTTCGGCCCCGATGGTGCGCTCTATGGCGCTGACTGGGCCGGAAGCTATCCCTTGAATCAAAAGGGCGCCGTCTGGCGAATCGATGTCGCCGATGGCTCCAAATGGCCGGCCCGCCAGGAAACCGCCGCCCTGCTCAAAGAGGATTTCTCCATGGCCGAATCCGGACCGCTCGGCGGCTTCCTCGACCACCCCGACCAACGCATCCGCCTCCGGGCCCAGTTCGAGCTGGCCAAACGCCGCGACGTCCAGCGCCTCACCGAAATCGGCCAGAACGGCACGCAACTCGCCAAAATCCATGCCATCTGGGGCCTCGGCCAGCTCGGCATGCCCACGGACGCCAGCCCGATGCTCGCCGATCCCGACCCCGAGATCCGTGCCCAGACGCTCCGCACCTTCCCCGACAGTACCATGGCCGAATTCGAACCCCACTTGCGCGATCCCCACCCCCGCGTCCGCTATTTTGCGCTTCTGGCGGCCCATCACCAAGTCCCCACCACCAACGTCTCGCTCCTCCTCGACGCGATCGCCTCGAACGATCCCTCCGATATCTACCTCCGTCACGCCGCCGTCATGGCCCTCACCCACTTCGAAGTGCCCGGCGAAGCCCTCCAGTTTCAGTCCGAACCCGTCCGTCTCGCCGCGGCGATCGCTCTCCGCCGTCTGCGCGATCCCCGGGCCGCCAAATTGCTCGCCGATCCCTCACCCGCCGTCGCCGCCGAAGCCGCCTTGGCCACCCACGACGACTTCTCCATCCCCG
>CAZCRA010000267.1:0-4518 GCA_964500945.1 uncultured Verrucomicrobiales bacterium | reverse complement strand
CAGCGGCAGCTCAGGCTCAAAAAGGAGCTCAGGTCGCCCCCCACGCGGGGGCGCGGATTGAAACCTGCCAGTCTGGTACAGCCGGGTCCGCCTCCAGCGTCGCCCCCCACGCGGGGGCGCGGATTGAAACCACCCCACCCGCGATCCTCACCGAACGCGACGCTTCTACCCGAACCTCCCGGCGGTTTCCTACGGCCGCATCGGATGCGCTTGGACGGCGTAGAGCGCGGCGTGGATTTTGAAATCCACCGACATCCCCCGTTCGCGGCACTCCTCGAAGAAGCCGAAGCAGTCGCCCACACGCACCCGGTGCAGCCGAATCTTTTCCCCGGATACCCCATGATGCTCCGCCTCCCTCACCTGACGCAAACCCGTCGCCAGGAAAAACGTGATGTATTCGTCCGTTAATCCACTCGAAGTCGGACCGTCCAACAAACTCCACCACTCCCGCGCCTCGTAGCCGGTCTCTTCGCATAGCTCGCGCTTGGCCGCGGCCAAGAGGGGTTCGTCGTCGCGATACGGTTCGTCCCCGGCCAAACCAGCCGGCAGTTCCAGCACATGCTTGCCCAGGGCCGGCCGGAACTGATCCACCAACAGGATCTCCTGGTCCGAAACGTAGGCCAACACCGCCACCACTCCCTTGGCGTTGCTCCGCGTCACGTATTCCCAGGACGTCTCCCGGTCTTCCATCAGCGCCAGGTATCGTCCCACGTGCAGCGGGTCATGCTCTCGGTCCATCCAGGACCCTCGCATCAGAAATACAGCCCGCCAGCTTTCTTCATCCGGCCGCGACGCCGGTCAAACAAGCGGTCCGCCGCGATCATCCCGCCACCGTTGCAGATAAAGAAAAACAGCACGATCAAATACAGCACCACCGTCTGCGACTGGAGCGATGGCGAGAGGACCTTTTCCAAATCCGCCGACAGGGTGAAAAGAATGCCCGCGAAAATCAGCAGCGCGTTCAGGCGTGTCAGGAAGCCCAGCGCCAGCATCAGCGGGCTCAGAGCGTAAAAAACCGCCGTCAGCCACGAAAACAACACCGCGATTTGCAAGGGTTGCTCGAATTGATCGACCAGCGGCCACGGCTGCTGGTGCCACACGAAATTCCAGCCCCGCACCAGCTGTTCCCAGCCCTGGTAATAAATCAGCGCCGTCCCCGCGAAGAATCGCAGAACGAACATGCTCAGGTGAACGACCGGGAACGAACTCATCGACTCGCGCGGGGAAATCCCGCCCGACCCTGGCACCGGCACCCGGCCATCCGCAACGCGAATCTTCGCGCAAAGATCAGTTCACCCCCTGCCAACCCGGCGCCTCCGCCTCGCCCGGCCCGCTCCGCTCCACCAACTGATAGAGTTCCTCGTAAATCAGCGCCCGCACCCCGGCGATTTCGTCCCGAGCACTTACTTGAGCCGTTTCTCCGGTCAAACTCGAGGGCTGGAATTGCTCCACGCGCTGCTCCAAGGCGTCGAGCGCCTTCCCGCAACGAAGCGCCACGTTCATCACTTTCCGCATCCGCTGCGTTTCACCCGCCCGCCGCTCAGCGTTCAGCCGCGACAACTGCTCCAGACACTCCCGGGAGACGGCATCTGCCCGCTGCGAGTCGCCCCCCTGGTTTTCCGAGATGGCCGCGCGGAGGCAGGCTTCGAGAACCTCGATCCGTTCTTCCTGCGTGCGGAAGATTTGCAGGAGAGACGCATGAACCGAGCCGGTGAGATCCGATGAGCTGGGCAGTTCCATGGGACTACGGTCGCTCATTTATTTATAATTTCCATAATTTTAATTTTATCGGACCGTTTTTCTTCCGCGTTTGATGCCCCCCGCGTTTTCCTCTATCGTAATCTTTTCCACCCGGCCCGTCCCCCTGCCATGTCACCCGTCACCGCTGCCCCATCGCTCGATCTCCGGGAAGATATCCTCCGGCTCAAAGAGGAGCGAAACGCCATCATCCTGGCGCATAACTACCAAATTCCCGAAATCCAAGATCTCGCGGATTATGTGGGCGACTCCCTCGGCCTGTCCTACCAAGCGCGCGAAACCGGCGCCGAAGTCATCGCCTTCTGCGGCGTCCATTTCATGGCCGAGACCGCCAAGATCATCAATCCGAACAAAACCGTGATCTTGCCCGATCGCGACGCCGGATGCTCGCTCGAGGAAAGCTGCCCGGCACCGGCCCTGAAACAGTTCCTGGAGGAAAACGCCGGCCGGAACTACTACGTCGTTTCCTACATCAACAGCAGCGCCGAGGTGAAAGCGCTCAGCGACGTGATCTGCACCAGCGGAAACGCCGTCCGCATCGTCCAGAAGATTCCCGAGGACCGGAACATCCTGTTCGTCCCCGACGAAAACCTGGGAAGCTGGGTCGAGCAGCAGACCGGCCGGAAGATGGACATGTGGCGGGGCGCCTGCTACGTCCACGTCGAGTTCACGCGCGACAGCATCCGAAAGATCAAAGAGGAATATCCGGACGCAAAAGTCGTGGCGCATCCCGAGTGCACCATGGCGGTGCGACTCCTGGCCGATGAAGTGTGTTCCACCGAGAAGATGGTGAGCTACTGTCAAAACGAAGACGCCAGTGCGTTCATCGTCGTGACGGAAGCCGGCATGCTTCACCGGCTGCAGAAGGAATGCCCCGGAAAGATCTTCATCCCGGGCCCGACCGACAACTGCCGCTGCATGGACTGCAAGTTCATGAAAATGAACACCCTGGAGAAACTCCACGCCTGCCTTCGGGATCTCGCCCCCACCATCGAGATGGATGAGAACCTCCGTCGCCGGGCCGAAGCGCCCATCCTCCGCATGCTCGAGTGGAGCCGGGACTGAGGAGGCCGAAAAACCGGAAGCCGCCTGCCTAAACTCTCCCGCTGCAGCGCTTGAGCCGGCCGCCCTCAGGCATCGGACGGCGGGTTCACCCTCGCCGTCCGCTCCATTCAGCTCAGCTCCGTCACGGCCGCTTCTAGCGTCGGAACGTCCTCGACCGGAATCACCCGGGCTTCCCGGTCGATCCGTTTCATCAAGCCAGCCAGCACCCCGCCCGGTCCCAGCTCGACGAACGTCCGGTGCCCCTGCTCCAGCAGCACACGCATGCTGTCGCTCCAGCGCACCGATCCGGTCACTTGATCCGTCAACGTCCCACGGATGTCTCCCGGTTCCCCGACGGCGCGCGCCTCGGTGTTGCAGATCACCGGGAAACCGGGAGCCTGCACCTCCGCCGCCTCCAGTTCTGGCGCCAGTTGCTCTCGCGCGCTTTGCATCAGCCGCGAGTGGTAGGCGCCCGCCACCGTCAACGGTTTCGCGATTCGGATCCCCTTCTCTTTCGCGCCCGCCACGGCTTTTTCGATCCCGTCGACGCTGCCTGAAATCACGATTTGTCCCGGGGCATTGTAATTGGCGACATCCACATCGCACTCTGCCGCCAGTTCCCGGACCTTTTCCTCCTCGCCTCCCATCATGGCCGCCATGCCGCCTCGCACGCTGTCCGTGGCCATCTCCATGAACGTGCCGCGCTTCGCCACCAGCCGGAGCCCGGTTTCCCAGTCGAAGGTCCCAGCCGCTGCGTGCGCCGTGAATTCCCCCAGCGACAGCCCCGCCGCCGCCACGGGATTCAGCCCTGGCACCTGACGCAGGAGCAGGTCCAGGCAGGCCAAGCCGTGAACATACAGCGCCGGTTGGCAGCGCGAGGTGCGCGTCAGTTCCTCGATCGGCCCGTCCCGCATCACCTCACTCAGCGCAAAACCCACCACCTCATCGGCCCGGTCGAGGGCGGATCGAAACCCCGCATGGGCCTCCGCCAAATCCATGCCCATCCCGGTTTTCTGCGCGCCCTGACCCGCAAACAAGAGAACAACGTCCTTCCCCATAGCCTGGCGTCCTACGAGGGAATGCCGGGCAAATCAACCCGGAAGTTGCTCTAGTGCATCGTCCGGAAGGTAGGCAGGATATCTCGCGAGGGATTTTGCGTGGGATCAAGGCGCGAGGGAGGGAGTGAAGCGAGCTTCACGACCGACGGAGCAACGCCGAGCCCGGGCAAAAGGACCGCGATCAACACAAATTGCGAGCGACGCGAGCCACTCTCATTCTCATCCTTCTTTAGCGTTCGATATCCTGGATAATTTCCGGACGATGCTCTAAAAGCCACTCCCGCTGCGCCCGCGCCGCTCCCTCCAGCAATTCGTCGCCCCGCACCATCGATTCCTCGACGCTCATGCCGTCCGGCCGAATCGAGATCAACCGGTCGAAGGCCGCCGCCAACGCGTCCGGGTCATCGATTCGCCCGGCGAACGCCAGAACCGGCTTCCCCATCCGGCCCGCCAGTTGCGCCACCCCGTGCGGGCCTTTGCCCTGCAGCGTCTGCCGGTCCAAACTCCCTTCACCCGTTATGACGGCATCCGCTTCCCTGACCCCGGATTCCAAGCCCACCGCCTTCGAGACGAAATCAAACCCCGGCTCCAAACGGGCGCCACAAAACACCAGCGAACCGAAGCCCAAACCGCCCGCCGCCCCGGCCCCCGGCACCTC
>CAZCRA010000266.1:0-4527 GCA_964500945.1 uncultured Verrucomicrobiales bacterium | reverse complement strand
TCATGGCTCATTGCCAGGTTAAACGCGGAACTCGCCAAGAGTTTCGCATCCCTCCACCTCGTCCCCGCCGTCGGACACCCGGCCCCAGAAGCCCCTTGCAGCTCGCGAAAAATCCCAAATCTTTGAGGTGCAGCAGGTTTGGCGGTCTACACTGAGGCCATGGACGATTCCCTTCCCACCCCCGTCGCCGTCGTCGGGGCCAGCGGTTACTCCGGTGCGGAGCTTTTGCGCCTCCTGATCTCCCACCCGGCCTGTGACCTCGTCGCCATTACCTCGCGCCAATACGCCGGTCAGACCCTTGAATCGCAGTTTCCCCGCTTCCGTGGCTCCCGCTTCGCCCAACGAACCTTCATCGAACCCTCCGTCGATTCCCTCAGCCAAAGCGGCGCCGCCTGTGTCTTCCTCGCCTTGCCGCATGGCGTGGCTGCCGAGTTCGCCGGCCCCCTCGTCGACGCCGGCCTGCGCGTCATCGATTTGAGCGCCGATTTCCGCCTGCGCTCAGCCGAAACCTATCGCGAGTTTTACGGCGCCGATCATCCCGAGCCGGAACGCCTGCCCGGCGCCGTTTACGGCATGCCTGAACTCTACGCAGCAGCCATCCGCGACGCCCAACTCGTTGCGTCGCCGGGGTGTTACCCCACCAGCATCATCCTCCCGCTCGTTCCCCTGCTTCGAGACGCGCTGATCGAAACGGAAGGCATCGTTGCCGCCTCCATGAGCGGCGTCAGCGGTGCCGGACGGAAAGCCGACACCTCCCTGCTATTCGTTGAATGCAACGAAAGCGTGCGCGCCTACGGCCTGCCAAAACACCGCCACCTCAGCGAGATCGAGCAAGAACTCTCGCTCGCCGCCGGCTCCCGCGTCACCATCCAATTCCTTCCCCATCTCGTCCCCGTGACCGCCGGCATCTGCTCCACCATCACCGCGCGCCTCACCAACGGCGCGTCGGCCGAAGCCGTCGAATCGTCCCTCGCCCGGGCTTACGGGACTGCTCCCTTCGTCCGCCTCCTGGGTCAGCGCGTCTGCGCCGACACCAAAAACGTCGTCGGCACGAATTTCCTCGATCTCGGGTCGCACCTCGACGCCCGAACCCGCCGCATCGTCCTCACCAGCGCCGAGGACAATCTCGGGAAGGGAGCCGCCAGTCAGGCCATCCAAAGCTTTAACCTCATGTTCGACCACGAGCCGGCCGCCGGCCTCATGAATTTCTGACCCCGCAAGGCGTCCCTGGCCCCATGAACGATTCCCTTTTCACCTCGATCGACGGCGGCGTTTGCGCCCCGCTTGGATTCGCATCCAGTGGCCTCGCCTGCGGCATCAAGGAGCCGGGATCCCCAAAGCGCGACCTCGCCCTCATCGTCAGCGATCGCCCCTGCGTCGCCGCCGCCACCTTCACCAAGAACCGCGTGCCCGCCGCGCCCGTCCTGCTCTCGCGCCGCCATCTCGAAACCGGCGCCCCTCGCGCCATCGTCGCCAACAGCGGAAACGCGAACGCCTGCACCGGTGCCCGCGGCATGGAAGACGCGGTCGAAATGACCCGGCGCACGGCTGAAACCCTCGGTCTCCAACCCGAAGACGTCTTTGTCGCCTCCACCGGCATCATCGGCATGCCGCTGCCCATGGAACGCCTCCGCTCCCGCTTCGGCGAACTCGCCGCCGCCCTCCAAACGGCCGATTCGAACGCCGCCGCCGAGGCCATCATGACCAGCGACACCCGGCCGAAGCAGGTCGCCATCGAACTAGAGGCCGGAGGCTGCCGAATCGGTGGAATCGCGAAAGGTGCCGGCATGATTCGCCCCGACATGGCCACCATGCTCGCGTTCATCACCACCGACGTCGCGCTGGATCCCTCTAGCCTTCGACAGGTCACCCTCGAGGCGGTCGAGGACTCCTTCAACGCCATCACCATCGATGGCGACATGAGCACCAACGACACCGTCTTTGTCCTCGCCAACGGCGCAGCCGGTTCCGTGGACCGCGAGACCTTCCGCGCCGGGCTCAAAGTCGTCATGCTCGAACTCGCCAAGAAAATCGTCCGCGATGGCGAACGCGTCACGAAGATGGTCGAGGTTCGCGTGCAGGGCGCCGCCTCGCCGGCCGAAGCCCGCAACGTGGCCAACGCCGTCGCGAATTCAAACCTCGTGAAAGCCTCTTGGAACGGTGAAGACCCGAACTGGGGCCGCGTCATCCACGCCGTGGGTCATGCCGACGCGCAGATCGATCCCAATCGCATCGACATCCGCTTCGGCCCGCATCTCGCCGCCCGCGATGGACTCGATGCCGGCACCCCGCTCGACCACCTCATCCCGGTCGTCCAAGCACGCGAATTCTCCATCACCATCGATCTGAAACTCGGCTCGGGCGAAGCTCGCGTCTTCAGCAGCGACCTCTCGCCGGAATACGTCGATTTCAACCGCGCCGAATACGCCCTGCTCCGCAATCGCGAACGTCAAAAGGCCGGAGACTAAACCCGGCCGGTCTTTCCCTCATGGACGACGAAATCCCAGCCAGTTCGCCGCCTGCCGAGGCTTCGGTCCGGGTCTTCTTTGCGCTGATTCCCAGCGAAAACGCCCTCGAGTTCCTCCACCACCGCGTCCGGGCCTTTCGCGCCGCAGGTTGGGAGCGCTTAGGCAGATTCGTTCCCCTCCATCAACTTCACCTCACGCTTCGCTTCCTGGGTGAGATCCCTGAATCCACGACCGGATTGCTCGCCGGTCGCGCCGCGGAATTGGCAGCTGAATGCGCGCCGGTCACGTATGAAATTGGCCCCGCCTGCCTTTTCCCGCGAGTTTCCCGTGCCCGGATCGTAGCCGCCCCTGTCCAGCCGTCGGCTGAACTGAAGGCGCTCGTCAAGTCGCTCGAATCCCTGGCGACCGACGCCGGACTCGAACCCGAGACCCGCGTGTTCAAACCGCACTACACCCTCGCCCGCCTGAAGAATGCGATGCGTCGCCCCAACCTTCCAAACCGCCCGGGCACTTTCCTGGAAACCGCGACCGCACTTCACTTCATCGAGTCGACCCTCGGCCCTGAGGGAGCCATCTACACCTCTCGCGGTGAATTCGCTCTCGGCCCTTCTGACGATTCCTGGTAGCGCGTCAAAACCGTGCGACCCACAACGCCAGGCTGTCGATTCGTTCCCGAACCATTTCTCAGGGGGAACGGACGGCGCCCAACCCAAAGGGCGCCGTCCGATAACCCCTCAACACAGCCAGCTTCCAGGTGGTCGTGCAACCGGCACGGCCTGAACGACTGACAGCTTTGAGAATATCCATAAATTCCGACACGGCAATATTTATTTAATTTTTCTTAAATTTCTTTCATGCCGCCGCTCCAGCATCTCGATCTCTTTCTCGACGCCACCCCTCACCCGGCGCCCATGAACATGGCCATCGACGAAGCCCTTCTCCGCGCCTCCCCGACCACTCCCATCCTTCGCATCTACGGCTGGGAGCGTCCGGCCTCCTCCTTCGGATACTCGCAGCCCTGGCAGCAAATCCAGCGTCAAGCTCCTCCGGAACGGGAAGCGGTAAGGCGCTGGACGGGGGGTGGACTCGTCCTGCATGGCGACCCCGGCGAGCTTACCTACACCCTCGTCATCCCGCGCACCGAGCCTCTCAGCCGCGTCCCGATCCTCGACTCGTATCACCAGATCCACCAATCGCTCATCCACGCCCTCCGGTCTTTCGGACTCAAAGCGCTGCTGGCCCCGGCCCCGGCCGAGGGAGCCCCCAATCTCAGTTGCTTCGATCCAGCAGGAGGTCACGCCGAGCCGGCTCAGTTCGACGTCCTTCACGATGGCCGCAAAATCGCCGGCGCCGCTCAACGTCGCCACCGGCTTGGGCTCCTTCACCAGGGCAGCCTGCGGGTCCCCTCACCCCTCGACCCCACCCACTTTGCCGAGGCGTTCGCCGAGCAACTCGCCCAAGCCCGGCACCTGTACTCTCCCTCTCCGGCCCTTCGGAAGGCCGCCGAAAACCTCTCCGCCACCCGCTACGCCTGCCCGGACTGGCTCCAAAGACTCTAGTGTAGCACTGGCAAGCAACGAAGGAATGGTGGGTGAAAAGAGGCCACGCATTCCCAAAGAGAAGAAGGCTGGACCATTCCAGGTCGCCAAACGCACCCTAAACTGCCAGAAGACAAAATCCCGCACCACAAAACTTGCCACACACCGTGGCTCAGCCGAAATTCCTCGATCCGTCCTGCCGCCCCTCGATCCTTCGGGCGCGGCCAGCACGAGCCACCGTGGCGGAACTGGTAGACGCAACGGACTTAAAATCCGTTGAGGGCAACCTCGTGCGGGTTCGATTCCCGCCGGTGGCATCAATTTAGAATGAACGGCTTGCAGCGATTTGACGATACTAACTCATCTTCAGCCCTTCTCCTAAAAGCCTGGAGGAACCCGCATCAGGCGCCCCAAGGGCTGGCGATACCGTAGGCTGACGAGTCGCAAATAGGGGTCAGTCACAGCAATTTGACATGACTGCGCATTCCTCCCATCGTTTTTCATGCCGAGCGAGCGCCGGA
>CAZCRA010000265.1:0-4584 GCA_964500945.1 uncultured Verrucomicrobiales bacterium | reverse complement strand
CGCTTCGAAGCACCCGCCGCCATATGCCATCGCCGTCCCGAGCCCCTCGCCAGGCTTCGATCGCCAGCGCGCCGATCCCGAAAAATGCCGCACTCAAAGGCCCGGGCGGCCCCGCAATGGCTGCTCCAAACAAATAGAGCCCGTAGAGCACCTCCTCATGCACCCGGAACGACCGCGCCCATCGGGCCGCCAAAAGCACGATCCCGGCCACCGGCTCACCATCGATGAAGTAACGGAACGCGTAGTGATCCGAGTGAAGCCCGTTCTCCCAGTCCACGTCCGGTTCGGCCCGCCGCAGTCCTTGCAGCATGTTCGGCCAGCGATCTTTCCTCGAGACGAGGACCTCGTAGGTCACCCGGATCACGTCACCCGTCGCGTTGTCCGGTTCGAACTTTTCCCAAAGCGTCAGACCCTCCCCAACCGTCGTCTCCAACAGCGTCGTCCCGCGCGTCCGGTTCTCCACCTTCACCTCCACCTCGGCCTTGCTGTCCGCGATCCCGTGTAAAAGATAGATGGCTTCGATGTCCGGCCCCGGAGCGTCAAATTCCCAGGAATACGGGATGTCGTTCTCCAACGGGATGAAGTCGTCCTGCCAGACGACCCGGTGATAGAACGGCATCGGCGGAAACTCCCGCCCAAACCAGACCATCAAGCCGGCCCAACACACCGCAAAGGCGAGCCACGCTTTCACATAGGGAGATGCGATCTCTGACCTCATGGCTTTCACCACACTAGTGTAGGGCACCAAGCAGAATGCATCTCATGAGATGCGGAGTTTTTCTTCGAGTTCAAGGCGCGCCTGTCCGCCCCCACCGCAAAGCCAGCGCACCGCTTCACCCGCCGCCGCCAACCCAAAGGCACCCGTCACGAACGCCGCCGTCCCCATCCCAGAATCGCAGTTCAGCCGCGTCCCTTCGCCGGGCTCCGGCGTCGCACAAACCGTCCCATCAGCCCGCGGATACACCGCGTTCTCCTCCGAATACACCGCCCTCACGTCGAACGAGACACCTTCGTCCCGCGGAAAGCCATGCTCTGCCCGCAGCCGCTTCCGGACCATCTTCAGCAGCCGGTCATTCGTCGCAAAGGCCAGGTCGTTGACCCGGATCCGCGTCCCATCCCGTTTTCCCCCGGCCCCTCCGCAGGTGATGACCGGGAGCCCGCGCCGCCGGCATTCGGCGATCAGAAAAGCCTTCTGCGGCACCGTATCGATGGCGTCCACCATGAGGTCCAAATCCCCGTCGAGACAGGCATCCGCGCTGCTCGCCGTAAAAAAACACTCCATCGCTTCCACCCGGCACGCCGGCGAGATCGCTCCGATCCGCTCCGCCATGACCTCGACTTTGGACCGGCCCACCGTGCCTTCGAGCGCGTGCAATTGCCGGTTGATGTTGGTCACGCAGACCTCGTCCAGATCGATTAGCCTCAACGCGCCGGCCCCGGAACGCGCCAGCGCCTCCGCCGTCCACGACCCCACCCCGCCGATCCCGGCGATCGCGACCCTGACCGCACCGAGCCGGCCCAGCGCACCGCTCCCGAAGAGCCGCTCCAGCCCCCCAAATCGAGTCTCACTTCCCTCTGCCTGCATCTCCGTCACCGCTCCGGCTTTTTCCTTGGACTGTCCTGTCATCCGTGAGAGTTTTCCGCATCCTCAGCCGATGCCTTACACGATCCACCTCGCCACGACGGAATCGGAGGCCCGGGATTCGGAGCCCGGTCTCAGCCTCGACTATCGTGTCCATCAGGCCATTTTTGAAAGCCCGGATCAACCACTCTACGACCTCACGCTCTTCTACAACCTTTCGGATTTCTACCAGGACGCCACGTTCGCGGGCAGCCGTGTCATCAGTCTCCGGGGCGAACTGGAGGAGGCACGGCGTCGAATCCACACCCCGCACGCCACCGCCCCACTGGGAGAGCTGTGCAAGCTCTGCGATCGCGCCATCAAGAAGGGTCTCAACCTCTACGGTTTCGCGGAATAAATCCATGAGTGGCAAACTCCAATTCAGGATGCCGTCATGAGTCTCTCATCCCTCGTCGATCAAGCCCGCGAAACGTTCCGGGAACGCTTCGGCCGCCCGGCCCAGGTCACTGCCGTCTGCCCCGGACGGGTCAATCTCATCGGCGAACACGTCGACTACAACAACGGCCTCGTCCTCCCGCTGGCCATCGACCGCCACATCGCCGTCTGCGCTTCCCCATCGGACCGCTCAGATTGCCAAATCGCCACCGATCGCCATGACGAAACGGTCTCGATTTCCATCGAACCTCCCCTCCGCCCAGGTAAACCCTTCTGGACGAACTACCTTCGCGGAGTCGTCTCGGGCTTCCTCGATCGCGGAGTCGAATTGACGCCCTTCGACGCCTACGTCGCCAGCAATTTGCCCGCAGGATCCGGACTCAGCTCCAGCGCCGCTCTCTCCGTCGCCACCGCCACTGCCCTCGAGGGACTCTCCGGCGCCACCCTCGAACTCGAAGACAAAGCCCTGCTCGCTCAGCACGCCGAAAATACCTTCGCCGGCATGCCCTGCGGCATCATGGACCAGTTCGCCGTGACCTTCGGCCAGGCCGGACATCTCATCCTCCTCGATTGCGAGTCACAGGAAGTCACCCCCATTCCCATGCCGGACGATGGCATCCAAATCGTCGTCACCGGATCCGGCGTCAGTCATTCCCTGGCCGAGAGCGAATACGCGAAGCGTAGGCAGGAATGCGAACGGGTCGCCGCGTTCTTCGGCCTCGATTCCCTCCGCGACCTCGACTGGACGACCCTCCAGATCAAGCGCGCCTCCCTCCCCGATCCCCTCTACCGTCGCGCCCGCCATGTCATCACCGAAATCGAACGGGTGACGAACTGCGCGAATCGCCTCCAGGCCGGGGAATGGACCGCCGTCGCCGGCTTGCTCTACAGCAGCCACGAGTCGCTTCGGGACGACTTCGAAGTCTCCTGTGAGGAACTCGATCTCCTCGTGGAAATCACCCGCTCACCCGATTTTGACGGCCGCGTCTACGGCTCGCGCATGACCGGTGGAGGCTTCGGCGGAAGCACCGTCTCCCTCGTTCCCCACGATCTGGTGCCCACCTTCAAGAGCATCGTCACGGAGCGCTACCGCCAGCAGACCGGGCTCACCCCAACGATTTTCTCCACCCTCCCCGTCCCGGGCGCCCGGCTCTGGAACCAGGACGAGGAAAGAACATGGTGAGCCCTGAATCACATCCTCCACGGTTTACAGAATTTCCCCACTCATGCTAAAGTAACCCAAACCTCCATTGCATCGATGACACCTCACAGCCCCCTCAAAATCCTTCCCCTCGTGATCGCGGTCACCCTCCTGGCCAGCTTGCTTTCCGTCAGCGCTCAAAACTCGATGACGCCACAGCAAATGCTCCTGGCAGCACAGGAAGCCGAGAAGAGTGGAAACTTCGTCCAGGCCAACGCCTACTACCGCGATCTGGTGCGGCAATATCCCCAAAACCCCCGGATCCGCGCCGCCCTCGCCCGAACCACCCTCGCCATCCGCGAGGGAACGACAGGGAACACGCTCGAAACCCAGCTGAAACAGATCATCGTCCCGTCCGTCGAATTCGCCCAAACCGATCTCGACACGGCGCTCAATTACCTGCGCCAGCTCGCCAAAGAGCTCAGCGGAGGCAAAGTCGTCCCGAACATCATCTACAAAGGCACCGAGGAAGAACGGAAAAGTGTCACGGTGACCCTTCGGCTGGCCAGCGTGCCTTTCACCGATGTCATCCGTTACGTCGGAGAGCTTTCGAACACCCGCTTCAAGTACGAGAAGCACGCCATCGTCGGCACACCGGTCCGGATGCTGCAACCCAGCTTCTCTACCACTGAGACCGGCGATTCGGATTCCGGCACCGGTTCCGCCAGCGAACTGTTCGAGTGAGCCGGCCCTGCGCCCTCATCACCGGCGGCCAGGGCACCTTGGCTCAGGCGATCCGGACCCACTTCGAGTCCGCCGGATGGCAGGTGGCCGCTCCAGGCAAGGATGAGCTGGACGTCACCGAACCGGCCTCGATCGACGCCTACGTCCGGGGCATGCCCTCCCCGTGCGAATTGCTCGTGAACAATGCCGGTGTCACCCGTGATCGCCCCTTTCTCAGGCTTTCAAGTGAAGACTGGGACGAGGTCTTGGCCGTCAACCTTCGAGGCGCGGCTTCCTGCGCACGCGCCGTCATTCCAGGTATGCGCCGGTTGGGCCGGGGTCACCTCATCCAAATTGGTTCCTTCTCCGCTCGCCGCCCGCCCTCGGGTCAAGCCGCCTACGCCAGCGCGAAGGCCGGGCTCGTGGCCCTCACGCAAACCCTGGCGGCCGAGCTGGGGCCTGAGAACATCCGGGCGAACTGCATCCTCCCGGGCTTCCTCGACACCCGCATGACCCGCGCACTCCCGGCGGAAACCCGTGCCCGGGCTCTCGCCGCACACGTTCTCGGTCGCTTCAACACCGTCGAAGACACGGCGAGATTCGTCGAAACCCTCCACCGGCTCGAAAACGTCTCCGGTCAGGTCTTCCAACTCGACAGCCGCCTGGCGAGGCAGGCGTAGCGCTTCGCCCAGTGAGCACCAGG
>CAZCRA010000264.1:0-4612 GCA_964500945.1 uncultured Verrucomicrobiales bacterium | reverse complement strand
CGGGGCGAATTTTAGGGGCATCGCCCCCAGCGACGCTGGATCCCGGAAGAAAAAGGGTTTCAACAGTCAAGCTCTTTTATTCTGCATTGTTGATCGCGCCGGTGGCGGTGATCTCCGGTCACATTCTGATGATGCGCGAGGGTGGGGCGTCGCAACCGGGAGCGAAGAAGATCATCATCGGCACGGTGCTCGGCTACCTGTCCCTGCTGGTTTTTCTCGTGCTGGCGGTGGTGGCGAGATTCGTGATCCCGATGATCGAAAAGGCGGCGAGCGGCGGCTGAGCGCGCGCCGCGCTTCGGTTCGAAGGAGGAGACGGAAACCGGGGAGGGCGGAGCTGCGTTGCGGTGCGCTTCACGCAGTCAGCGCTTCACCGGACGTTTCCGCTTCGCCAGCCGGGCCAGATGCATTCGTGCTGGACTTCGGGCGGAAGCTGGAGATGATCTCGGCGATGTGCCGGTGCAGCGCGATGTATGGTTCCGCGCCTTCCTCGGCGTAATCTTCACAAATTTCGATGACCAGCCGCAGCTTCTCGGTACCCCAGCGGACCGCGTCACGCCGGTAGACTGTTTCGCCCGCTTCCGCCTCGGCCTTGTTCGCGGCGCGGAAGACTTCCACGAATTTCCCGTGCGCTTCGCGAAGCGGCTCGATCCAGTCTTCGGTAAAGCGAAGCAGGGCGAGGTCCCTCTGGATCTCCTCGGATTCGTCGATGAGTGCGAAAATACGTTCGAGCTGGGAAGCCTTTTCGCGGTAGGACGCCGTGTAGAGGGCGCGGTCGAAGTCGCCCTCCTGGAAGACTTCCACGAGACGCTCGGCCGCGGCGCGCCTGTCGTTCTTTGGCGAGCGGAGGTTCGCTTCGGCGGCGCCGGTCAGGCCGATCCAAAGGTCGTTCCGCGTCTCGTCCCACTGCTTGAGTTTCGGGGTGAACTCGCTCGCGGTGGTGCGGCCGATCGTGCTGCCGAGGTCTATCCGCGCTTCGCCGAAATGCTCGATCGCCTGGTGCGTGGTCCTGTCCTCCGCGGGCAGGCCGGCTTTGGTCATGGCTTCGTGAAGTTCTCCGAAGCCGTCGTAAAGCTGGTCAGCGGTGAACCGAGAAGGGCTGAATTGAATCCGGTCGAGCGAGTGGGTTTTCATGGTTGGTAACCTGTTAGGATTTCATGGCGAGGAATCAAGAAAAAACGAGAAAAACTTCCTCCGATGCTCGATTTTTCTGACGTCGAACGTCGCGCTGGCCCGTGGTGCGACTCGCCACGCGCGCCCCGGTACGCTCGATGACCGCGGCGGCCCCTGTCGCGCCGGCCGAAAATGACGGGTGCCCGCGGCAAGCGTCGCCACGCCCGTTCGAAGGTCCCGGATGGCCGCGTCGGGTGCCGTCACAATCTCGGAAAATGCGGAAAACCCGCGCGGCGGGACGCCGAGCCGGCCGAAAAGGCCGGATGCCCGCGGCAGATGTCTCCGCGCGATCCGAAAGGTGCCGGGTATCCGCGGCGAACGGCGCCGCGCGAGTCCGGGGGTATCGAACGCCCGTGGCACGGGATGCCGCGGCGCCTCGAAGGCCATTCGTGACCCTGGCGGACGGCGCCGCACCAGACACGCTGCGCCCAACGGCGCTGAAGACCTCGCTTGACGCCGGAAGCTTGAACCGCTGGCGCTTGCGATCCATCGTCCGGTCCAAATCCCGCCCATGTCCACCACCAAACTCACGCTTCCCCGCCTCGAACGCCGCCTCTTCGAAGCCTGCGACATCCTCCGGGGGAACATGGACGCCTCCGACTACAAGGAGTTCCTCTTCGGAATGCTCTTCCTCAAGCGCTTGAGCGATCAGTTCGATGCCGACCATGCTCTCATCCGGCACCGGCTGTCCGAGAAAGGCATGGCGGAGGCCGCCATCGCGAAGCTCCTCGCCGATCCCCAGCAGTACCTCCAGCCCGGTCTCGGCGGGTTCTTCGTCCCGGAATCCGCTCACTGGTCCCAGCTGCGGCACCTCAAGGAAAACGTCGGGTCCGGCCTGAACAAAGCCCTCGCCGCCATCGAGGACGCCAACCACGAGATCCTCGAAGACGTCCTCGCCGGGAACATCAACTTCAACAAGAAGTCCGGCCAGAAGACCATCCCCGACGCCACGCTGGTCGAGCTCATCCAGCACTTCGACACCATCCCGCTGAGCAACGCCGACTTCGAGTTCCCGGATCTCCTCGGCGCGGCCTACGAATACCTCATCAAGTTCTTCGCCGATTCCGCCGGCAAGAAAGGCGGCGAGTTCTTCACCCCACCCGAGGTCGTCCGCACCATGGTCCTCATGATCGAGCCCGAGCAGGGCATGGAGATCTACGACCCCTGCGCCGGGTCTGGCGGCATGCTCATCCAGTCCCGCGCCTACGTGGAGGAAGCCGGTGGCGATCCCACGAACCTCTTCCTCGCCGGGCAGGAGCTGAACGGCACCACTTGGGCCTTGTGCAAGATGAACCTCATCCTCCACGGCTCGAACGCCTCGGACATCCGGCAGGGCGACACCATTGCCGAGCCCCAGCACCTCGAGGCCCGGGGCGAGATCCGCCGCTTCGATCGCGTGCTGGCCAATCCGCCCTTCAGCCAAAATTACCGCCGCACCGGCCTGCAGTTCGCCGAGCGCTTCCACACCTTCATGCCCGAGAGCGGGAAAAAAGCGGACCTCATGTTCGTCCAGCACATGCTCGCTTCCCTGAAGACGAATGGGAAAATGGCCGTGGTCATGCCCCACGGCGTGCTCTTCCGGGGCGGGGCGGAAAAGGAGTGCCGGGAAAAGTTCATCACTTCCGGCCAGCTCGATGCCGTCATCGGCCTGCCACCGCAGATCTTTTACGGCACCGGTATCCCCGCCGCCATTCTCGTGCTGAACAAAGCCGGGGCGGGCCAGCGCCAGGACGTGCTCTTCATCAATGCGGATCGCGAATACTTCGAGGGCAAAGCCCAAAACCGGCTCCGGCAGGAAGACATCGAGAAAATCAGCCACACCTACCGCGAGCGGCTGGAGATCCCCAAATACTCGCGCCGCGTGCCCATCGATGAGCTGGATGCGGAGGACTGGAACTGCAACATCCGCCGTTACGTCGACAACGCCCCGCCGCCCGAACCTCACGACGTGCGCGCCCACCTCCACGGCGGTCTGCCGCTGGGAGAAATCGAGGCGCTCGACCCGGCCATGACACCTTTCAAGGGCCTGCGCCAAAGCCTGTTCGAGCCGCGCAACCCGGCTGATGGCTACGCCGGGTTCACCTCCGGGATCGATGCCAAGGGCCGGATCAAGGAAACCCTCGTCGCGCATCCCGGCGTCACCGGGGCCCATGCCGCGTTTCACGAGGCCGTGAACGGCTGGTGGAGCGAGCACGTTCGTCAAATCGAGGATCTCACCCCGGAACCCGAGTCGGGCGAGGACGAGCAAACCCGCCAGCGCCACACCCGGAAGAAGGTCTTCGGTCTGCGCCGGGACCTGGCTGCTACCTTGCCGCAGGCGCTTCAGCCTTTCGGCCTGCTCGATGCCGAACCACTGCGCGGCGCCTTCGCCAATTGGTGGAACCGGATCGAAGCCGATCTCCTATCCATCGCCGCCAGCGGCTGGAGCGCCGAACTCATCCCGGACGAGGAACTCTTACAAAAAGAATTTCCCGAGGTGCTGGAGGAGCTGGACCGCATCGGGGCCCGCATCGCCGAGCTGGACGCGCTTTTCGCCGCCGCGGCGGAGGAAGACGCGGAAGGGGATGAGGAAACTGGGATCTTGCCGAGGGCCAAGGAAAAGGAATTGAAAGCGGAGTTGAAAGCGCTCAAAGGGGAGTTGAAGCAACAAAAGCGCGACCGCCGGGCCAACGCCGCGTTGGGGACCGGGGATCTCTTCAGCGGAGAGGACGTTGGCGAGGCTGGGCTAGAAGCGAAAGTCGCCAAGATCGAGCAACAACTCGCCGGGCACAAAGCCCTGGAGGACGAGCGCAAGACCCTGCGCGCCCAACGCAAGGCCACCGAGGGCAAAATGAACGAACTCGTCGCCGCTGCCCGCGCCAAGATCAGCGAGGCCAACGCCAAGGAACTCATCCTCGCCCGGCTCCAGCGGCTGCTCGGCGAAACCCACGACGGCTACCTCCAGCGCGAACTGCGCGAGCTGACCGCCCGCGTCGAAAAACTCTGGGACAAATACGCCATCACCCTCGCCGACATCACGAGCAGGGGCGACGCCGCCAGCAGCAAGCTCAACCACTATTTGGAGGTGCTGGGGTATGAGTGAGACGCTCGCCATTCAAGAAGGCTGGAAACTGCAGTCACTTGATTCGCTCGCTGCCTACATCAACGGCGTTGCCTTTCGACCTGAGGACTTTGATGAAGAGGGCCTGAAGGTTATCCGAATCGAGCAACTGAACAATCCCACAGGAGAATGTGATCGATTTTCTGGTTTCGTTGCCCAGAAAAACCGAATCAACAATGGTGATCTCATTTTCTCATGGAGCGCGACTTTAAAGGCAATCGTTTGGAAGCATGGGGAAGCTGCACTGAACCAGCACTTGTTTAAGGTGATCCCTTGTGAAGGTGTGGATAAAGAGTTTCTCCAGCAATTATTGGACTACCATATCCAATTCTTGGGGAATGC
>CAZCRA010000263.1:0-4615 GCA_964500945.1 uncultured Verrucomicrobiales bacterium | reverse complement strand
CTGAGCGGCCTGCTCGATGAGCGGGGCCAGCCCGGAGAGGTAGAGCAGCTCCGTGATCTCACCTTGCATCTGTGCGATGGCCGTCGGGTTCTGCCAGAAATTGACGCGGCCGATGGCTTCCCGGATTCGGCTCACGATTTGGCGGGTCAAGATGACCAATTGAGCGGCTTCCGATTCGCTCGGGGCGGTGGCAGCGAAGCCCATCTGCTGAACGAGATCGTGGAACGCGAGTTCCAGCCCGCTCAGGCTGGTGGCATGTTCTCCAGATGTGTCCCGGCCTTGCCCCATTTCCTCCCGGAGGCCATCCAATGCCAGCACGAGCTGCTCCCAGTCTTCCCGGTGTTTCTGGATGAGCCCTTCCAGCTTCTCGCTCATCTTCGCGTAGAACACCGGATCTTCTTGGAAATGGACCTTGGTGTGTTTGCGGATGGCGTGCTCCATCTCGCTGGCCTTGGCCTTGGTGCCGCGGACCTTGTCGACGTGTTCGGTAAAGTGCGGTGAGAAGAGTTCGACCGGCGGGATCATGGGATTGATGCCGAGGCCGATGAGGTGATCGTTCACCAGCTTGGCCACCTTCTGGCCCGCTCCGGCGACGTTCAAGCTGGTGTCCTTGTAGCGTTCCCGCACACAGGCCATGAGGAAGGCGAATCGTTGCGCCGGGATGCGGTAAGGTTGACCGGCGCGCTGAGGGAGAATGATCTCCAGACTCTCCATGAACTGGCGCAGAAACACGTTGAACGTCTCTCGCTTGCGCACGTCTTCCACAAATTGGATGGCCTGCTCCAGCACCTCGGCGTTTTCGATTCGATTCGATAGGGTCTGCTGCACGAACGGCTCGATCCGGTTCACCCCGCCCCCCTCGAAGAACTGGATTAGGCGACGGAAGCGGGCCTCGAGCACAGGCACTTCCGACTCGATGCTTTGCAGGCTGGCGGCGACGTCCTGCTGGTCTTCCTGTGAATAGATGGTGAGCGCCTGCTGGAGGTGGTTGGCCAAGCCGATGTAGTCCACGATGAACCCGCGGCGCTTGCCTTTCCGCACCCGGTTCACCCGGGCGATGGTTTGGAGGAGGTTGTGTTCCCGGATCTTCTTGTCCAGATACATCACCTGCTCGATGGGGGCGTCGAACCCGGTGAGCAGCATGTCGCACACCACGAGGAAGGCGACGCCGGTTTCGGGGCGTTCGTAAGTCCCGTCCTCCCGTGTGGTGAAGTCGAACGCCTTCTTGAAGTTCGCCACCGCATTCAGTGAGCGGGCTTTGATGCGGGCCACGGTGATGACGGCGAGTTCGTTGGTGCCATCGGATGAAACCACGGTGGTCACCTTGAGGAACCGGAGCCGATTCAGCAAATCCTCGTCCCGGTGAGACTTCGCTTCCTCATCCGCAATGCGCTGTCGCAGCGCCTGCTCGATCGCCTGTTCATAGCGCACCGCTGCCAGTTTGGAGCTGGCCACCACCTGTGCCTTGAATCCATTGGGCAAGATGTTGCCGATGTAATGATCCACCAGATCCGCCGCGATCTCCGCGATGCGTTGTTCCGCTTCGAAAATGTCACCCGTGGCCCCGTAGCGGCGCTTGATCTCGGCCAGTTCCTCCGGTGTTCGCTCCCGGAACAGATCCTCGAATTTGCGGTCGAACTCTCCCCGGTTCCCGAGGGCCGTGTCCGCCGTCTTGCCTTCGTAGAGGATTTGCACGGTGGCGCCGTCCACGACGGCATCCTGCAGCTTGTAGCGGTCGATGTAGGAGCCAAAGCGCCGTTCAAACTGCTGGCCGCGTTCGCCGATGATGAGCGGGGTGCCGGTGAAGGCCACGGTGGCGGCGTGGGGGAAGGCTTCGACCAAGTTGTAGCCGAGATCGCTGATCTGGGTGCGATGGGCTTCGTCGATCAAGATGAGGATGCGATCCGAAGCATTGACTACGCCGAAGGGGTTGGTTTCCGGAATGTGCTGGCCCAGCTCGACCGCCCGCTGCGTTCCATACTTCGCAATGGCGTCCTGCACCACGCTGGGCAAGGTCGCGTCGCTCCGTTCCTGAAACTTGTGCACCATCACCATGCTCAGGTTGGAGGCGGGGGTGGCCAGATCCTCCTTCACGGCAGCGGTGCTCTCGACGTAGTGGACTTTCTCCCTGGTGAGAGCCGCAGTTTCACCGAGCTGCTCCTCCAGATCCGTCCGGTCATTGACCATCAGCACCTTGAGATCCTTGAGGTCGTCGCAGGCACGAACCTTGCGGACGAGGAAGACCATGGTGATCGATTTGCCCGAGCCCTGCGTGTGCCAGATGGTGCCGGAGCGTTCCAGCGGGTTCGTTCCGGTGCGCAACCGGGCGATGGTCTTTTCCACGGCCCGATACTGGGGATAACGGCAGGCGATCTTGACGATCCGATCCCCAGTGGTCTGGTAGACGATGAAGTTGCGGATGATGTTGAGCAGCGTGCTCTTGGGCAGCATGCCCTGCACCAGCGTTTCCTGCGGTCGGGCCGTGCCGAGAGGCGGCGTGAACTCGCGGTGCTCTTCGTGGGCGATGTCTTTCCACTGGTAGAAGTGCTCTTCCCGGCTGGTCACGGTGCCGACCCGGGCGTCCTCTCCCCAGGCGAGGATGATCAGTTGGTTGGCGTGAAAGAGCCGTTCTTCGCCTTCCCGCAAACCGGCGGCGTGGGTGTCTTCGCGCTGGTTCGAGTAGCGCAGGAACTGTTCTAGCGCTTCCTGAAAAGGATGGGCGCAGTTGGCGTTGCGTTCCTTGCATTCCACCAGCACGAGTGGCAGCCCGTTCACGAAGAGCACCACGTCCGGGATGATGCTGGTCTTGACCGCGCCGGGGGTGTCGATGCGGAACTGATTGATGGCGACGAAGTGGTTCTGCTCCGGGTTCTTGAAGTCGATGAACTGGACCGTGGGAGACTCTTCCCCGGTGATCTCATTGCGGTCCACGGTGTGCTTGAGGAGCATCTCGTAAACGGCGCGATTGGCCTCGATGAGGGATTTGGCCGGGTGAGTCCCGATGTCTTGGCGCAGCTGGTCGAGCTGCCCGTCGGTGAGCCATTCCTGTCCGTCGTCCGTGAGGTTGATGCGCCGGACCGCATCCCGGAAGACTTGCGGGAGGATGACCTCGCGGAAATCGCCCCGCAGGCTCATGGCGGGATCATCGTGGATCCCGGGCACGCCATTAGCCCGATGATCGATCACCTCCCAGCCCAGCGCCGCCAGTTGGTCGAGGAGCGGTTTTTCGACGTGGAGGTATTCGGACATGGGTGGGGGAATGCGATTGGGTTAGTTAGGGCTCAACGAGCCGCAAACCCACCTTTGCCGCAGCCTGCTTCATCCGGTTGTCCGCGGTGATGAGCCGGTTGATGCCGGTGGCCAAGAGAGCGCCCAAATGAAGACCATCCAGAGAACGGAGCGCCACTGGCGGTGAGGCCGTGAGGCACTGTTCGAGCGTCTGTTGAGCGGTCGAGACCACGTCCGCGCCCCATGGGATCATGAGGTAGCGACGTTGATGGACATCATTTTCGAACGAGGCAAACAGCTTTCGCGCCGCGCCTTCCGCGATCTCCGCCCGGGCTTCCTTCTGGCGCAGGGCGAAGAAGAGTTCAACCCGGTGAAGAAAGCTGATGGCGACGTCACCGTGCTGGATGCTGAGGATCCGGAGGTAGCCGGCGGAATCCGCTTCTGGGGCGTAGAGCTTGAGGAGGGCGGAGGTGTCCCAGTAGACCGCGTTCATGACGGCTCAAGCGCGTTCCTCGCGCAGGTCGTCCCACGCCTCCTGTGGGGTCGTGATCCGGGGTCCCACGGCGGCCGCTTCGGCGGCGGCGGCCAGTTCGGCGGCCCATTGCTCACGGGAACCGGCTTTGCCGCCCGCGGGATGGATCCCGACGAGGCGCGCCCTCGGCTCGCCACGCACCGTAATGACGACCTCCTCGCCTTCGGCGGCCAACTGCACGAGCTGGCTCAGCTTGCCCTTCGCGTCTCGAAGGTTGGTTACCATGTGGTCATTGTAGTCGCTTCAGTGCTGGAGTCAACGCGGGTGCCTCCAAACGGTGCGGAGGCTTTGCGACGGATACGAATCCAAACAGGTCTGGATCAGACTTCGCGAGGCTGGATCTTCGTTGCCCCACGCCTCCAGCCTACTCGCACACTCCGCCTCCGGCAATCGCGCGCCTCTTTCTCGCATGGTGGTCAGGCTATCAACCGCCGTGCCGAATTCGATGACTTCGCGCCAAACCAGCAGATCGAGCACCCACAGCACGCCGCGGACGGTGACGCCGCGGGCACTGGCCTGTTTCCGGAGGTCGCCATCACCGGTGAGGAGCACGGCCCCCAATCTCTGAGCAAGGAGGAACGCACATGTATCGGGACCGCTAACTCCCATCTCCGCGGCGGCATCCGCGATCCCTTGAAGGGCCTCGAAGCCTCCCTCCTCATACATGGGAGCGACCCGGATGAGACCGGCTTCCACGAAGCTCGTCACCTCGGTATGCTGGTCTTCACCTTCGATCTCAAATAGGAGCGCGTCAGTCGTGTGCGTCTCGATTCGGAGCCGGAACCAATGGGAGATCAAGGCGCCGTTGGCGAGATCGATCAACACACAGGCATCTTTGACCGCGACCGGCATGGC
>CAZCRA010000262.1:0-4656 GCA_964500945.1 uncultured Verrucomicrobiales bacterium | reverse complement strand
GTTAGAGAAGCGGACATAGGCCTCCGAAGGCAGAGCAACGCGTCCAATTTCGCCGCCCCACCCACAGGTCAACGATGACGAGCGCCATCGCTGCTACACCCCCACTTCTTCCGTCCGCTCCACCGGAGGATCCACCCACTGACCGTGTTCGCGGATCAAATCGATCAGCCGGTCCACCGCTTCCGCTTCCGGGATGTTGAACTTCACCGGCGTCTTTCCGACGTAGAGATTGATCTTCCCGGGTGCCCCGCCCACATAGCCGAAATCCGCATCCGCCATCTCGCCCGGGCCATTGACGATGCAGCCCATGACCGCGATCCGGACGCCTTTCAGGTGCCCGGTCGCTTCACGAATCTTCTGCGTGGTTGTCTGCAAATTGAACAACGTCCGCCCACAGGACGGGCAGGCCACGTAGTCGGTCTTGAAAATCCGCGTTCCCGAGGCCTGCAGGATGTTGTAAGCCAGCCGCACCCGGTCCTCTGCACCCGCCGGACTTCCCTGCACCAACACCGCATCTCCGATCCCGTCGCACAGCAGCGACCCCAGATTCGCCGCCGCCGTCAGCATGCCGTCCAGTTCGTCCCCGCAAACGTTGGGCGCCAACGCGTCCTTCAATAAAATCGGATGCCTCGCGTCCAGCTTCGCCGCCAGCAACCGGAACGCTGCGATCACCGGCAGCTCCAACCCGTCCGCTACCGTCACGAGTCGTGGTTCCGCTTCCCCGTTGATCGCCGCCACGGCCCCGTCGTCCCGCGGGTCCAGCGCCACGATCCCCGCATCGCTGGCATCGATCTCCGGCTGAAACTCGCCCAGCTTCCCCAACAGCCCCTGCAGCACCGGCCATTGATCGCCCGGCACCGCCACTCGGATGGTTTCACCACCACCGGTCGCCACCCCTTGCACCCTCACCGTCTCGCTCGCCCGCCTTTCGAAATGAAACGGATCGCAGGGCAGCGGCGTCTCCACCGGCACTTCGAGCCGGGGTCCCCCCGCCAACCGGTCCGAAACCGACGCCGCCAGCGCGCGCGCCACCGGAATTTCGTGCACCGCGTCTTCCGTCAGCGATACCCGGATCGTCTCCCCCGCCCCGTCCGCCAGCAGCGAACCGATGCCGATCGCACTCTTGATGCGCCCATCCTCCCCGTCGCCGGCTTCCGTCACCCCCAGGTGCAGCGGGTAATTCCAGTCCGCACCCAACTCGCGAAGCCGCGCCACCAACAACCGGTAGGCCTCGATCATCACTTTCGGATTGCTCGCCTTCATCGAGAAGACAAACCGGTGGTAGTCTTCCGCCCGCGCGATCCTCGCAAACTCCAGCGCGCTCTCCACCATCCCCAGCGGCGTGTCGCCATAGCGATTCATGATCCGGTCGCTCAGCGACCCGTGATTCGTCCCGATCCGCATCGCCACCCCTCGCTCCCTGCAGAAACGGACCAACGGCACGAACTCGTCCTCGATTCGCTTTACCTCGGCTTCATACTGCTCGTCCGTGTATTCCCGGACCTCGAACTTCTTCTTGTCCACGTAGTTCCCGGGGTTCACGCGAACTTTCTCCACCCATTTCGCCGCCTCCATCGCCGCGTCGGGTTTGAAATGAATGTCCGCCACCAGGGGCACGTTGCAGCCCCGCTCGAGCAGTCCCTTTTTGATGTGCTCGAGGTTCTCGGCATACCGCCGCGTCTGCGCCGTGATCCGCACGATCTCGCAGCCGGCCTCGACCAAACCCAGCGTCTCCGCGATACACGCCTCCGTGTCCCGTGTGTCCGAGGTCAGCATCGACTGCACCCGGATGGGATTGTCCCCGCCGATCCCCACGTGCCCCACCATCACCTCCCGGGTCTCCCGGCGATGGTAATCGTAGACCGAATCGACGTAGCGCAGCAGTTCAGCGGAAAGGCTCATTAGGGGGAAGGGTTGGGGGAAACGCCCCTACGATGCCCTCCGCCCCGCCCCCACGCAAGCCGCAGCCTCAGCCTCGCCACCACGACCCTTCGGCTTCGATCCAAAACCCTTGACCTAACGAGGCAACGGACGTGGAGTAGCTTGAGTGAAAACACGCCACGCCGGTTCGCCCACGATGTTCTCCCGTTCGCTCGAAGCCTTCGACCATCTGCCCGGCGCACTTGCTGCAGCCCTGGCCCTGACGCTCCACAGCGCCACACCCCTCCAGGCCGGTCCGTCCGCCGACCAACTCCTGCTCCTATCACTGAAAGGCGACGTCAGCATCGAGCGCACCCATGTCAAATAGCGCGAAGTCCCCGAGTTCCCGCTGAAAACGCCCGCGGCCATCCTCGCGGTGAAAGGCACCCGCTTCTTCGTCTCGGTCGATCCTGTCTCGGGCGACATCGTCGCCGGCGTCCACGAGGGCGAGGTGGACGCCATCAAGGAAGTAAACGGTAAAATGGTTTGCCGGACGATCCCGGTCGGCAGAGCCTTTCGATTCGCCCAAACCGGGGTCTCTGTCGAGAGGCTCGACGAAGATGAGACGACGATCGAGGATCGCTACGCCGCGTTGGAGGAAAGCGTGATGCGCAAAGAAATCCTCAACGGCAAAGACGTCCTTTGGAAAAACGAAGAGCTCGTCCTCTGGCAATACAATAGCTCCGAACTTCCCACTTCTCCCTCCTAAATTTCCCCCGCAACTTCCTGCCCAGCCCGACGGTTGGATCGATCACGACTATGAAAAAACGTTTCTACCTATCTCTCATCCTTGCATCGCTCCTCGCCGCTCCAGCGGCCTTTGCCGCTCCCGGCGAAGGGGGTGAAGGCGGCCCCTCCGCCGAACGACGCGGCCCCGGCGGTCCAGGTGGCCCAGGCGGACGCCGCGGCGGCCCTCCTCAGTTCTCGGAAATCGACGCCGATGGCGATGGAATGGCCACCAAAGAAGAATTCATCGCTCATGCCGTCCAGCAGGCCAAGCAGCGCGCCGAGCGCATCTTTTCCATGCTCGATAAGGACGGCGACGGCCAGATCGCCGAGTCCGACATCCCACAACGCGGCATGGGCATGCGCCGTGGCCCAGGCGGCGAGGGCGGCCAACGCAAGCCAGGCGGCCAAAGCGGCGCCGCGGGCGAGGCCGTCACGCCAAAACGCCCGGCCTCCGAGTAACTCCTTCACCCTCGCAAACCCCAAACCTCACCTTCAAAACCGTCAGGGCCCTCGCCCTGGCGGTTTTTTCGTTTTCCTGCCTCGACCTCCTCCGCGAGAGTCCCCGCCCATGATCCGCGACCTCGTCGACGCCGTCATTCCCGTCTTCCTCGTCATGGCGGCGGGCGCGGTCATGCACGCGCGGCGGTGGGTGGACGACAGTCTCGACCTCCATCTCATGCGCTTGGGGCTGAATCTGCTCTTCCCCTGCTTCATCATGAGCAACATCATCGGCGACCCCGCCCTCGACGACTTTCGGAACGTCGTTCTCGCCTTCTGCTTCGGTTTTGGCGCCATCGTCACGGGTCTCACCCTGGCCTTTCTCGTCGGACCCCTCTTCGGCCTGCGCCGCGGCACGGGTCAGCGCACTTTCGCCCTCGCCACCAGCATCCAGAACTATGGGTTCGTCGCCATCCCCGTCCTCCTGGCCCTTTTTGGAGAAGAACCTCTCGGCGTCCTTTTCCTCCACGCCACCGGCGTCGAACTGGCCATCTGGACCGTCGGCGTCATGGTCCTTCGCGGCGCGTCCGGTGCCCGTTGGAGCGCCCTGCTCAACGGCCCTTTCATCGCCGTCGGCGCCAGCTTGGGGCTCCACTACCTCCGGGGCGACGCCTGGATTCCCTCGCCGATCATGGGGGCGGCCACCATGCTCGGCACCACCGCCATTCCTCTCTTCCTCTTTTCCATCGGGATCGCCATCGCCCGCCAACTCGAAGAGGAACCTCTGCGCCCCCACTGGCCCACCATGACCGGAGCCTGCCTCCTCAGGCTTGGCGTCATCCCCTTCCTGCTCCTCGCCGGCGCCAAATTCATCCCCATGAGCCTCGAGCTTCAGCAGGTTCTTCTCGTCCAGGCCGGCATGCCCGCCGCCATCGTCTCCATCATGCTGGCGAAACTTTACGGAGGACACCCGCCCACCGCCATCCAGGTCCTCGTCGCCACCACCGTCCTCAGCATTTTCACCATGCCCCTCATCCTTTCCCTTGGAAAAGCCTGGCTCGGCCTCTAATTCCGAACGACTTCCAGACAGCCAATCCCCGAACTCCGACCACTGTAATGACTCCCGTCCCTTTCACCGCCCTGGGCCTCCCCGAACCCCTCCTCGCCGGCATCGAATCCCTCGGCTTCGAATCCGCCTCGCCCATCCAGGCCGCCGCCATCCCTCCCGCCCTCGAGGGTCACGACCTCGTCGGCCTCTCCGAAACCGGGTCCGGAAAAACCGCCGCCTTTGGCCTGCCCGCCCTCGCCAGCCTCGACCTCGATTCCCGCCACGTCCAGGTCCTCATCATTCGCAGCATGGCGCGCCGCTGAGCGTGCAGCGCCGGCCCCCACCCACTACGCTCCTGCCCATGACCGACGCTCCTGCCCCGCGCCACGCCGTCGTCGAGCGTGAGACCAGGGAGACGCAGATCCGGGTCGCCCTCACGCTCCCTGGTGACGCGCCGGCACCCCCGCGCATCCAGACCCCCGTGCCCTTCCTCAGCCACATGCTCGAGGCGCTCGGGCGCC
>CAZCRA010000261.1:0-4658 GCA_964500945.1 uncultured Verrucomicrobiales bacterium | reverse complement strand
GAAAATTTACAGAATTTTTATTGGCTGTCGGGCGAATCGTGAAAGTCGGGCTAGCGCGGTTGCCCGAGCGGAGGCGGGCGGGATGGCGGACGGCCACCTCAGCGGCCGTGGTCCTCATGGCGGCCGGTTCCTCGGTCCTATTGACACTCCGCCAGGATCCCGCACAAGTCACGAGCAGCTCGCAGATGATCGATCGTTCAACCCACGCCTTCGATACCATCTTGAGCTTGTCGATGGACGAGATTCTTGCGGGTGGGCCGGTCGCATATCAACAAATCGAACAGGACTGGAACGACGGACTCGACTTCATCCTGACGGAAGGGCTACTCCTCGCGCGCCAGGACACCCGATGAAGGTAGTTGGGAAGTGGGGTTTGCGGAGAAGGACGCCCGTCTTCAATACGCCAGGTTCGGCGCCAGCCAGCGTTCCATTTCTTCCACGCTCATCCCCTTGCGCTTCGCGTAGTCTTCCACCTGATCCCGGTTGATCTTCCCGACGGCGAAATAGCGGCTCTCCGGATTCGCGAAGTAAAGCCCGCTCACCGAGGCCCCAGGATGCATCGCCATGCTTTCGGTCAGCGTCACGCCCGTCAACTCGGGAGCGTTCAAAAGCTCGAACAGAGACGGCTTTTCGGTGTGATCGGGCGAAGCCGGGTAACCGCCCGCCGGCCGGATGCCACGGTATTTCTCCCGGATCAACTCGTCGTGACTCAAATCCTCGGACGCCCCAAATCCCCATTCGTCCCGGACACGCTTGTGCAGAAACTCCGCGAAGGCTTCCGCGAACCGGTCGGCCAAGGCCTTGGCCATGATGGAATTGTAGTCGTCGTGATCTGCCTCGAAGGCCGCCGCAAATTCGTCGGCGTGATGGCCGGCCGTACAGACGAACCCGCCGAGATAATCCCGACGCCCGCTCTCGACCGGCGCGATGAAGTCCGCGAGCGAGTAATTCGGTTTGTCCTTCTTCTCCATTTGCTGGCGGAGGCAATGAAACGTCGTCAGCACGTGATCCGGCCGTTCCGGATCGAACACCTGGATGTCATCCCCCAAGCGATTCGCCGGGAAAATTCCGTAGACGCCCCGGCACTGGAAGGCCTTCTCCCGAACGATTTGCTTGAGCAAATCCTGCGCATCCGCGTAGAGCTTCGTCGCTTCTTCGCCGACCACCTCGTCCTCCAAAATCGCCGGAAAACGCCCGCGCAGCTCCCAGGCGTGGAAGAAGGGCGACCAATCGATGAACGGCACCAGGTCGTCCAATGACGGTTCGATCGTCCGGATGCCCGTGAACGACGGTTCGGGGATGTCGGCGGCCGCCCAGTCGATCGAAGTCGCGCGCTCGCGGGCCACTTCGACCGGGATCAGCTTTTTCGTGTCGTCTCTGCCCGCATACTCGGCACGCAGCGTTTCGTGGCGCTCGTTGTTCTTTGCCACGAACGCGTCCCGGCCCTCGTCGCTGAGCAGGGAACTCACCACCGGCACCGAACGGGAGGCATCGAGCACGTGGACGACGGGTCCCGAATAGTGCTCCGCGATCTTGATCGCCGTGTGAGCCGGACTCGTCGTGGCCCCGCCAATCAAGAGCGGTTGGGTGAACCCGTGCTTCTCCATCTCTTTGGCCACGTGGACCATCTCGTCCAGCGATGGCGTGATGAGGCCGGACAAACCGATGATGTCCACACCCTCTTCCTTCGCCTTCGCCAAAATCTTCTCGCAGGGCACCATGACCCCCATGTCGATCACTTCGAAGCCGTTACAGCCCAGCACCACGCCGACGATATTCTTCCCGATGTCGTGAACGTCGCCCTTCACGGTAGCCAGCAGCACTTTCCCGGCCGCCTTTTGATCCGGATTGGCCGCCTTTTCCTCCTCCATGATGGGCGTGAGCCACGCCACGGACTTCTTCATGACCCGCGCGCTTTTCACGACCTGCGGCAGGAACATCTTCCCGGCGCCGAACAGGTCACCGACGATGTTCATCCCGTCCATCAGAGGTCCCTCGATGACTTTCAGCGGCACGCCATGCTTCTTCAGCGCTTCCTCGGTGTCCTCGTCGATGTAATCCGTGATGCCCTTGAGCAGAGCGTGCTCCAATCGCTTCCCGACCGGATCCTCGCGCCAGCTCAGGTCGACCTCACTCTTCTTCCCGGCATGGCCTTTGAACTGCTCGGCGTAGTCCACCAGAATATCCGTCGCGTCCGGGCGCCGGTTGAGTAGCACGTCTTCCACCTTCTCCAGCAGCTCCGGCGGAATCTCATCGTAAACCTCGAGCATCCCGGCATTCACGATTCCCATGTCCATTCCCGCCCGGGTAGCGTGGTAGAGAAAGGCTGAGTGCATCGCCTCGCGCACGATGTTGTTCCCGCGGAAACTAAAGGAGATGTTCGAAACCCCGCCGCTCACCTTCGCGCCCGGCAGGTTCTCCTTGATCCATTGCGTCGCACGGATGAAGTCGAGGGCGTAATCATTGTGCTCGTCCATCCCGGTCGCCACGGTCAGGATGTTCGGATCGAAGATGATGTCCTCCGCATTGAAGCCCACCTCATCCACCAGAATCCGGTAGGCTCGCTCACAAATCCGGATTTTTTCTTCGTAGGTCGCCGCCTGTCCCTTCTCATCGAAGGCCATCACCACGACCGCCGCACCATACTTCATGACGGCGCGCGCCTGTTCCCGGAACTTGTCTTCGCCTTCCTTGAGCGAGATCGAATTCACGATCCCCTTGCCCTGAAGGCATTTCAAACCCGCCTCAAGCACCTCCCACTTCGAAGAATCGACCATAATCGGCACCCGCGCGACTTCCGGTTCGCCTTGAAGCAGTTCCAAAAACGCCTTCATCATCTCGGGCCCTTCGATGAGACCTTCGTCCATGCAGACGTCGATCACGTTCGCCCCGTTCTCCACCTGCTGTCGGGCCACCGAAACCGCGTCTTCCAGCCGGTCCTCTTTGATCAGCTTCCGGAACCGCGGCGAGCCGGCCACGTTGGTCCGCTCCCCAATCATGAGGAACTGCTTCTCCGCCGTGTGGTTGTAGGCGTCGGTGCCGCTCAACCGGAGGACCGGTTCCGGGTGCGGCACTTCCCGGGGAGCCACGCCCTCCAGCGCCTGCGCGATGGCGGCCACGTGCTCCGGCGTGTTGCCACAGCATCCCCCGGCAAAATTCAAATACCCCGCCTCGCCAAACTGGCGCATCCATTTCGCCATGTCCTGAGGTTCGAGATCGAAGCCCGTCGGCGCCAGCGGGTTCGGCAGGCCGGCGTTCGGGTAAGCGGAAACATAGGTGGCCGCGCAACCGCTCAGCTCTTCCAAAAACGGCTCCATCAGGTCGGGTCCCAGCGAGCAGTTCAGCCCCACCGCCAGCGGCTTCACATTCGCCACGGCGTTCCAAAGAGCTTCCGTCTTCTGGGCCGAGATCATCGTCTCCCCACCCCGTCCAACGGCCGCTGAAATGACGATCGGCAGCTCGACGCCATCCTCATCGAACACCTCCCGGGTCGCCACGAGCGCCGCTTTCGAGTTCAACGCATCGAAGATCGTCTCGACCATCAGCAAATCGACACCGCCCTCGATCAGAGCGCGAATTTGGTGCCGGTAAGCCGTTTTCACCTGATCGAACGTCACGATCCGGAACCCGGGATCCTCCGCGTCGGGTGAAACCGAGAGCGAGACCGTGAGCGGACCGATGGCTCCGGCCACGAACCGGGGACGCCCGGTGTCCGAACCGATTTCATCGCACCACTTGCGGCACAATTCGGCCGAGCGCACGTTCATCTCCCATGCCAGCTCCTGGAGGAACGGGTCCCCCAGCACCCCGCGGAAAAAATTTGGATCTTTCCGTCCCTTACCCGATTCCCGAGGGTCTTCTTTGAAAAATTCGCTCTGCGCCAGAGTCGTCGCGGAGAAGGTATTCGTCTCGACGATGTCCGATCCGGCCTTGAGAAAGCGCTTGTGAATGTCCCCGATGACATCGGGTTGGGTGAGGCTCAGAATGTCCCCGTTGTTCAGGAGGTCCTTTTCGTTGTCGCGAAATCGCTGGCCCCGAGCATCGGTTTCGTCCAACCCGTAGCCGCGGATGGTGGTTCCCATCGCGCCGTCGAGGATGACGATTCGTTCGCGAAGGGCCTCAATGAGGTCGTTTGGAGCGTGAGCCATGAGGCGAATGTATGGGTTTGAAGGCAGCCCTCAAGGGCTAAACATCATCATATCACGATACGTCGATATGTCTTTTTGCGGAGATGAATTTTTGAAAAGCGTTGCCCGTTTAACCCAGGATACCTTAGATAGCCATTGACACCCGGGCAGGATTCCGCGCTAATGGACCCTGTCTGAACCGAATTTGACCTCCGCACGCATGAGCGACGCAGAAGAGAACAAAGAAATGCCCGGAGAGGACACGACGTCCACGGTCCCGATCGAAGAGATGGACCTCAAAACGTCGACCGTCCCTCTCAAGGCGCCCACGCCCAAGACTTCCACGGTCCCTCTGAAGAAAGAGACCGTGCGCATCACCTTGAAATCGCAGCCCGGAGAGGGCGGCGGAGCTCCGGCCGTGCCACCGCCGCCGAGTCCAACCGCAGCACCCCCACCCGCCGCACCCAGGCCTCCCGCCGGTAGTGCTCCGGCTCCGCCAGCTGCGCCGACCGCGCCCAAACCGGCGCCTCC
>CAZCRA010000260.1:0-4662 GCA_964500945.1 uncultured Verrucomicrobiales bacterium | reverse complement strand
GCGTAGCGACGCCGTGCGAGGCAGACGCTGCGAGGCCTGATCTCCCTCCCCGCGCTTATCCCAGGTCAAACCACAGGGCCTCGACCGCCTCGTCTCCGGCTTGGACGTGGAACGTCCCGGGTTCCTCCGACGACGCACCGTCGCCGGGTTCGAGCTCGACTCCGTTCAAGCGGGCTTTCCCAAAAATAAGCTGGAACCACAGGCCGCGACCCTCCTCGAGGTTGTGACTGGCCTCCTCCCTCGGGTCGAGCCGGACGCGGTAGACAAAAGCATCCTGATGAATCCGGGCGGAGTCTTCGCGTCCATCCGAAGAGATGACGAGCACTTTACCCGTGCCACGGCCACTGCCGTCGCCATCACCGTTCCCTGCCTCGGAAGCAGCCGGGTGCCACTCGGTGTAACCCGGCGTCAACCCCTGCACGTTCGGGCGGATCCAGATCTGAAGAAAGTGCAGCGGTTCAGTCGCCGAGGGATTGAACTCGCTATGGGTGACGCCGGACCCGGCACTCATCAGCTGGATTTGACCTGGTACGAGCACGCGCTGATTCCCCATGCTGTCCTCGTGCTTCAGGGATCCTTCGAGGACATAACTGAAAATCTCCATGTCGCGGTGCGGATGAGGCGGGAATCCCGCACCGGGCATGACGCGATCCTGATTGATCACCCGGAGCGTCCGGAATCCCATGTGATCCGGATCGTGATAACTGCCGAAGCTGAAGGCGTGCCGGGAGTCCAGCCAGCCATGCTTGGCATGGCCACGGTCTTTGGAAGGCCGAACGGTGAGGGCGGGGGAGGAAGGGGTCATGGATGATAAAAACGGGTGTTCAAGACACGCGACTTGGTCGCTGCGATGCCGCGGAACCTTGCATTGGGTGCGACCAGCCATCATGGAACACTGAATGCATCGAAAGCTCTCCGGAAAACGCGCCCTGGTGACTGCCGGGGGACAAGGCATCGGTCTGGCCATCACGAAAACCTTGTTGGCTGAAGGGTGCACGGTCTTCGCGCACACCTTCTCGAGCGAGATCGATATGGCCGCCTTGGAGCCAGGGATGGCCAGTGGGGCGGAACTGAAGGTGGGCCGGGCGGATTTGAGGCGGCGTCAGGAGGCCGAATCGCTCGTGGCCGACGCCACCGAAGCGATGGGCGGATTGGATGTCTTGATCAACAACGCCGGATCGCTGATCGAACGCCGGCGGTGTGAGGCATTGGACGAGGCGTTTTGGCGGGATTCCGTCGATCTCAATCTATCCTCGATGGTTTGGGTGACTCGGGCGGCCCTTCCCTGGCTGCGTCAACCGGCCGATGGCGCCAGCGTCGTGAACCTCGCTTCGCTGGCCGGACGGAAGGGCGGGCACGCCGGGTCGTTGGCCTACTCCACGATGAAGGGCGCGGTTTTGACCTGGACACGGGCCCTCGCCGCCGAGGTCGGGCCCGACGGGATCCGGGTGAACGCGGTCGCGCCCGGCTTGATTCTCGGGACGAGCTTTCACGCCACGCACACGAGCAAAGAATCCGCGGAAGCCACCATCCGTAGCCTTCCCCTGGGCCGCGCCGGGAATCCGAACGACGTGGCTCGGGCGGTGGTGTATCTGGCGTCTGAATACGACGGCTTCATCACCGGCGCCACCCTCGACATCAACGGGGGTGCCTACGCGGCGTAGCGGCGCCGGGCCGGGCAGACGTTGCGACCCTCCACGCGCGGCTCCGTTGAGATCTCTATCGCACGACGAGACGGTAGGCCGTGGCGGTTTCGCCGGGCGGGATTTCGATTTCCGCGCTGGCGGTTCGCGTTTCGCCGGGTTGGAGGACACGGGCGTTGACGCCCTGACGGCCGAGGATTTGGGATTCGCCGACCTGCAGGCCGACGGAGTTGAACAGATAGAGCGTCGCTTCCGGACGGATGAGTTCTTCCGTGCCGTTTTTCAGCGTGGCGTGGTATTCGACGCGACGATTCGTGCCCACCCCCGATTCGATGAACATCATGCTGAAGACATACTGATCGTTCACGCGAATCAATTCATCGAACGCCAGGGGCTGAAGGCCGGGGATGCGCCCATCCGCCAGGTCGCGCATGGCCTGCTGCTGCTCGTCGACCAGGGTTTGAAGTCGAGCGACTGCGTCTTCGGCGTCCCGCAGATCGGATTGGGCGCGAGCCAACTCGGAGCGCATCTGGTCATTGGTCGACCGCTGGCTTTTCAGTTCCATGAACGTCAGTCCCCAAGCAATTCCGGCGCCCAGCGCCAACAGAAGCAAAAGAGGAATGAGGGGGAGCGTCAGTCCCCCTTCCGACTCGACCGGCTTCCCGGTATCGCGCGTCCGGCTCGAACGACTGGAGCGGCTGGAGCGGGTGGAACTTCCCACGGGTTCTCCGCTGGGCGGCGGCAAACTCGGCCCGGCCGAGGTTTCGCTCGACCCTGAGCGCGAGCGCGAGGATCGGCTGGAGCCCGAACTCGAGCGGGAACGGCTCGAGCGAGAGCGACGGGTGCTGCTGCCGGACGAAGCGCCATGGCGCGAGCGGCTGGAATGGTGCTGCGAGTGACGGTGGTCGTGGTCTTGGGGATGGCCAGGCTCGACTTGGTCGCCGCCGTGAGCATGGGAGGGGTCCGTTTCACTGTGGTCCTCGCGAGGCTGAGGGAGACCGGGGTCATCGGAGGGCGGGACCGGTTCGTTGTCGGGTTGGAAGGAAGGGTAGTCCGGCATGGCAAGAGGTTGGGAGTGAACTCGATGGGACGAAAAAGAATCAATCTGAAGCGGATCAGCGAAGGGTTGGAATCTCTCCTCGAAAATCAGGGCATCCTCCAAACACCATGAAGCAGGTTAAACGTCAACCAGAGAACGGCATCGGCTCCGCCCGAACGGACTCCGTTCTGTCCACGGCGCGGACCTGTTAGACGCCGGTATGGCGCTCCTCCCGGTTCATTTTCCATGCATTCCCATTTGGCAGGATGGGATCGCCTTCACCAGATTCGTGGCATGCGAGTAGGACTGCTTCTGCATTGGACTTTCACCGGGTGGGTTGTGCTTGCCGTTTCGGGTGCGATCGGGTCTGCGTTTGGGCAGACTGCAAACGGTGGTGCTGAGGAATTGAGCGGTCGTGAAATCATCGACCGGCATCTGGCCGCAATGGAGGTCGATTCCGAAATTGCTTTCATCGTCATGGAGGTGACGGCCTCAGGTCAGAAAGTGAAAGAAAACCGCTTCCTGACGTTGTTTCGAAAGACCGGTCCGGCGTCGCGGGAATACTTCGTCCGCTTGATCCGGCCAAAGGAGGTGGAAGGGGTCACCGTCCTGACCCACGAGCCGAACGGGAAGGAAAGCGAGCAGTTCGTTTTCCTTCCAGCGGTCGGCAAGATGCAGAAGCTGACCGAGCCGTCGCGAAAAGGCTCCTTCCTCGGTTCCGATTTCACCTATGAAGATCTCATGCTCGAAGCTCCGGCGGCTTATCAATATGAGCGCCAGGCCGATCGCAAACCGACGGGAGTCGATTGCTACGTGGTCCGCGCCACGCCCACCGACGAGGGGCCGGATTCAGCTTACGCCTATCGCGATTTGTACCTCACGAAGGATGATTTCCACCTGGTGAAGATCGACTTTTACGATCAGCAGAATCGTTTCATGAAAATGATGACCGCCTATGATTATGAGTCCGACAAGATCAAAGGCCAAAGCAAGCGCCCTCGCACCGCGCGCATGCTGGACGTCAAGAAGGGCACTGCCACCACTTTCACCGTCATGGAGAGCCGGCTCAACGAAGACTTCGACCCCAAACTCTTCACGCCCGCCAAACTTGAGAATTGGCCGCCTGACGAGATCGAAGAACTCATCTTTCGGTTTGGCATCACCGTGACGGCTGAGTAGAGCATTCCATGGGAAACCTCCTCGCGTTCGGTCACCGATTTTCCGCGGCGCTTCTCTTTCTTGCCATCCTCTTAACGGCGGGAAGCCTCTGAGTGCTACCCCGGGTCGAGGTTGATGTTTCCTCAGAATCTCTGGCCGTCCAGGGATCGCCGCTGGAGACCGTCACCGACCGGCAGCGTGAGGTTTTTGGCGACGGTGTTGCTCATTCCGGCTCGGCTGCGGTTTTTCCCTGGCAGCGGAGGGGAATCGCACCGTGGGGAGGACGCGCGGCGTTCGTTCTCCTCGCGCGTCGCGGATTGGGTTCTGGCCACCGTGGTGCCTCGTCCGAAACTCACCCTGTTCGTGGCGCTTCTGATTGGAGGCGGAGCCATCTATTTCGCACTCGATTTGCGCGTCAGTAACGATCTCCTCTCATTCCTGCGCGAAGACGCGAACGCGGTTGTTGCCACGAACCGGCTCGAAGAGAATTTTGACGGGACGCACTCCATCCGCGCTTCGCTGAGTGGTGAGCCTGGTGGTTTCAAGCGCGTGGAAGCCCTGCGGTGGATGGAGCGAATCGCGGAGGAAATCGAGCAGTTGCCCGGCGTCGATGGAGTCCAGTCGTTTTCGAGCGTGGTTGCGCGACTGAATGGGCAACTTCGAGGGCTGCCGGACGGAAAGGATGCCCTACCTTTCATCCCACCTGCTGCTGAACATTTCCCGGGTCCTCAGCCAAAGGCTCGCGAAAACCCTCGCGGAGCCCTAGTCCGGATATTTCATCGAGCTAAGAGGTTAACTTGATTTGACGAAGTCATTGAGGGA
>CAZCRA010000259.1:0-4742 GCA_964500945.1 uncultured Verrucomicrobiales bacterium | reverse complement strand
GGACCAACTGCGTTGCTTTCAGCAGCACGGGAGGCCCCGGTCTACTCGACTATGGAAGAAAGCGAGATTGGACGCTTCGGTCCCATTCTTCCGAATCCGGCTACACTCAACGCTCACCCAGATCGCCCCTTTCGCCTTCGGGGGACAGGTGCGCATTGCCCTGGCCTCCCGGTCCTTTGCGCGGCACGGCACCCGGTTTCTCGACAGCCTACTAGAATTGTTCCGGGCTGAAGCTGGGGAGTTCCCGGTCGCCTCCGTCGCGTGAGAGGATGCCGCCGGCGTCGAAGCCGGTGATCCAGAGCATGAAACCCATGAGCAGGATGGCGCAAGCGGCGTTGAGGGCCTCGAGGATGCGAAGGTTGATGGGCCGGCGGGTGGCTCCTTCGATGACGGCCATGGTGATGTGGCCGCCGTCGAGGATGGGGAAAGGCAGGAGGTTGAGGATGGCTAGGTTGATGTTGAGCAGGACACTGAACCAGAGCACCAGGCGCCAGCCGTCCGGGCTTTGGAAGAGCTGGTAGTAGACGTCCATGATGCCGAGCGGGCCGCTGAGGTGGCTAGGACCGACGCCGCTCTTGGGAGATGCCACGGCGGTGATGGTGTTCCACATCGTCCGGAGGACGGTCTGGATTTGGACGCGAGGCGGCACGTGCTGGATTTTGACGTCCCGCTGCGCCTCATCGCGCTGATCCTCCTGCAGGGGACCGAAACCGAGCATGGGGCCCAAGTTCTTCGGATCGACGTCGCCGGGGTTGTCCGGTGTCTTTGGGGTGGCCTGGAGCTGGAGCGTTTCGCCATCGCGCTCGACCGTGAGGGTGAGGGGCGCTCCGCCGGTGCGCTCGATGTGCTGGGAGACGGCCATGAAATTGAGGAGCGGTTCGCCGTCGAGGTGGGTGATGATGTCACCGGTCTTGAGGCCAACGCTTTCGGCAGGGCTAGGCTCCATGACCGAACCGACAATGACGGGGGTTTGCTCGGGACCGATCCCAGCCTGGCGCAGGGCGGGCCGCGTGAAGAGCCGCCGGAACCAGGGAATCTCGTCGTCCAGGCGCGGAATGGGCGCTTCGACGATGGCCGTCCGGACTTCGCCGTCGCGCCGGAAAACGAACTCGATCTCGTCGTTCTCGCTGGCGACCACGGCCCAGAGCACGCTGTCGACCATGCCGCTGAAGGTGTCGACGGGATTGCCATCGACACGGAGGATTTCATCGCCTGGTTGAAGCCCGGCTTTTTCCGCGCCGGAATCGGCCATCACGACGCCGATGGTGGTGGAGTTTGCCGCGCGGCTTTGGGGGTAACCGATCATCCAAACCAGAACGGCGAGGACGACAGCCAGAAGGAAGCTGAAGAGGGGGCCGGCAAAGGCCACGATGGATTTGTCGAGGGCGGAAATGGGCTGGAGCTTTTCGCCGTCGCGATCGGTCTGGCCCTCGAGGAGTTCCATCGGGGCCATTTGAGGCAGGGCCACGAATCCTCCGGCCGGGATGGAGCCGAGGCCGTATTGGACGCCGTTGATGGTTTTTTTCCAGAGGGGTTTGCCAAACCAGATTTGGAATTTGTCGACGCGAAGTCCTCGCCAGCGGGCGGCGAGAAAGTGTCCCCATTCGTGGACGAGGATGATCAGGTTAAACACCAGGACCACGAGCAGGAGGATGCCGATGGCCTGAAGAGTGGAAAGGATGAAGTCCATGGATCGGAAAACGAAGCGAACGCTGATGCCCGCGCTTCAATGAGACGCAGGCGGGCGCCCACCCTATCACTTCGTTTGGCGAACTCAACGCGGCTGCGTTTTTGTCCATGGTCGGAGGAGGAAAAGGGGTGTTTGGGCGGCCGGAAGATGGCGGGGCGGGAGGGGTGGGAAGAAAGGGTGGGGACGGATTTGTCCCGCTCAGAAGGGACTAAGGCCGTCCTACCGGAGGGAGGCGAAATTCTTGGCGAATTCCGACTACGCCAGAAGCGGTAGGTAGGGAAGGATCTCCGAGCCGTCCGGTGGGGTGGGGTGGTTGCGGTTTTGGGCGGCAAGCGGAGAATCGGGGTCCTTGGACTGCGAACAGCGAAAGCGGTCCCGGATGGGCGGCGTTGCTATGTGGAGGCGGGAAGCGGACGGCTGGAGAGCGGAGGGCGGGACAAAGGCCGTTGCAAAATGCGTGTGGCCGGTTAGGGATGGAGGGATTCGAATTCGACCCTCATTTCCGATCTCATGATAGTTCAAATGCGCGCTTATGCGCTGATCGCATCGGTTTTTCTGTTGATCCTGTTCATCCCGGGCATGCCGAACGGGCTCCACATCCTGCTGGGAGGTCTGGCGCTGATTTTGGTGGGTGCGGTGGCGATTTATCTGTTCAAGACGCCGGCGCCCGCTGCCGCGAAGGCGGAGCCGAAAGCCGCGGTGGAGGCCAGCAAACCGGCGCTGACGGAGGTGTCGGGCTCGGCCGAGGCGGAGGTGATCGCTTTTCTGGGGATGCTTCAGGAGAAAGGGCGGTTGATCGACTTTCTGATGGATGATGTGGCGCAGCACGACGACGCGACGGTGGGTGCGGCGGCGCGGGTGGTTCATCAGGGTTGCCGGGCGGTGCTAGATGAGCATCTGAAGGTGGAGCCGCTTTCGGCGGCGAAGGAAGGCGACAAGGTCACCGTTCCGGCCGGTTACGACGCCCAGGCATTCCGGCTCAGTGGGAAAGTGAGCGGCGAACCGCCGTTCGAAGGGACGCTGGTGCATCCGGGGTGGAAGGTGACATCGGTGAAGCTGCCAAAGGTTTTGCCGGCTGAGGAAGGCAAATTGCCCCCGCTGGCTCCGGCGCAGGTGGACGTTTGATTGGGGCTCGAACCGGAGTTTCTGGGAGATGGGAGAGCGATTCGTCCTGGGGATCGACCTGGGGACCAGCAATAGCGCGGTGGCGTTTGCGCCGGCGGACGGCGAGGAGGCGCCGGAGATTCTCGAGCTGGCGCAGTTGACGGCGGCGAATGCGCTGGGGAGCCAATCGACGCTTCCTTCCGCGACCTACCTGCCGCACCCGGGCGAGTTTTCGAGTGGCCTCCCGGCCTTGCCTTGGCAGAGCGGGGGCGAGGGTGGAGAGAAAGGGTTGATCGGGCAGTTTGCGCGGAATCATGGGGCGTTGATTCCGGACCGGCTGGTGACGTCGGCGAAGTCGTGGCTGTCGAACGTGCATGTCGATCCCCGCAGCGCGGTGCTTCCGTGGGCGTCGGAGATTCCGGCGGAGGAAAAAGCGTCGGCGCTGGGGGTGTCGCAGGGTTATCTGGAGCATCTGCGGGAGTGCGCGAGGCTGGCGAAAGACGTGGCGATCGAGGATGGCGAGATCGTGGTGACGGTCCCGGCCTCGTTCGATGAGGTGGCGCGGAATTTGACGTTGGAAGCGGCGCGCGGCGCGGGATTGGGGGACGTGGTGCTTTTGGAGGAACCGCAGGCGGCCTTTTATGCGTGGACGGCACAGGCGGGCAGCCACTGGCGGGATCAGGTATCGCCCGGCGACGTGATTCTGGTCTGCGACGTGGGGGGTGGCACGGCGGACTTCAGTCTGATCGCGATCAGCGAGCGAGAGGGTGAGCTGGCGCTGGAACGGATCGCCGTGGGCGAGCATTTGCTTCTCGGCGGGGACAACATGGATTTGGCGCTGGCCTACACGCTTCGGGCGAAACTGGAAGCGGAGGGCAAAACGCTGGACGACTGGCAAATGCTGTCGCTGACCCACGGCTGCCGCCGGGCGAAGGAGGAGTTGTTCGGCCGGGACGATTTGGACGAAGCGCCGATCGCGGTGCCGTCGCGGGGCGCGGGTTTGTTCGCGAAGACGCTTTCGGTGACGCTCGACCGGGCGACGCTGCGGGGGGTGGTGCTGGACGGATTTTTTCCGATGACGGCGGTGACGGAGCTGCCGCAGGAGACGTCGCGGGCGGGTTTGCAGGAGTTCGGGCTGCCGTATGCGGCGGACCCGGTGGTGTCGAAGCACCTGGCGCGGTTTCTGACGCGGAGCCTGCAGAACGTGCAGGGGAGCGAGGAACTGCGGTCGCTGCTGGGCGGCCGGGCGGACGCGCTGGAGGGGACTTATGTGAAACCGTCGGCGGTGCTGTTCAACGGTGGCATTTTCCGGTCGGCGGCGATTCGCGGGCGGGTGTTGGAGCTGCTGCGGCAGTGGGCGGGTGGCGAGGCGCCACGGGAGCTGACGGGATTCGAACCCGACTTGGCGGTGGCGCGGGGCGCGGCGGTGTATGGCCGGAGCCGGGTGAGCGGCAAGGGTTTGCGCATCAAGGCGGGCACGGCGCGGTCCTACTACGTGGGGCTGGAGACGTCGATGCCGGCGATTCCGGGCTTCAAACCGCCGCTGAAGGCGGTTTGCGTGGTGCCGCAGGGGATGGAGGAAGGTTCGGAACTGGAGCTGAAGGAGCGGGAGTTCGGGCTGATCACGGGCAGCGAGGTGGATTTCCGGTTCTTCTCATCCGAGGCACGGAGCGGGGACGAGGCCGGGACGGTGGTGGGCGATGCGGAACGCGATTTGGAGGAAACGGCGAATCTGGCGGTGGAACTGCCGGCGCGGGAAGGAGCAGCACCGGGCGAGCTGGTGCCGGTTCATCTGCAGGCGATCGTGACGGAGCTGGGGAATTTGGAGTTATGGATGCAGCACACGGGTTCGGAGCAGCGGTGGCAGCTGAGTTTTAGGGTGAGGGGGGAGGAGTGAGGAGGCTGGAGGCTGGAGGCTGGAGGCTGGAGGCTGGAGGCTGGGTGTTGG
>CAZCRA010000258.1:0-4761 GCA_964500945.1 uncultured Verrucomicrobiales bacterium | reverse complement strand
TTAACGAGGCGGAGAGCGGAATCGAACTCGTCACAACGATCACCATCCAACGGGACGGACAAGACGCCTCGAGCTTCACGCAGACGACCCTTGTGGATCGATAAACCGGGCGCGGCTACAACCGCTTCGCCCAGTCCACCGCCTCCACCAACCTCCCCGCCGGATCCCCCGCCTCCAACCTCGGAAACTTTCCGTTCATCTGGATGGCGTGCCCGTGTCGGCTCAGCATCAGCTTGTCGCCTTTCACCTCGCACGACGTCACGTGCTTCTGCGCCAGGCGCGTCCGCAACTCCGTGCATCGGAATAGGTGCTCCACCGCCTCCGGCTTCCGGCCAAACCGGTCCTCCCACGCCCCGCGCACCCGGTTCAGCTCTTGGATCGTGCCCACCTCCGACAGCTCACGGTAGGCCGCAATCCGTTCCCGTGCCTCGACCATGTAGGTCGACGGGATGAACGCCGGGATGCGCCCGTCCGGATGACGTGTGAATTCGGCTTCGTTGTTGCAGACGAAATCCAGACTCAGCGTCACGTCCACCGTCGTCGCTACCCGCTGCCCCTTCAGCTTCGCCACGGATTTGCGAAGCAGTTTGCAATACAAATCGAAACCCACCGCCGCGATGTGGCCGCTCTGTTGCGTGCCCAACAAATTCCCTGCCCCCCGGATCTCGAGGTCTCGCATCGCAATCCGGAAACCAGACCCCAGCGCCGTATACTGTTTGATCGCACCGATCCGCTTGCGCGCATCCCCCACGGTCAGCATGTCCCTCGGGATCATGAGAATCGCATACGCCTTGTTCTGCGCGCGCCCGACCCGGCCACGCAGTTGATACAGGTCCGCCAACCCGAACCGGTCCGCCCGGTCGATGATGATGGTGTTGGCATTCGGAATATCGATACCACTCTCGATGATCGTCGTCGCCACGAGCACGTCATACTCCTGCGCCACGAATTTCGTCATCACGTCCTCTAACTCGCCCTCCTCCATCTGCCCGTGCCCCACGATCACCCGCGCCTTCGGACAGAGTTTCCCGATCTTCTCCGCAAACCCGTGAATCGTCTTCACGCGATTGTGCAAGACATACACCTGCCCGCCCCGCTTCAACTCACGCTCAATCGCCATCCGCATCACGCGCTCGTCATAAGGGCAAATCGTCGTCGCCACCGGAATCCGGTTCGGCGGGGGCGTCTCGATCGTCGACATGTCCTTCACCCCCAACAACGATAGATAGAGCGTTCGCGGAATCGGCGTCGCCGAAAGCGTCAGAACATCGACCAATCGAAACAGCTCTTTGAACCGTTCCTTGTGCTTCACGCCGAAACGCTGCTCCTCGTCGATCACCACCAAGCCCAGCGATTTGAAGGCAATGTCCTTCGAGATGAGACGGTGCGTCCCGATCACGATGTCCACTCCGCCGCTCGCCAGACGCCGCACCGTCTCACGCTGCTGGCGGGGCGTCCGGTAGCGGCTGAGCAAGTCAATCGTCACCGGATAGTCCGACATCCTCTCGCGAAACGTTTGATAGTGCTGCTGCGCCAAAACCGTCGTCGGCACCAGCACCGCCACCTGTCGCCCGCTCATCACCGCCTTGAACGCCGCACGAATCGCCACCTCCGTCTTGCCAAAACCCACGTCGCCGCACACCAGCCGGTCCATCGGTTTCTCCGACTCCATGTCACGCTTCGCCTCGTCGATGGCCGTCAACTGATCCGGCGTTTCGCGATAGAGAAACGAATGCTCAAACTCCCACTGCCACCGCGTGTCCTCCGTATGCGCATAGGCTTTCAACGTCGCCCGCTCGGCTTGTACCGATAGCAGGTGCTCCGCATACTCCATGATCGAGCGGTGCGCTTTCTCTTTCGTCCGGCTCCATTTGCCGTCGCCTAACTTCGTGAGGGTCGGCTTGGCTTTGCCAACGCCCACATAGCGCGACACCAGATGCGCCTGGTCCACCGGCACATAGAGCTTGGCCTTCTCCGCGAACTCCAGCACCAGCACTTCCTGGCCGTCCTTCTCCATCACTTCCAGAAAGCGACCGATCCCGTAGTCCTGGTGAACGACGAAATCGCCCTCTTCATACTTCCGAAGCTCGGCCTCACCCGAAACGCGTTTCGTGCCGCCTCCGCGCTCCGCCAGCCGCCGCGTCCGCAGGTTCTTGTAACGCCCAAATAGCTCCGCGTCCGACAACACCGCCAGCTTCGCAGCCGGCACCGTGAAACCCCGGTTCAAATCCCCGATCACCGGCCGAATCGCGCCGGTTTCGAGAAAGTCCACGTCCACCAACTCAGCGAACCGCTCCTGCTCGCCCGTCGTGTGGAAAAACATGTTAACGCCCCAACCCTCCCGGTTCCACGATGCGATCTGCTCGACGAACTGCGTGCGCTTCACTTCCTGCAGCACGAAGTCGCCCGCATCGAACACACCCACCGGATCCGCGAAACACGCCGTGCTGAAATCCTCGCTCTCCCGCCCCGGTGCCGCGTCTTGATAAATCGAGAAGGCTGCCCCCTTCAACTCCCCATCGATGGAAATCAACAGGTCGTCCGCGCCCACGTAGTCCGACAGCCGCCCATGCGCCTCCTCCCCTCGCGGTTCCAGCGCCAGCGACGCCGATTCCAGCCGGCGCACCGAAGTCTGCTCGTCCACGTCGAACTCCCGGATCGACTCGATTTCGTCGTCGAAAAGCTCCACCCGCAGCGGCGCCACGTTGTTCCAACCGAACACATCGACAATCCCGCCCCGGACGGCGAACTGACCCCGGTGATACACCTGCCCCGCCCGCTCATAGCCCGCCCGGTCGAGCGATTCCATCAGTCCGGCCAGGTCCAGGCGCTCACCAATCTTCAAGTCGACCGCCCCCTGCTTCAGGCCGGCGGCCACTGGAACGACGTCATCCCAGCTTTCCGCGCTCACCACCACGACCAGCGGCTCGTCACCCGCCAGATGATGCAAGATCTCCAACCGCTCCGCCGCCACGTCCGGATCGGGCAAGGCGTCTTCGAATCCCGAAAACTCGACCTCGGGAAAAAACCGCGCCGGAATCCCCCAAAGCGCCAGGTCGTGATGGATCAATTCCTGGGAACGGACATGCGGACAGCTCACCCAGACCCGCCGGGCATCCACGGCACGAATGCGCAGCGCCGCCATTAACCCCTGCGCCGGTTCCGCCACGTGATCGATCACGTGCGACGAAAGCGCCGCAGCTCCCGTGCCCGATGCCGCTTGACGCAATACCTCTTCCGGCCGCCCAGCCACGGTCGTTTCACTTGCTTCCACCAACGCGGTCATGCTCAACGATCCCTCCCCTATCGCAGCGGAGAACGAACGCCAACCAACCCCCGGTTGCCCTCACAGGCAAGCTCGAGGCGATCCCCTCCTCCCCGTCAGCCTCCGCCCTCATCCAGGTTCACCCTCGTCGCGCCCAGCCCGGCATACGCCTCCGGATGACACGTCACCACGATCACCTGCAAACCCGCCCGCGCCGCGTGGTCGAGCAGCCGCTGCAGCTGACGCGTCCGGCTTTCGTCCGAGTTCACGAACGCATCGTCAAACACCACCGGCAAACACCCGCCGTGATCCTCCGCCAAAATCTCCGCCATCGCCAGCCGGAACGCCGCCGCCACCTGCTCGCGCGTCCCTCCGCTCAGTTGCATGAAATCGAACGACTCGCCTTTCCGGGTCAGTTCGAAGCCCGCGAACGTTCCGTCCTCCAGCCTCACTTCCGCGCGGGCCTCGCGCCCAAACAACAATTGCACGTAGCCACTCACCCGTTCGGCCAGCGGCGCCGTCAATTGCGCCGAGAGCTGATCCTGTTCCTCCTCGAATAGGTCGCGCAGCAGCCGGATCGCTTTGGCCCGGCGCTCCACCCGCTCGAATCGACGCCGTGCCGCTTCCTCCCGGGCTTCGGCCAATGCCAGCGTCTCCATCGGATCCGACCGGCCATCACGCGCCAGCACACTCTGCGCGACGGCTTGAACCTTCTCCGCACCTCCCACTTCGAACCAGGCCTGATCGATCGCACGCTCCAGTCGCTCCCGGTCCGTTTCCAAAGTCTCCGGCTCCTGCGCCGCCAAAGCCTCCAGGCTCACGTCCAGCGCTTCCCCGGCCTGGCGCTGCGCCCCCGTCAGCTCCCGCCTCCGCTTCGACCGGGCTTCGTCATCGCCGTGCCGCTCGATCTCCACCGCCAGCCGGGTCGCGAATTCCTGCATCGCCTGCCCCGCGCTTCGCGACGCCTCCTGGCGTTCCGCGAACGCCTTGCGCGCCTTCTCCACCTCGTCAGCAGTCGCTTCGATCGCTGCCCTCGCCTGCCTGCAAACGCCATCCGCTGCTTCCAATTCGGCCACCGCCGATGCCACCCGTTCCCGAACCTCATCCAGGTCCGCCGGCTCGGCTTCATCCACCCGCTTGCGCCGCCGCTCGACCTCGGCCCACGCTTCGTCCAAACGCGTCCGCTCCTCCCGGATGGCTTCCTCCATCCCCTCCGGCTGGAGCCCTCTCAACTCGGCCTCGAGCTTGTCCCGCTCGTTCCGATCCGCATCCCGCCGTGAGCTGACCGCGACGGCTTCATTCAACGTCGCCACCCCGGCCTCGGCTAACGCCTCCGCCAAACGTTCAGCACAATCCTCGCGCTGGCGGCGCGCCTCTTCCAGCCCCTCGCCTCCCCCGGGTCGAATCCGCAAAGTCGCCGCATCCCCGACCCGGACCTCCGTCTCGTCCACCAGGGTCTCGACTCGGGCGTCCACGCCCTCGTAGTGCCCGCAGAG
>CAZCRA010000257.1:0-4816 GCA_964500945.1 uncultured Verrucomicrobiales bacterium | reverse complement strand
CCGAAGCCCCGGCGAAGGCGGACCTGTCGCGCCGAAGCCCCGGCGAAGGCGGAAGAAGCGATCTGGGCGAGCCCAGTGAGCGACGAGCAACGCCGCCCTGGAATTCAGGGACTTGCGAGAGATCCTCGCCACCCTGCGCAGCCTGACTTCTGCCGAACCAAACGAGTCTCTTCGGCGCGGTGCAGGGTTTTTCAATAGCCTGTTAGCGTATCAGAGGAGTCCCCTTGAGTAGTGGCGCGGGTCTCCGGGTTAAGATGAAAAATGACAGTGAAGCATCTCTCCCCGGAAAACCCACGCCACCTTGTGGTGGCCGGTAGGCCACCAGGTCAGGGGGGAAATTCTACATTCATGGCGTCGTGATATCTACGGCACCGACAACTACTCATCCTCCTCAGCAGGCCTCCCGTAGTCTTCGAGTTGGTTCAGGGCCTCGACAAATCCCTGGGCACCCAGCATGAGCAGAAAGGGCAGCGCCTGCGTCACCGCCAGCACTTCGGAAATTTCCAGATCAAACTCGAGCTCCAGTCGCTTGCACTGTCCCAGGAGTTCGTTGAGGGCGGCCAATTGGTTTTCGTTCATAGGCGAGGGAGGAATAGGAACTGCTCACTTGGACGAGCCCCCCATTTCGCCAATTCAACCTGCCTCACTGAAGACCGCAAAACGGCCTCGCCTCCCCGCCGGTTTTCGAGACATGGCGCTCAGTCGACCCTCGCCGCCTCCGATGCTAAATCGGTCACGATCGCTTCCAGCAGATCCCTCGCCCGAACCGGCGGGTGCTGGACCACCTTCTCAACCTCGGGCGGAAGCGACCGGACCGGCTCGCCCGTCGCGAAAGCCAGCCATTGTTTCGCCAGCTGGCGTTCAAACTCATTCGAACGGGCCAGCAACGCCTGCTTAAGGCCTTGCGGCCCCTCGAAAGCCTCGCCCCGGTGCCAACTTCCCTGGGCGTCGATTTCCTGCCCGTTCATGCTTTCGCGCCAACGGCCGATGGCATCGAAGTTCTCCAGCGCAAAACCCAGAGGGTCGATCTTCTCATGACAGCCCGCGCAGCTCGGTTCGTTCCGGTGCCGCTCGAGTTCCTGTCGAAGCGTCACGCCGCTGGCGACTCCGGCGTCCGGTGGTAGAATCCCCGCGTCGGGGGGCGGCTCCCCGTTGTGACGCCCCATCAGCGTCTCCCAAATCCAGGCGCCGCGAAAGACCGGGCTGGTTCTCAGCGGCTTTGATGTTGCGGCAAGCACCGCCGGCATGCCGAGCAATCCGCCTCGGACCGAACCGGAGGGCAGGGTCTTCACCTCCCATTGCTCTCCCCCCGATCCAAGACCGCCGAAGGCGCTCAGCTCGGAGTGGGCGACGGTCCAATCCGAATCCAGCAGCTCCGCCAACGGCCGGTTTTCCTCCAGAAGCCTCAGGAAGAAACGCACCGGTTGCTCCTTCGTCCGATCCAATACCGGGTCCGTGAAGCCCGGAAACCGCTGAAGATTGGGACGAAACTCGCTGCCCAGGGGATCCGTCCCCAGCCACTGGTGAATGAACCGGGAAGTTTGGGCGATGAAACGTTTCTCCCGAACGGCCGCTGCCAGCGCGTCAGGATTCATCGGCTCGAACGCCGCAGAGTCTCCGGGTGGCTCTCCCCGCAAAAACCAGCTCACTCGCGCCGAGGGATCCGACCAGTCCCGCGTGAGCACATGAGGAGAAACGAGGGCCGCCACCACGCCCTGTTCAAAAGCCTTGCGTTTGGAAGCCCCCTGCGCCTCAAACGCTCTCACCAACTCCCTGTAGCGTGCCAGTTCCGTATCGGACGGGGCCCGCTGGAAGGCGTCGGCCAAAAAGGCTGGGAAAAACGCGTCCGCCTCGTTCCAGTTCGCCAACCAGGGTCTCGCGCCCGGTGCGTCCGCCGGCCAAACGGGACCGCGAATTTCGATTGAGTCCACGTAGAGTTGCCCCTGAAAACGGGTCCAGTCCATCCACTTGATCCCACGGATCCGATCCAGATGCTCCTGGTAACCCGCCATCCGCTCTCCATTCAGCTCCGCCCACTTGGATTCGAACGCCTCTCGTTCATCATCGTGGAACCGGTCCACAAATTCGGCCTTCAACCGGTCCAACCTCTCTTGCCGTTCGTCTGCGAGATCGCGGAAGCGCACGATATCGCGGGGATCCCCCTCCGTTCCGTACGCGCCGAGCCATTCGAACGCCTGTTGAAGGTAAAAACAGGCGTCCTCGAGTCTTTCCTTCGCATTCCGGTATTCAGCTGGATCGCCGCCCGGCTCCAGCGACGGAACACGCATCCGGTGCTCGCGCGCCCGTTGGTTGAATGCAATGTTCGGATCCGCTGGCAACGAGGCCTGGGGCACGAGATTCCGGCTGTTCAGCGAAAGGGTCCTCCATCCCCTTCGCAGCAACGGCTTCATGAGGTAAGTTCTTGTCCCCGGACGCTTGTGCCGAACTTCAACGGCATCCACCACGCGATCGCCGTCCCACAACTGGGCCACCGCTGGAAGCCCGATCGTCGAAGCCCGGATCCGCACCTCGTAGTAACCATCCACCGGAATCCGCATGGCGGTCGAGATCATCTGTGCCTCAACCGAAAAGAGCACGCCCTCATCGAAATCCTGCAAATGCGACGAACTCCTTTCCATCGCTTCGGCCTCAAAACGCGTTTCGATGGGATCCCGCCGCAACGCGGCCATGGACTCGACGATTCGCTCGCTTGCCGCCAGATACTTCTCCATGAGCGCTGCGTCCAGGTGCCGGGATCGGCGGTCACCCCGGAACCCCGACTCTCCCGTTGCTTCCGGCCCGACCAGCTCACTCGGGCGAAGGTCGATACCCCACAACGCGCGCATCGCCCCATCGAACTCCGGCGCGGACAACCGGGTCACGACGGGGGCGGGCTCGCGTGGAGCGGGACGAGCGGCTGCCGCCTTCCGGTTGAGCCAAGCCAAAAGCGCCTCCCGTTCCTCCGGGCCTGGGAAAGGAGCCTTGATAGGCATCTCGTCGACCTCAAGCAGATGAACGGCTTCCTGCCAACGATCCCTCGATAGGTCGCGGCGAAGATCGAAACCACCCTCGATATCGTTTCCATCTTCTCCGTGACAAGACCAGCAATAGGTCCGAACCACGGGAGGCAGCGGCAGCGGAATCAAGCGCGGCGCGACGCCCCCGGGCGGGTTGCCACGCTCGTCATCGACGAGAGCGAGACCGCCACCCGGCTCAAGAGTTTTGCCGGGAGCATGCGAACGCTCCTGGATCGCCGCCACGGCGACACCCTGGCGCACCGGTAGCAATTCGCGGGGAAGGAGGCCCGTCCCGGATTCTTCGGCCGAAAAGACCGAAGTCATGGCGCCCATGACCGCCGCGATCGCGGACGCACGCGCCAAGACCAAGCCGGCCTCCCCTGCTACCACTCCATCCCGCAGCCACCGGGTTCTGCTGAGGAGCCGAACCCGGCACCAGCGCCGCCACAGGGACAGCGCTTCAAGCGGTTTAAGATCCAATGCAGTAGAGATGGGTATCAGTCCGGATGAACAGATTGCCTTGTCCCACGGAGATGGTTGAACGGGTGACATTTCTCATTGATTCCCCCATCTCAGCCTTGTGAAGCACCTCGAACTTTGGCCCGGCCCGAAGAACGAAGGCATCTCCCAACATGTTGATGAGGTAGATCTTCCCATCCGCCACGGTCGGTGAAGCTTCGAACTTCTCGCGGCTGTCCAACCGCTCACTGTAGACAATCTCCCCATTCTCGGGACGGACACACACGATCGACCGGGCGTCACTGCTCAATACGTAAAAAAGCCCGTCGTGATACGCCGGCGTCGAGACATCGCTCGTCAACGGCCTCTCCTTCGTCGGATCGCTCACCCAAGCCAGCGCCGTCTCATTCGGCTGCGTCCCTTCCAATCCAGCCTTGACCGCGTAAATCGGCGACTTCTTCGGCGCACAGACCAAGTAGACTCCGCGACCATAAACCGGCGACGGAACGATTCGCCAGTGGCCGATCCGCTCCGGATTCCAAGTTCCCCAACGCCAAAGCTCTTTGCCATCCGAAGGATCGTGCCCCGTGACGCAGTCGCCCCCAACAATCACGATCTCCTCCCGGCCTTCCACCTCGTTGACGAGCGGCGTCGTGAACGCTTCGAGCGATTCCGCTACCGCCTCCGAAGGCCGGTCCACCCGGAACAATTCTTCACCCGTCGCCGCATCCAGCGCCAGCAGATAGGATTTCCCCTTCTCCGGACCGCGACCCCGAACCGGCGAATCTCGCTGCAGCACCTGCAGGTAGAGTTTGCCATCGTGAAGCACCGGACTGGTCGAGAACGTCCACAAAAACGCGAACCCCTCTTCCTGCGCACCGATGTCCCGCATCCAAAGCTCCGTCCCGTCAAAATCGTAAACGGCCATCAAACCGGTCCCGAAGAAGAAGTAGACCTTTTCGCCATCGGTCACCGGCGAAGGAGAAGCGTAATTGCTGCGGTTGTCCTGACGGTTGAATTCGAACTCCTTGCGCCAGAGCTCTTCTCCCGTTTCCCGGTCCAAAGCCAGGGCCGCCGTCTTTTCGAGTCCAATCCCCGTCGTCAGAAAGACGTGATCCTCCCAAATAACCGGCGTGGAAGCTCCATCACCCGGCATCTCCACGACCCACTTCACATTCTCCGTCTTTGAGAACGATGCCGGCAGACCCGTCACTTCCGAGGTCCCGTTCTGATTCGGCCCCCGCCAGTTACGCCAGTTAGGCCAGTTCGCCGCCTCCGCCGGCCAGGGAACGCAAACGCACGCCGCCAAGGCCATCACACCCCATCGGCGCAAAGCCCCC
>CAZCRA010000256.1:0-4825 GCA_964500945.1 uncultured Verrucomicrobiales bacterium | reverse complement strand
AATTTTACCACAAATCACCGGTTCAACGATAATCATTTACGGACCGGAGAATGGTGTGAGGCGAGCGTGTATGCCACTTTGCCGCATGATGATTCGCACAAAGATCGATGATGTGAGTGGTGAAGAATTGAGGCGTCTCTATGAGGAGCATGGCTATGTAATCGTCGAGGGCGTTCTCAGTCCGGAAGATGTGGAAACGGTCAAAGATCGTCTCCGATATTTGATCCGGTTCCGTGAGTTTTACCGGAAATTCCATATTCACATCTCGGGTGGATCGGGTTGGCAGGATGATAGAGATCCCCTGCATCAGGTGCAGAATATCAGCGACGCGCATTTTCATGATGAAATTTTGATGCGCCATATTCTGAATCCGCCGACCTTCCGGAAGGTAGTGAACTCAGCGATTGGCGATAGCTATTGCTCGAATGGCGGTGCCTTTTTCCTCAAACCCCCGTTGAATGGATCGCCAGTGGGTTGTCATCAGGATAGTCATGTCTGGTTCGGAGGGGATCCGTGGGAGAATGAGAAACCGCCTGAGTTATTCGACGCCTGGATCGCTTTCGATGAAGCGACGGTCGAGAACGGCTGTCTGCAGCTTTTCCCTGGTTCCGAGAAGTATGGGATTCTGCCACACCCGAAAAGCGACGAGCAGCGAGCGGCGACATCGGGTCCCGTGGGCACAGATCCAACCTCGCTGGGACTGACGCAGGAAGACGCGGTTTACTGCACCATGAAACCGGGTGACGTTCTGTTTTGGAAACAGGATATGCTGCACCAGAGTGACCCGAATCATTCGGTTCGACCGCGGCTCGGCATGTCGCTTTCGTTGATTCCCGTGGCGGAAATGGATCGAATGCGCAAGGTCTTGTGCTTGAATCGATACCGGTCAAGCGGCTTTCCGCTCTGTATTCATGGGGAACCGGTGCCGCTTGGCAATCCTGCGCCGCTGGTTTACCGAGCCGATTGGGCGGAGCAGCTAGGAGTGCCGCCGATGGAGAACCCCGCGCGTTCAGAGCTAGCAGGAGCGATGGCGTGATGAGCCGATCGACCCCGACGAATGCAGCCTGGGATAAGGCGCTCGAAACGCGCAACCCCGCCACGGGCGAAGTGATCGGCAGCGTGCCGCGCACTTCATTGGAGGAGATCAACGCCAGGGTCGAGGCGTGTGCCAACGCCCAGAAACGCTGGGCGCTTCTCCCACGATGGCAGCGTTCTCGTTTCCTGGCCCGATGCTCTGTCGCCCTCGAGGCACACCTGGAGGAATTGGCGCTCCTGTTGACGCGCGAGAGCGGCAAGGTCTTGGTGCAGTCCAAAGGTGAACTTGCTACCGCTGTGCGACTTTTCCGCGCTTACGCGGAGCGGCTGGCGTTCGAAAAGATGGAAGCTCACCATCTGGATCAACAAGCCGGATTCGAAAACGATCTGACGCTCTCTTTTCGCGAACCCCACGGGGTGGTGGCATTGATCATCCCTTTCAATTTCCCGGTCTCGTTACTCTCTCACAAAGTCGCCCCGGCGCTAGCGATGGGCAATGGCATCGTGCTCAAGCCATCAGAAGAAACCCCGTTGATCACAGAGCGAGTGCTCGCGATCCTGGCGGAGGCGCTCGGCGATCATCACGAGATCATCCAGGGTATCTACGGCGACGCTGCCGCTGGCGCGGCGCTGGTGAGTCATACGGGGGTCGCTGCGATTTCCTTCACCGGTTCGACGGAGGTGGGCAAAGCCATTCTGAGAGAAGCGGCGGCTTGGGTGAAACCGGTCATGACCGAGCTGGGCGGCAATGATGCGATGATCATCCTGGCAGATGCCGATCTGGAGCTGGCCGCGCAGCAGGCGTTCCAATCGCGTCTGCTGGCGAATGGTCAATGTTGTTGCGCCACAAAACGCATCGTCATCGATGGACGAGTGGCGCATGAGTTTAGCGAGTTACTAGCGGATCATCTGGGAAGGGTGGTGATCGGCAATCCGGAGCAGGAGGGGGTAAATCTCGGACCGCTCATCTCGAGACAGGCGGTCGAGCGGCTGAGGGCGCAGATGGAACAAATGCGCTCCGAAGGTCTGAACGGTCCGGACTGGGAAAGGGAGGGCGCTTTCTGCTCTCCGATTTTGCTCCCCGGTGTGACGCACGAACATTCGATTGCCCGGGACTTGGAAATCTTTGCGCCCGTCTACCCCCTGATCGCATTCACGCAAGAAGCAGAAGCGGTCGCCATCGCGAATCAATCCCGATACGGATTGAGCGGTTCAGTCTTTAGCCGCGACATCGCCCGTGCCATGCGGATCGCTCGCCGGATGAATGCCGGGCAGGTGGTGATCAATCGCTCGGGGGTCTATCGTCCAGACGTGCTGGGGTTTGGGGGAGTGAAAGAGAGTGGCCAGGCGCGTGAAGGTCTGGAAGATTCGCTGCATGAATATAGCTGGTCGAAAGCCATCTCACTCCCCGGAATCTTCGATGAAACGCTCTGATCGCGAAGACCACATGAGAACGCATCCTTTTCGCTTCGATGGTAAACGCGCACTCGTCACGGGTGGCAGCCGCGGGATCGGTCTGGCCATTGCTCACTCTCTGGGTCAAGCCGGAGCGGCGGTCGTCCTGGCCGCCCGAGGGAGCGACGGTCTTCAGCAGGCGCAACGGCAGCTCGCTGCGGAGGGCATCGCGACCGAGACGCTCGCACTCGACCTCGCCGAGCCTGAGACGCTGGAAGCCCGTTTTCGCGGTCTCATTGAGGCATCAGGTCCGGTGGACATCCTCGTGAATGCGGGTGGGACGACGGTGCGCGGACCCGCTGAGGCGCTGGCGCTGGCTGATTGGCACCGCGTGATCGATGTCAATCTCACCGCCATGTTTGCGTTGTCCAAAGCGTTCGCTGTGCATCGGATCGAGACGACTGGGCAGGGCGGGCGTATCATTCAAATCGCCTCGCTCATGACGACCACGGTGCGCGAGCATAATGCCCCGTATGCCGCCAGCAAAGGGGGAGTCGGACAACTCACCAAGGCGCTCGCCGTGGATTGGGCGCGGTTCGGCATTACCGTCAATGCGATTGGCCCAGGTTATACCCGCACCGAACTCACTTCGGCGTTATGGCAGGATCCGGACTTTAATCACTGGATCGAAACCCGCACGCCGATGGCACGCTGGGCCGAGCCCGAAGATATTGCAGCCGCAGCGCTTTTCTTCGCCTCGACGGAAGCGGCTTTTGTAACGGGCCAGATTCTGTATGTCGACGGAGGGTTGCTCGCACGATTCTAACCTGGATGAAAGAGCCTTCGAATATCCTCTTCCTTCTCACCGACGACCAGCGGCACGACACCATCGCGGCACTCGGAAATCCGTGGGTGCACACCCCGCACATGGATCGGTTGGTGAAAGAGGGAACCGCATTTCTCCACACCCACGTCATGGGAGGGGACGCCCCAGCCATCTGCATGCCGAGCCGTGCCATGATCCATACGGGCCGTCACCTGCACGGTCTTCAGGAAAACGGAGCGCAAATTCCAGAGGAAGATGCCTTGCTGGGCGAATGGCTGGCACAACACGGCTATCGTTGTTTTGGGACGGGCAAATGGCATAATGGCACGCGCTCATTCGCTAGAAGCTTTTCGGAAGGTAGCGAGATTTTCTTCGGCGGAATGGCTGACCATTGGAATGTGCCAGCCTGCCACTATGATCCGACGGGGAAATATGCGCGTCTGGCGAGGGAGAGTGTCGATTACTGGCATGGGAAACGCGAACGGGTCAATCACTGCGACCACATCAACCCCGGCGTGCACAGCACGGATCTCTTTGCGGAAGCGGCCTGTCGTTTCCTCGAATCGACCCGGGACGATGACCGGCCTTTTTATCTTAACGTCGCTTTCATGGCTCCGCATGATCCGCGCTCCATGCCGGAGTCCTTTTGGGAACCTTACCGACAGCTACCGATCGATCTCCCACCCAATTTCCTGCCGGAACATCCCTTCGATAATGGAGAACTCCGGCCTCGCGATGAGTGGCTGGCACCTTTTCCCCGCACGCCAGACAATACCCTCGAGCAATTGCGCGAATATTTCGCCATGATCACCCATCTGGATAACGCCATCGGACGGATCCTCGGGGCGCTCGAAGCCGCAGGAAAACACGAGGAGACCCTTGTGGTGCTCGCGGGGGATAACGGTCTCGCGATGGGCCAGCACGGGCTGATGGGCAAGCAGAATCTTTACGAACACAGCTCACGGGTCCCCCTCGTGCTGGCTGGCCCAGGGGTGCCGGTTGGTGAGACGCGTGAGCAGCTGTGCTATTTGCACGATGTCATGCCGACTTTACTGGAGCTTTGTGATCTGGAGATCCCCGGGACAGTCCAGAGCCGGAGCCTCGCCCCCGTGCTTCGGGATGCCCAGGTCGAGCACCGGTCTCACCTCTGCATGCGCTATCGGGACGTGCAGCACTCGGTGATCGCGAACCACTGGAAGCTGATCCGATACACCGTCGGCGGAGAGGTGAGACGCCAACTCTTCCATCTCCGGGACGATCCCTGGGAAATCACCAACCTGGCGGGGCAAGGCTTCGAGGAAGAGCAAGCGCTCGTCTTCAATCTGCGAAAGTCAGTGGAATCTGCGGAATAAAATCTTTCCTAACCATGGCTCCCCACCCTGATTTCACCGACTCCCCGCACACGATTCTGAATCCGGAAGCGCGGTCGTTACCGGCCAATGCCCCTGAGGGCCGGAAAGCGATTTCCTCTCTGCAATACCACCGACTGCCGCGTTGGCGGGCGTGAAGTCGGCGGACCCGCACTTGCGTCCGGGGCGGGATCATGGCTGGTTGGATTTTAAGCCGACT
>CAZCRA010000255.1:4660-4877 GCA_964500945.1 uncultured Verrucomicrobiales bacterium | reverse complement strand
TTACCGCATCTGCTCTTCGCCGCCGATCGTCCACCGGCCTATGGACTTGTCACGCTGGGAGTGATAGGCGCCGGTAATCAGGGAATCAACGAATTGAAGGGTTTCCTCCAGGATCCTGAGACTGAAACTTACCCGAACGCCCCCAGCGCCTCAGACTTTCTGCGCATGCCTTACCACGAACCTTGAAGACATCCGGAACTGCCGAAACCCGGATAAA
>CAZCRA010000255.1:3606-4650 GCA_964500945.1 uncultured Verrucomicrobiales bacterium | reverse complement strand
TTATGCTTCCTATTCGACCCGTCTTTGCCGCCGCTCTGTTTTTGTTCGCCTCGCTTACTTGGGCGGCTGACGACTTGGAAAAAGGTTTTCACAACCCGCCAATCGATGCCCGGCCGCGCGGGCTTTGGACCTGGCTGAACGGCAACTTTGGCGAAACGGAAATCTGGCGTGAGATCCAGCTCGCCCACCGGAACGGCATGGGCGGGTTCGACATTTGGGACGCGCCGTCTTTTGGCAAGAACGAGGGCTTCATGCCGGTCGGTCCCGCCGTGGTCAGCGACGAGTTTCTGAGCGGCGTTGGAACCGCGGTCGAAGCGGCCAAGGAAACCGGTTTCAAGCTCGGCTTCATCTGGAATCAATCGGTCAGCTTTCCCGACCCCGAGCATTCGCACATGGCCCTGTTTCACACGGAGGTTAAGGTGACCGGAACTGGTAAGCATAAACTAGCGCTTCCGTTTCCTGAAATCGAGCCTAACAAACATTTCGGCTACCAAATGATGGAACGCGACAGGGAAGGGCGGCCGAAGCATTGGGACCACGTGGCTGTGCTGGCATTCCCGAGCGGCAAGACCGTGGAGCGAAACCGGATCGTGGAGCTAACCGGTATGATGGATGGAGACAACATCGAATGGGAGGTTCCGGCCGGGAAGTGGACCATTCTGCGCCTGCTCTGGTCGCGCACCACGGAAACCGGCCTGACGCCGACACCTGCGACGCTGAAACCGCCGGTCGATTTCCTGAATCCCGAGGCTACCGAAATCCACCTGACCTGGTTGCTGGAAAAAATGGAGAATCACACCGGCCCGTTGCGAGGCAGCCCGATCCAGTATTTCTGCGCCGACAGCTATGAGTTCAAAGGAATCTGGACGCCCGCCTTGCCGAAGCTTTTTCGCGAGGAATGTGGTTATGACTTGAAGTCGTTCATGCCCGCGCTCGCGGGATACACCGTGGACGACGAGAAAACGACGAACGCTTTCCTCTTCGATTTCCAGAACCTGATCAGCGACCTCGTCATCGAGAATCACTACGCCAAGGCCACCGAAG
>CAZCRA010000255.1:0-3590 GCA_964500945.1 uncultured Verrucomicrobiales bacterium | reverse complement strand
CGGGATCGGTTTCACCGCCGAGGCGGCGGGGCCCGGGCCGCCGGTTCACGACGATGTGCCCATGGAAACCATCCGCTCTTCCGGCGTGCTGTCGTTTCCGCGCGGCGAATTCTGGGTTCACGACCGGGGACCGCGCGAGAATCTCCTGATCGTCAAAGGCATCGCCAGCGCGGCTCACCTTTATGGGCAGCCTTACGTCACCGCCGAAGCTTTCACCGGCGTTCATCTCTGGAATTACGGCCCCGGCGACCTCAAACCGTATTCCGACCGCGCCTTTGCCGAAGGACTGAACCGGATCGATTTCCATACCTTCCCGCACACGCCGCCGGAGGCCGGACTGCCGGGCTGGAGTTACGGCTTTGCGAATTTGATTAATGAAAACCTTATCTGGTGGCCCAAATCGCGTGGCTTCATGGACTACCTCGCGCGTTCCAGCTTCATGCTGCAACAGGGCCACTTTGTCGGTGACGTCCTCTATTATCACGGCGAAGCGGCGCCCTATTTTGCCAAACCGAAACATGTGAGGGAAGGACTGGGCTTTGGTTATGATTACGATATCGCCAATGCCGGCATTCTGCTCAACCGGCTTTCTGTCAAAGACGGCAAACTGGCTCTTCCACATGGTCAGACTTACCGGGTTCTTGTGCTGCCCGAGCGTGAGGCCATGTCGCTCCCGGTTTTGGAAAAGATCCATGCGCTCCTGAAAGCCGGCGCCACTGTAATCGGCCCCAAACCCGTCCGGGCGCCGGGACTGCGAGATCAACCGGCTGCCAGCGAAGCTGTCCAGAAACTCGCTGAGGAAATCTGGGGATCGGCCGATGGCCAGGTCAACACACGTCGCCGAGTTGGAAAAGGCACGCTCGTCCGGGGCGATTCGCCGCGCGAAGTCCTGCTGTCGCTTGGCATCGGTCCCGACATCACCGTGCACGGCGCCACCCTGGATTTCATCCACCGCCGGACCGATAACGCCGATTTCTATTTTATCCGTAACCCGCAAGCGCAGCCGCTCGCCGCGGCCGTTACCTTCCGCGTCACCGCTCAACAACCCGAGATCTGGAACCCGGTAACCGGCGAAATGGTCCCACTGACGATTTATCGTGCTTCAGAAAAGGGAACGAGTATTCCAATTTGGTTAGGTCCAGACGACAGCCGCTTCCTCGTCTTCCGAACCGGCCCGGAAAATGGCGCCGCGCTGCGACTGGACGGCAAACCGGTGTTCCCAGCCGAAACCGTTACGAACGCCTGGCCGTTCAAGGAGACTTCCGGCGGAATCCAACTTTTGAAAGCCGGCAATTTCGAGCTGTCTGGCCCGGAAGAGACAGTGAATGCCAGTACCAACGGCCCCACTCGCCTCAAAGTCGATCGCGCCGAATGGACACTCCATTTTCGCGATCCTTGGGACGAGCGCTTTTCGACCACGACCACCGAACTGAAATCGTGGACGGAATTCGACACCCCGAAGATCAGGTATTTCTCCGGCACCGGCATTTATGAGAACAGCTTCACCTTGCCGTCGGCCGCCTTCCGCGGAAACAAGCGCATCGTTCTCGATCTCGGCCGGGTCGAAGAAGCCGCCGAAGTTTACGTCAACGGCCGCTCCTCAGGCTTAGTCTGGACGCAACCGGCGCGAATCGACATCACCGGGCTCGCCACCGCCGGCCGCAATCGCCTGACCGTTGAAGTGGTCAACCGCTGGCCTAACCGCCTCATCGGCGACGCCAAACGGCCGCCGGAAGAACGCAAAGCTCGCTCCGGTCATATCTCCACCCTCCCCTCCGCCTGGGCCATGCCCCTGGAAAATCTCCCCAACGACGCCTACCCCCTGCCGGAATCCGGCTTGCTCGGTCCCGTGACGCTGGAAGTGATTGACATTTTACGTTAAACCTCGTCGCGCGGCGGATGCTGGCCAATCAATTTGAGCAGGCCGCGCAAATTCCGAACGCGTTGACGATTGAGCTGAAGCCGTTCAATTGTCGCGCGACCCGTCGCACTGATCCCAATTAATTGCGTTTCCGAATGATCCCTACGAAAATGTTCAGACCAACGGTCCGTTCTTGGATGAAGCAGCGGCACAGGTCTACCCGTTACCGGATCCTCACTGGACCCCCTTCTTCCCCGGCCCAATGGTGACTCGGGAGCGGGAGGGCCGAAAAGCGAATCCCTTTCAGTTACGGATGACGCGTCGCATTCCCCTCCCCCTTGCTCTTGCCCTAGGAGCCTGTCGGACTTATCCCGCCCGGCTGCGGAAAACGGGACTTTGGCTCAAATTTCCCTCCGTTCTCGTCATTTGTGCTCGCACAAACTCCTCGAACGTATGAAAATTTTACCTCAAAGCCCGATTCCCTCGCTCAGACGCTCTAAGTCCGACAGACTCCTAGCGCTTCTCCCCGAGTTCTCGACTTCGCAGGAGTGGCCGCGATTCCGGGGCGACAACGGGATGGTGGTCGGCAAAATCTCGGGCCTGCCGAATCAATTCACCCAGGCTGCCTACGACTGGGCCTTGCCACTCGAAGGAGTGGGGCACTCCTCGCCGGTGTCTGCACGATCGTCGCCAAGCTGTTTCATCTCACCCAGCCCGATTTCGCCGTCTTCGGTGAAAAGGATTTTCAGCAGCTCGCCGTGATCCGGCGCATGGTCCGCGATCTCGATTTCCACGTCGAGATCGTCGGCGCTCCCACTGTCCGGGAACCCGACGGACTCGCCCTGAGCTCGCGCAACACCTACCTCGACGAATCCCAACGGGCCGAGGCTCCGACCCTCTATCGTGCCCTCCGCGAAGGCTCCGATGCCCTGAACCAACCCCTTCCCCCGTCCCTCGACGAAGTCGCCACCTCGATGCGTGAACGGATCGAGACCTGGGACCATACAAGGATCGACTATCTCGAGATCGTCGATGCCGAGACTCTGGAGCCCGCAAAGCCAGGAGAAAGTTCCGAGCTCCGTATCATCGCGGCTGTCTACTTCGGGTCCACCCGGCTAATCGACAATGTCGGCGCGGGGCGGTGATATCGACCGGAGCGACGGGGTGATCCAGATCGGGCAGGGCGCCACCTTTCCCTTTCGCGCCCGGCTCATCTCTACCTCTTCGCGTGACCGATGTGCGCTCGCGATCCCTCTCGGGCCCCCTTAATGATCAGAACCATGAACACCCCTCTCGAATCCCTCGTGCCACGATTGCCTTGCCTGGCGCTCCTGTGCGCGTTTCTCGGAGTCTCCGCTAAAGCATCGGAACCGGATCGACCGGAACAGGCCAAGCTGCGGGTAGCGAGCTACAACGTCTACTGGGGTTCCGTATTTCCGCAGGACGACGGTCAACCCCCGCTTCCGGAGGGCAGGAAGAGTATCGACGACCGCCGCGAGCAGTTCCTCCGAGTGCATCGTGCCGTCTCTCCGGATATCTGGGCCCTGCAGGAGGTCCTCTACGGCGATGAGCAGAGAAGGACCAAGACAGTGGCGGGCATCCGAAGGTATTTCAGCGAGGCGACGGGCGAGGAGTGGCATGTCGCGGCAGATGAGCGGGGACGGCTTGTTTTCAGCAGGTATCCCATCGTCTGGAGCGAAAAGATCGTCACCCGCGTTTTCGCCGTGCT
>CAZCRA010000254.1:0-4883 GCA_964500945.1 uncultured Verrucomicrobiales bacterium | reverse complement strand
CCGGGGCTTCGGCGCGACAGGTCCGCCTTCGCCGGGGCTTCGGCGCGACAGGTCCTCCTTCGCCGAGGCTTCCGACTTCGCTAAAGCTTCGACGGACAGGTCGGCGGACAGGCGCGCCTTGCCCTGGCCTCCAGGTCCTTTGCGCGGCGCGGCACCCGGTTTTTCAACAGCCTGCTAGCCGGGGATGAACCCGGGGGGATCAGATTTGCTGGCCCCGCCGGTAAGGAAAGACGCTCCCCGGCATCCGAGTTATCACATGCAAACCCGCCCTACAGGTTTTTCGCTCGTTTTGGCCGTTGCCCTCGTCCTCTTGACGAGCTGCTTGCCGAACTCTCCCGACGCGCGCCGTGAAAAGCGGGTGGAGGCCGCCGTGGACGGACTCGCTCGTTCCGAGGGCGGTCGTTTGTTGGCCAAAGCCATCAACGCCCATGGCGGCCTCGACGCCTGGTTTCGCGCCGGCGACCTGAAGTTCCGCTGGACCTACCGGATGCTCGACCGGGGACCGGACGCTGTCCTCGACACGGTGCAGGTGATCGATTTGTGGTCATCCAGCGCCGTTCACGAGGTGCCGGACACGGACATCCGGTTTGGCTGGACGGGGGAGCAGGCCTGGATTCACCCGGGGGACGCCGAGGCGCCGGTGCCGCCTCATTTCTGGGCGCTGACCCCGTATTACTTTGTGGGAATTCCCTTCGTGCTCGCGGATCCTGGAACGAATCACGAGCGGCTGGACCCGATCGAGTTCGAAGGAACGTCTTACGAGCAGGTGAAAGTGACCTACGACGATGGGACGGGGCAAACTCCGGACGATTACTATATCGCCTTGATCGATCCCAACTCGAACCGGGTGCGTGGCGTTCGCTACATCGTGACCGATTCGGAGCTCTACCCGGACGGACCGTCACCCGAGAAATTGCTCACCTACGAGGATTACCAGACTCATGGAGGGGTTCTCTTGCCCAGCGCGCACCGGTCGTTTGAAATGAACGAGGGCAGCATCGGCGAATTCATCCGGGAGGCGGACGTCTCGGAGGTGGCCTTTTTGGAGCCGGACGACGGGCGTTTCGCGATTCCCGAAGGAGCGAAGATCTTCTGAAGCGGCTCCCGGTTTGGGCCGGTCGACGGTCACTTGGCGGTTGATTCTCCGTGCGGGGCGGCATCGCGTCCCGGTCGGGATTGACTTCCGTCGAGCGTGGCGAGGTAAGCCGTCAAGTCCCGGAGGTCGCGCGGGGGGAGGGTGGCGGCGATGGGGGGCATGGCCGAAACAGGGGGCGACATGGAGGCCACGGACGTCCGGGGCAGGTCGGTGGTGGTGCCGTTCAACGCGGTGATCCGCAGGCTGGCATCCGACTCCTCCGTGATGCGGCCCATGAGCATCGAGCCGTCTTCGAGGGTGACGGAGGCCATGGCGTAACCGGGTGAAATGAGGGCGTTGGGATCGTAGAGGGATTCGAGGAGCTTTCCGCGGTCCATTCTGGCCGCGACGTCATCCAGAGCCGGGCCCTGGTTTCCGCCGTCCTTCCCGATTTGATGGCATTGGAGGCAGGCGCCGTGATTGCGGAACACCTCGCGGCCGCGCGCGGCATCGCCCCCGTGAGCGCTCAGGCGATAGACGGCGTTCGGGTCGGACGCGGCAAACGACTTGGCGGCGGCCCTGGCTTCGGCGGCGGGTGAATTTCGAAGCGCGAGGTAGGCATCGAGCCAAAGTTCGGGGCGGAGGGCTTCGTCACGATTTTCTCAGAGATTGACCAGCGGGGTGGCGTCGTGGTGGCCGAGCCCATCGATGGCGGCGCGCGCGACGACCCAATCCGCGCTGCTGACGGCGGCGGAGGCGGCGATGGCGACGCGTTCCATCCCCAACTCGAACGCGTGGCTGAGGGCCGCCGCGCGGACGGCGGGCTCGGGATCCTCGAGCAAGCCGGCGACGAGAGCGAGTTGCTTTTCGCGGAGGCGTTCGATCATGCTGTCCATCGTGGCCACTCGAACCTCGGCACCGAGATCGGCGTTGGCCATCAACTCCGCCAACAGGGCGTCGTCCAGGTCGAGCCCGTGACTTTCGGCGAAGCGAAGCGCCCGAGCGGTCAGTTCGGCCGGGTGTCCACCGCCGAGAAAAGCTCGGAGCGGTTTGCCGATGGCTTCGCGGAGTCGGCCGAAATCGCGGGCGTCGCTCTCAGGGACGGGCCGGTAGCTGCCGAGCACGGGGTCCGTGACCGGTGGCTTCGTCCATCGGCTCAGAGCGATCAACGCCATCCGGCGCGTGCTCATCGGCGCCTCGGCGTTCGCGGCGATCTGCAGCAGACGCTGGGCGCCGGCAAGCTGACCTCGCCTGAAATTGGCGGCCAGGATCCGGAACTGCAGGGTTTCGGGGAAGCTTTGGATCCGAGGCGCCAGCGCCGCGAGGGCCTCACCCGCTTCACTGTCGACGGCGTTGGTTTCATAGATCGCCCGGATGGCCTCGTGCCGGATGGCCGGCTTGGGGTCGTCCAGGAACTCCAGTAAGGCATCGCTGCCCCGGCTTCGGAGGAACGTGACGGCGGCGAGCTTCTCCTCGTAGGCCCAGGTCTTGGTGCCGGTCGCACCGAGGGCGGCTTCTTCGGTGCCGATTCGTTTGAGGGCCGAAATCACGCCGTGCCGGACGAAGACGTCCTTGTTGCCATATTCGTTGCGGTTTGCCAGTTCGTAGAGCGCTTCGACGGCCTCGGCATCGCCCGGCTCGCAAATGCGGCCCAGCGCCACCGCCGCCAGGCAGCGGATGCGGTCGGATGGAGATTCCAGGAGACGAAGCAGCCGCGTCTTCGCGTCCGTCAACCCAAGGTCTCCCGCCATCCGGACGGCGTTTTCGCGAACCGGCGCTGGTCCTTTTTCGAGGTAGGGCAGAATGATCCCGGCCACGTCTTCGCCGGTCCTCAGGATTTGCCCCAACCCCCAAAGGGCATGAAGGCGTGCCAGGTCGCCCGCCTGCTCATCGCGCAATCGCTCCGAAAGGACCCGCCGTCCGTCGTCGCCGCGCCGGACCAGTTCGAATTGGGCCTGCTGGCGCACCCGGCGGTCCAGGTGATTCAACAACTCAGCAAGCACCTCGACGGAAAACCGCTCGAATCCTCCAGCGAAGAGCCCGGCCACCTCGGCACCGGCTTGCTTCCCGTCTTCGTTCTCCCAGGTGAGAACCTGGATCGAACCGTTCCGGTTGACCCTCCAGCCGCCGCCCCAATCGCAGAGATAAATCCGACCGTCGAAGCCCAATTCCACGTCGCTGACGCCGACGCCGGACGCCAAGTCTTCCACCTCACCGAGCCGGAAGCCGGCGCCCTGGGATTCGACGCCGATCAGCGTGGCCCTGGAGTTTACGAAGGCTCCCCGGTAGTCGGCCAGCAGGAAGCGGTCGCGGAGCCCAGGCGGGACGGATTCTCCGGTCAACCAAGTGACGCCAGAGGGGCCGTTGCCGACATGGGCCACGGGTGGATAGACCCATCCGACCTGGTTTTTCCCGGCGGTTTGAAACATTCCCTCCGCGACCCAAAGCGACCGGTCCGGACGAAACTCGCCCCAGTCCAGGTCATCGCGGTATTGGTGAGGGGCTTGGTGGGCCATGCGCCAGCCGGAATCGGTGCCGTCCAGCGCGTAGACGAGTCGCGCCCGGTCGCCGATGTCGCCGGTGTTGTCGAAGGTGAACAGGTTCCCGTGGTCATCGAAGGCGAGTTCTTGAGGATTGCGCAGGCCGGTGCAGTAGAGTTCGAGGCCGCTTCCATCCGGTTCGCACCGGAAGATGGCCCCCATCCCGGAGCCGGAGAAGGTCTTCCCCTCCCGCGTCTGGACGTGATAGCCGCGGTCGCCGACCGAGAAATAGAGCAGACCATCCGGGCCGCGGGTGATGCCGTGAAGGTCGTGACCAATGAAGGACACGCGGACGCCGAAGCCGGTGGCGAGCACATCCCGCTGATCCGCCACGCCATCGCCGTCGGTATCGCGCAGCCGCCAGAGATTCGGAATGCAGGTGAAGTAAACGTTTTCCCCATCGTCCGCGAGAATCGAGAAACCGAGTCCGTCGAGCACGTCATCGAAGCCGTCGGCGAAGACGGTGCGGCGATCAGGGAAGCCGTTTCGGTCGGCGTCTTCGAAGCGGATCACCCGGTCGGCGTTTCCGGTGAGCCAGTCCTCGGGAAGCTCACCCGGCCAGTTTCGATACAGTTTCCGCCGGTCCTCGAGGGTGACGGCCTGGAAATCCGCCTGTACCATTCCGCTGGGGAGCCCTCGCATGTCGGGCACGCCCTGCCAGAAACGGTGGGTTTCGGCGACGTAGAGGCGGCCTTGCGGATCGAAGCCGAAGCTGCCCGGATTCTCGACATGCGGGAAGGCCACCCAGGTGGCGCCGGTGAAGTCGTCCCGTTCGAGTTTGCCGCGGAAGGGAGCGGCCGAATTCGAGAGCTGAGGCAAATCGGCTTCGGCGACCGACGGGAGGCGCTTGAATTCTGGAACCCCGCCTCGCGAGGGGATCGGAGTCAGGAGCGTGAGCCAGGTGGCAGTGAAGCAGGCGATGGCAGAAGCGTTTAAAAGGAGGCGGAGTCGCGAACGCATCGGGCCGGAAAGTCCCACCGCCGGGCGGGTTGCGCAACTTGCGCTGGGCGGGGGTCAATCCCGGCCAACCACCCGCAAGCCCGGCGGCGTTGTGGCTGCCTCGGTTCGACGCGTGGCCAAGCGCTCACTCAGCGCCTCGACGAGGGGCGCTCGCTCCGGGTTCTCGGCCAGATTCGTCATCTCCTCCGGGTCGGCGACGGTATCGTAGAGTTCCCGCTGGCCGGGGCCTCCGTCGTGTCACTCGATGTAGCGGGAGCGGTTGGTGCGAAGGGCATGACCCCCAGCGATGGTCCGGGTGTAGGCGGATG
>CAZCRA010000253.1:0-5044 GCA_964500945.1 uncultured Verrucomicrobiales bacterium | reverse complement strand
CTGACCCCGTTTCCAGTAAGCCTCTGCCACCAGCTCACGGTAGCGGCCATAGACGACGTAAACGCGCTCGTAGTAGGCCGAGGCCCTTAGCGGATCGCTCTCGGCGTTCAGGAAAAGGTCGCCCAAGACCACCAAGGCGCGCGCCTTTGTTTCGGCGCCGGCGCTCTGCAGTTCGAGCAGCGCGTCGAGGGTGGAGCGGGCGCTGGCGCTCATGCCCTCCTCGCGTTGAAGATTGGCCTTAAGGAGGAGGGCCTCGGGGAGGAGGGTGGAAGCAATCGCCCGGCGTTCGAATTCTTCCAGGAACGCGATGGCCTGAGCGTTCTCTTTGCGATCGGCGGCGATTTGACCCAGTCCGAGGAAGGCGCGTGCCTTGTGGAAAGAGTTAGGGTGCCATCGTCGCAGGTCATCGTAGAGCTTTTCGGCGATGTTTAAACGGCCCTCGGCCCGTGAAGCATCGGCGCAATCGGCGATGATCAAGGGGTTGTGGATCTCCGGATCGACCATGGTTCCAGCGCGCGTCAGGATGCCGTTGGCCAGTGGCGGGTTCCGGCTTTTTTCGACCTGGGCCTCGGCCCAGAGCGCGCGGAGCGCGAGGGTTTCCTGGTCCTTTGCCTTCGCGTCCGTGTAGAGGTTTTGAAGACGGCGCGTGAGCTCCTTCAGGCCATCGGCTCCCTTCCGGCGATAGAGCTTCGGCATGGCGCGGAGGAGATCCTCGATGGCAAACCACTCCGGGTTATCGCCGTGCTCGCGCAGGGTTTCCCAATAGACGTTGATCGCTTTGTCGAGACGGCCGTCCTGAACGTGGGTCCAGCCGATCCAATAGACGGCTTCCGGCATGCGCGCGCTCTGAGGATAGTCTTCGAGGAAGGACTCGTAATGGGCCCGCATCGCGGGAAGGTCCTCCATCAGTTTCAAGGCTTTCCCGATCTTGAACCATCCATCTTCAAAAAAGCGGGTCGAATCGGGATCAATGGAGCGATAGGCCGCCATGCCTTCCTCGGCGCGTCCTTCCCCCAGGAGGGCATCACCCAGAAGCAGCTTTGCTTCGTCCGCATCCGGCGCGGTTTGCCCATACTGCTCCAAGAAGGCCTGAAACAAATCGATCGCGGCGGGATAATCAGCCTCGCAGAACACGCAGTAGGCGATGCGAAAAACCGCCTCGGATTCGTAGCGAATCCCGCTCTCGCGATAGCGTTCGAGATAGGCTTCCATCTGCGATTTGGCCGCGACGTATTCCTGGTCGAATGAAAAGGTCATGCCCTTCCAGTAGAACGCGTCCTGCTCGAGCGAAGCGGGAGTGGCGTCAGTTTGCAGCACCAGGTCGAAGGCGCGGATAGCGTCCTCGTTGAGATCCTGGAGAAGGAAGGTGAACCCCTCCATGAACCGGGCGCGGGGCGCGAGGGGATGCTCCGGGAAGAGGCTGGCGATGTTCGAAAAGATCGCGTTGGCTTCACCATTGCGCTGAAGCTTCATCAGCGCATCGGCCTGCATGAAAAGCACCTGGGGCAGGTGAGGGTTCTCGGGATCATCCCCGAATGCGATGAGGTAGTTTTCCGCGGCCTCGATCGCTTTCGGCCACCGTTCGATTTCGCTCCAGCACTGGATCACGGCCAGGGCGGTCGACTGAACCGACGGCGAGGGATCCAGCCGTTCGAGCATGGCTTCCATGATCAACGCCGCTTCCCGATAGCGTTCGAGGCCCTGAAAGGCGAGGGCGAGACGGAAACGAAGCGCGGCATCGAACTCCTCGATTTGCTCGAACTTCTCGATTTCGAGTTCGACCCGCCGGATCATGCCATCGAGTTGAAGCAGGGCGCTCTGACGGCGAGGATCCGCTGCGAGCGTTTCCCGGCGCATCTGGAGTTCGGTGAGTTTGGCGCGTTGGTGAGCGAGGAGGCGTTCGCGGTCCCAAATCCGTTGAAGGCAGGCGATGGCATCGTGGAACCGCTTCTGCTCCATGAACCGGGAGCCAAGCTGAAGCGCCAGGGTTTGAAACGAGACGATCTGCGTGAGCTGATGCATGTTTTCATACTCCGAGCGGAGGAGGCGCAGCGCGTCGTCGTCGTTTCCGCTTTGGACGAGAGCCACCATGCGCAGGACGACTGCGCGTCCGGCGTATTCTTCAGCGTCCGGGAGCCGGCGGAGATTCGGGATCTGTTCATCCAGGAACTCGGCGGCGGTGCGATGATAGCCCTGGATGAGGTAGCTCGAAGCGAAAAGCAGCAGCGCTTCCAGGCGCCGTCCGTCCGAGAAGCGCGATTCCTGGAAGAACTGACCTAGGGCCTCTTGCGCCTTTCGGTGTTCCTGGCTCTGCATCAACTGAACAGCCCGCCAGAAGGACAGCTCTTCACGAAGTTGAAGATCCAGATCCGCCTGCCCGAGCGCGGCCTCGATGTAGGGAATGGCCTCGCTGCCCCGGCCGTTGCGAATCATGCAGACCGCGATGAGGGCTTTGTTCCGATCGATGAGCGTTTTTGCGTCCGGTTCGGCGCCGAAATCGCGCTCGAAGGCCAGAAAGAAGGCTTCCGCCTGCGCGAAATCGGCGGATTGAAAAGCGGCTTCAGCCCGCGCGATCAGCTCGCCGGGTGTCAGGGATCCGGCCTCCGGCAGGTTTTGCTGGGCGTGAAGGCCGAGCACGTGGAAGAGGACCGTGATCGCGGCGAAGAGGCGTAGGGCGACCGGGCTAGCAAGAGAATCGGCTCGGTGGGCAGGATTCAAAGCGACCAATCCCTCTGCCGAAGGGTGCCGTGTGTCCAGGGAAGAGTGATTGACAACTTTGTCACAAAGAGGAGGAGGGGAGGGATGAGAGAGGAAGAAAATCGGAGATTCTGGTGGTAATGAGACTCATTCTCATCAAGAGTCCCCTCATGCATCGTTTTCTCCGTATCTGCCTTCTTCTTGCTGGGTTCTCGGTCCCCGCCGGTTCGATTGCTCAACTCGATTCCATCACCCTTTACAGCGATCGCCACTACGAATCCGATGAAGTCCTCTTCGACCGGTTCACCGAGATCACCGGGATCCGGGTCAACGTCGTCAAGGCCGGCGCTGATGGTTTGATCGAACGGCTTAAGGCGGAAGGCGCCAACACCAAAGCCGATGTCCTCATCACCGCCGATGCCGGACGCCTGGAGCGTGCCAAATCCATGGACCTTCTCCAGCCCATCGTCTCGGAAACGCTGGAGGAACGCATTCCCGAAAACTTGCGCGATCCCGAACGCCACTGGTTCGGCTTCACGCAGCGTTCCCGGATTCTGGCTTACGCGAAGGACCGCGTGAAGCCGGATGAGCTGTCGACCTACGAGGATCTGGCATCCGAAAAGTGGAAAGGGCGCCTGCTCGCGCGGTCTTCGGCGAACATTTACAATCAGTCCCTGCTGGCTTCGATCATCGCGGCGGACGGCGAAGAAGCGGCCCTGGCATGGGCCAAGGCGGTGCGCGGAAACATGGCGCGTCCCCCGCAGGGCAGCGACCGCGACCAGATGCGCGCTGTCGCGGCTGGACTGGGGGATGTGGCCATCGTGAACACGTATTATGTGGGCTTGCTGGCGAATTCCTCCTCGGAAAAAGACCGGGAAGTTGCGGAAAAGCTCGGGATTTTCTTTCCCAACCAGGACGGGCGCGGAGCCCACGTGAACGTTAGCGGCGGGGGAGTGACGAAGCATGCGCCAAATCCGGGCGGTGGCCTGAAGTTTCTGGAATTCATGGTGTCCGCCGAAGCGCAGTCGAGTTTTCCGGAGGCGAGCTACGAGTATCCCGTCGTCGATTCGGTCGAGTGGGCCGAGCTGCAAAGGTCCTGGGGCAAGTTCAAAGCGGACGATTTGAACCTCTCGACCCTCGGCGAGCTGAACGAGACCGCGGTGCGCCTTTTCAACCGGGCAGGTTGGGAATAGCTTGCGCGCGTTGAGGTCCATTCGCCTCTGGCGCGAATTTGACGCATGGACGGCTGGGACGGTGTTCCTGGCCGTTCTCATTCTCGTTCCGCTGCTGACGGCGGTGGGAGGATTGGCGGTTCCCGGCCCGGACTGGAGGCACATCGCGGAGACGGTTCTCTGGACCTATGTCTGGAACACCCTCCTTCTGACCGTCCTGGTGCTGGTGCTCAGTCTGCTGATGGCGATTCCTGCAGCCTGGCTGGTATCGGCCTTCGAATTCCCTGGGCGCCGGTTTTTCGAGTGGGCCTTGGTGATGCCGCTGGCGATTCCGGCCTACGTGGCGGCGTTCGTTTACTACGGCGTCCCGGAGCAGGCCATCCCTGCGTTGGTTTGGATTCGGAACCAATTTGGAGTGGGCGTTTACCAGGCGACCGAAATGGGGCTTCGGTATGGGCTCCTGGCCGTGCTCATGGCTTCGGTGCTTTATCCTTACCTCTTCCTGACCGCGCGCGCCTCCTTTTCCCAACAACGGCGCGCCATGATTGAAGCCGCGCAGACGCTGGGGCGCTCGCCGCGCGAGACTTTTTTCAGCGTCGCGCTGCCGCTGGCGCGTCCGGCGCTGATCGCCGGGTTGAGTCTGATCGCGATGGAAGTGATCAACGACTACGGCGCCGTCCATTTCTTCGGGCTGCCGACGTTGACGGAAGGCATCTTTCGAACCTGGTTCGGCTTGGGAGACCGTGCGTCGGCCCTGAGGCTTTCGGGTCTGGTGATGCTGGCGATTTGGACCGCCCTGTTCCTGGAGCAGCACCTGAGGGGACGCGCCCGGTTCGCGGAGCAGGCGTCGAATCCGGCGCCGCTGGTCCGGCGCCCACTCGAGCGTTGGCATGGAGTGGCGGCGCCGGGTTTTTGCATGCTGCCCTTCACACTAGGTTTCGTCTATCCGGCAGGGCAGCTCTTGACCTGGGCTTTGCGTTCGATCGGGGACGTGCTGACGCCGGACTTTGCCGGCCAGCTGCTGAACAGTTTGCTTCTGGCCCTATTGACAGCGGTGGGATTGACGGTCCTCGCGTTGCTTTTTGCCTATGCGCGCAAGCTTCATTCCGCCGCGTGGCTGGATTCGCTGGGGCGCGCGGCCATGCTGGGGTATGCCTCTCCGGGAGCCGTCGTGG
>CAZCRA010000252.1:0-5104 GCA_964500945.1 uncultured Verrucomicrobiales bacterium | reverse complement strand
CGCCTCCCGCCTCCCGCCTCCTCCCCCCATGAATCGCCGATCCTTCCTCGCCAACTCGCTGACCGGTGCCCTGGCCTCTGCCGCCTCCGTTGCCGCCGCGACACCCAAATTCCCCATCTCCCTCGCCCAATACTCCGTCCACCGTCGCATCGGCGCGCAGGGCGATGCCGAACCGCTCGACCCCCTCGATTTTCCCGCCCTGGCGCGCTCGTTCGGCATTGAGGCGGTCGAGTATTCCAGCATGCTCTGGCGCGAAACCTTCCTGGAGAAGGGCGAGCCATGGCTTCGGGAACTGGCAAAACGGGCCGAGTCCGAAGGCGTCACGAATCTCCTGATCATGATCGATCGCGAGGGCATCCTCGGCGAAAAGGACGCCTCAGCGCGCGCGGAGGCCATCGACGCCCATGCCCGCTACCTCGACGCCGCCAAAGCCCTTGGTTGCCGCTCCATTCGCGTCGATCCCAAACACACCGGTTCATCCCGAGAGGAGGCCCTCGAACTCCTGGCAACGGGCGTCCGCGCCCTCTGTCAGCGCGCCGCTCCGCTCGAACTCGACGTGCTCGTCGAGAACGAGGACGGTTTCGGGGCCGATGCCGATTGGCTCCTCGAACTTGTCGCCAAGGTCGACCACCCCCGCTTTGGTTTGCTGCCCGATTTCGGAAACTTCTGGCTCGACCTGTCGAAACGCCGTCTCTACGACCCGGCCGAGGGCGTCCGAAAGATGATGGCCCACGCCCGCGCCCTCAGCGCCAAGTCCTTTGGCTTCGAACCCGGAAGCCACGTCACCCGTGATCCCCGTCCCGGCCGAGAACTGGCCCTCGACTTCGATGAACTCATGAAGATCGTCGTCGGTTCCGGCTACACCGGCCACGTGGGTATCGAATACGAAGGCCAAGCCCCCGAAATGGAAGGCATCCGCCAAACCCTCAACGTGCTGCAGTCCATCGCGGCCTCTTGATTCGGAACGCGTCCTCCCTTCGGTTTCCATGTCGTAAACCCATCGGAAACCCCTCGCGAACGCTGACCGGATGCCAAACGTCGAGCCTGGCTCATCCTCCCCCACCATTGCCCCCTGTCAGCACTGCGGAACCGCGTTCATCCCCACGCCGCACGAAAGCGATTACTGCTGCGCCGGGTGCCGATTCGTCCACGACTGGATCAACCAACAAGGGCTCGATCGCTTCTACGACCTGAAGGGCAATCGCGTCACCGACGCCGTCGGTTCCACCGTTTTCCAGCCTCAGGACTGGGAATGGGCGCGCCACCTCCAGGAAGAGACCGAGGACGCCGCGATCGAATCCGGCTCCAACCAGGCCGCCGCCGAAGTCCACCTGAACGGCATGTCCTGCGTTGCCTGCGCCTGGCTCATCGAGAAGCGTTTTCAAACCGCTCCAGGCGCGCTCCGCATCCAAATCGAACCGAATCGCGGTCGCGCCCGGCTCACCTGGAAGCCTGGGGATTTCTCGCTCCCCGCCCTTTGTGAGGACCTGAAACAGTTCGGTTACCTCGCCGGCCCGCACGACGCCACGGGCGATGCCGAGAACCGGGCACTCGGCGTGAAGCTCGGACTGACCGCCGGGCTGGCCCTGAACACGATGGGCTTCACCCTGCCACATTACCTCGGCCTCGACCGCACCTCCGATCTCGGCGTTCTCTGCGATCTCATCGCGCTCGCCTCCGCCACCCTCGCTGTCCTCACCGGCGGTGGATACTTCTTTCAGCGCGCCTGGAACGGCCTTCGCGCCGGCACCATGCACGTGGATTTACCCATCGCCCTCGGCATCGCCGTCGCTTATCTCGGCGCCATCGGCGGGTGGATCTTTCGCGTCGATTCCCTCTTTTACGTCGACTTCGTTGCCACCTTCATCTTCCTCATGCTCGGCGGACGATGGCTCCAGGAACGCGCTCTCCAGCGCGCCCAGCGACGCCAACGCCACCTCGACGCCATCCCGCTCGATCACCAAAAACTCCGCCCAGGCGAACCGTTTACCGTTCAGCCAGGCGGCGTCGTGCCTGTCGAGGCCACGGTCGATGCCGATTCGGCCACTGTGAGCCTCGAGTGGATCACTGGTGAGCCCGATCCCATGGTGCACGCGCGCGGCCAGATCGTCCCGGCCGGCGCGAAGCTCCTCGCCCAAAAGCCCCTGCCCTTCCACGCCCGCGAACCTTTCGCAGGCAGCGCCTTGGCCCGCCTCCTCGAATCGCGATCGAACCACCTCGACCCCCTGCTCCAGCGCGTGCTCCCCATTTACCTCTACGCCGTGCTCGTCATCGCGGTCATCGGCCTCATCGCCTGGTATCCCGTCGCCGGCCTGGCCAAAGCCCTCTCCGTCTTCATCGCCATCCTCGTCGTCTCCTGCCCTTGCGCCCTGGGCGTGGCTGTTCCTCTCGTGAACGCCCGCGCGGCCCTGCGCATGGAACGCCTCGGCCTCTTCCTCCGAAACACCGGCGCCTGGAATCGCCTCCGCCAGGTCCGCCGCCTCGTTGTCGACAAAACCGGCACCCTGACCCTGCCCCTTCCCCGCCTCGAAAACCACGATGCCCTCGAGGGCCTGGATGAAAACGGCCGCCGGGCCCTCCTGCGTCTCGTCACCCGGAACCTTCACCCCTTCGCCCGCAGCCTCCACGAAGCCCTCGGACTCGCGGCGCCGGACTTGGGCGACGTCCACGAGGAAGCCGGCAGCGGCGTGTGGTTTCGCGACGAATCCGGTCACGAATGGTCCCTCGGCCGCCCCGGCTGGAAGACAGCGCCCATCGACGGCGACGGCGATGTCGTCCTGGCGCGCGATGCCACACCGGTGGCGGCTTTCCGCTTTGCCGAAGCCCTTCGTCCTCAGGCCCGCGAAGATCTCGAACACCTCCGCGCTTCGTTCCCGGGCCTCGTCATCCTCAGCGGCGACGCCAAGGCCAACGTCCTCCGCGTCGCCGAAGAAGCAGGCATCCCGGCCGGCCAGGTCCATGGACGCATGAAGCCCGAGGAAAAGGCCACCTGGCTGCGCGAAAACGGCGGCGACCGCACGCTCTACCTCGGCGACGGCGCCAACGACAGCCTCGCCTTCGAAGAAGCCCTCGTCACCGGCAGCCCCTCCACCGCCCCGGGATTCATGGAGGGCAAATCGGACTTCGTCTTCCTAGGCCGCGGTCTCTCCGTCCTGCAGCAGCTCTTCACCGCCGCCCAGTGGCGCCACGCCCGGATGGTCCTGATCTTCATCGCAGCCGTTCTCTACAACCTCCTCGCCCTCGGCATCTGCCTCGCCGGCCTCATGAATCCCCTTCTCGCCGCCATCCTCATGCCTCTCAGCTCCATCCTTCTCCTCATCCTCGCCCAGCGCTGAGTCGCCTTGACAGGGTGGGGGTGCATGCCCAGTATCGAGTCACCATCAAGTTTGCCGCACTCGCTTTGCCCGTCTTTCTCACGGGTATTCTTCCCGCTCACGCCGTTCTCATTGGAACGAATCCCACGCTCTTCACCGGCCCGGGAGCCATCGATCCTGTCGGCCAAAACCAGTTGGACGGGGTAGCCACGGGCCTAAATGTCACTGAGGCCACACTGGAGGGCCGCTCCGACTTCTTCGTGATTAACGATTTCGGAACGACCACCGACGGCCAGAACAGCGAATCCCATTTCATCCTCTTCGACGACTCCACTGTCCCCGACATCCGGTTCACTGACCTCGTGGCGGGAAAAGGAAACGGTCAGGGGCAATCCGGGGCCGGCCAGCAAACCTCGAGCGCGACGTCCTTTTTCGTCGGCACCTCTCAAATCAACACCTTCATCATCGATTTCGGCCTCTGGGGCGGCGCCGGCTCGGACACCATCACGGGCAACACCGACGACATCTTCGACACCGCCGCGAACAGCGTCGCAGCCGTCGGCTTCGCCATGGTGAACATGCGCTCTGGTCACGACTACACCTTCGATTTCCTGGATGGCTCGAACAACATCCTCAGCACGGCCAGCATCACCGGCGTCGACGGCGACACGACGAACTCCGGGAATGGCGGTGGCCAAGACTTCTTCGTCGGCCATGACGCCGGAGCCGGCCCCCTCATCAGCGCGATCCGCATCAACGTCAACAGCACCGGCGGCGGCTTTACGGCCTTGGACGATCTCGGTTTTCAAACCGTCCCAATCCCGGAACCCAGCGTCTTTCCGCTGGTCGGCCTGAGCCTCTTTATGGGGCTGACGCGCCGCCGCCGCTGAACAAGGCCGCTCGCCGCCTCCGAGCCCAGGTTCGACTTCCCTTTCCGTTTCCTCGCACCCAGCCACAAAGCCACAAAGAGAAGAAGAATCACGACCCCCCTCATCCAATTTCCTTCGTGCCTTAGTGCCTTCGTGCGAGCCATCCCCATTTTGTTGGCTTTCCTTCGTGCCTTCACTCCCCGCTTCGCCCAATCGTAGCCGGAAACCGTTTGCGCTCCGCTCGATTGCCCTGAGCCTGACAGTATGATCGAAGCGGACCAGGTGGTTTCCATCCACTACACACTGACCAACGACGCAGGCGAAACCCTGGACTCCAGCGAGGGGAAGTCCCCGCTGAATTACTTGCATGGACACGCCAACATCGTCCCGGGCCTCGAAAAAGCGCTCAAAGGCCGTGCCGAGGGCGATCAGTTTCAGGTCGCCGTTCCGCCCGAAGACGGTTACGGCGAACGCGACGAAGCTCAGATTCAAAAAGTCCCTCGCGAACGAATCGACGCGCCCGGCCTGAAACCCGGCATGAGACTTCAGGCCCAAACCGCCCAGGGCCCCGTTCCCCTTCGCGTGCTCGAAGTGACCGACGATGAAGTCACCGTCGACGCCAATCACGAGTTGGCCGGCGAGACCCTACACTTCGACATCCAAGTCGTCGGCGTCCGCCCCGCCAACGAAGAAGAACTCCAGCACGGCCACGCTCACTGAGCGACATCCCCGACCCCTCTGGCCTCGCCGCCGTCAGCGCCATGCTCCTCACACGCCGCCGGCGTCAGGCATGAACCGCATCCGATCCGCTTCGCCCAGCCCCTCCAGTAGCGACGCCGCTACCGGCGTCGGGCAGTGAAAACCCCGCCCCACACAAACGCGCTCCTATCTCCTCTCCAATCCAAACTCAAAAATCAACAT
>CAZCRA010000251.1:0-5132 GCA_964500945.1 uncultured Verrucomicrobiales bacterium | reverse complement strand
CTAGGATCAAACTCAAATCTCTTTACCCTGCAATTCAATTTTGACAGACCACTAGAATGATGGTGTCGCCGGCTTCACCGAAGCGGGCGGAAGGCCGGTAAGCAGCGACGTCGGCGCGGTAAGGGGAGGCCGGCACCGGCACCTCGCGGGCGGCAGCGGAGAACCCGCGTTCCTGAACCCAGCGGAGAGCGGCCGCCTTCAGGAGTTGGTGAGCATGGGTTTCGGAGGAGTGATGGGACAATGGGGCCGGGCGATGGGGTTGTGCTTGAAGGGGCGTGGACCGGATCGTAAGAATGACTGGCTGCCATGGGAATTTTCAAGAGGATCGAGTTTTGGCTTTTCGGGCTTTACGCGTTGGTTGGGGGAGGCGTGGTCGCTCTGATCGTGTTCCTTGCTCAGTCCGGGGGGGAGGTTTCGGAGGACGAGCCCGGTGTGCCGCCGGTGCTCGTCGCGGACGGCGGCGAAGAACCGGAGCCGGTTTTGGTGAAGCCCGCCGTTCCCGAAGAGGAAGAACCGTTTGCGATCGAGGGAGCGCGCTGGCTCCAGCAGGAGAGCGGGCATTGGCTGCTCGAGCTTTCGGTGCGCTTCGAGAACGAGTCGGATGCCGATCGCGAATTGACGGCGCCATTCGCTCAGCTCGAGGGCAACGGGGGTGCGGACGTGTCCGAGTTTTTCCTGGCGCTCATGCCGCGGCCGGTGGTTCGTGCGGGCCAAGAAGAGGTCGTGGAACTCCGCTACTGGCTGAGTGAAGAAGCTTCGGACGAAGCGTTTGAGCTGGTGGTTGGGGCCGACCGGGTATCCGTGCCCGCGGCACGAGGTTCCTGACCCGGGCCGGCCCTATGTTTCGAGGTGCGTTCGAGGATGCGATCGGCCGCACCCGAAATGTCGGCGGGTGGGGAGCTCTCGCCTCCACAAGTGGGCGATGCGGCGTTTCTTTTGGCCGGCAGTCGCCGCTCGAAGCTCCGGAAGGGCGCTTATAGCGGCAGCCGCTCACGGTTTTTTGCGAAATACCTGACCCCCGATCCCACCGTCAGGAATAGGGTGATGCCCAAGAGGCCATGGCCAGTCACGGCGAGCAACCGGTCGACCCCTGGGCGGGCCTGCGTCGCGCCACTTTCAGCCGCACCGAGCCAGGTCAGGTAGAACAAGATGGTGCCGATCTGCCAGACGGTTTTGTGTTTGCCCAGGGATTCGGCGGCCAAGACGACGCCTCGCGCGGCGGCGACCAGGCGCAGGCCGGTCACAAGGAACTCGCGCGACAAAATGAGAACGACCGCCCAGCCCGGAAGCGCGGTGCGCTCCACCAACATCACGAAGCCGGCGGCCACCAGGATCTTGTCCGCCAGGGGGTCCATGAGCTTGCCGAACTCGGTGATTTGGTTCCGGCGCCGCGCAAGATACCCATCGAGAAAGTCGGTCAAAGCCGCGAGCGCGAAGAGGGTGAGAGCGATCCATGGCGCGGCCGGGACCTGGAAAGAGAGAGCCGCCACGAAGAGAGCGGTCAATCCGAGCCGTGACACGGTGAGCTGGTTGGGAACGTTCATCGGGACGAGGCGCTGCCGCCGCTGGCTGCGGGGTCCCCGAATGGCGGTGATGGAGGTGAGCCCGACCAGCGCACGTCTTTCCAGATCGGGACGGTGGTCTTGAGTCCCCGCAAGTAGCGGCGGCACAGCTCGAAGGCCTCGTCACTGTGAGGGGCACGCACGCGAAGCAGGAGGGACGGTATTCCCGTCGGCACGAAGCCGATGCGGTGATGGATGAAGGCCTGGTGCGGTAGCGAGTCTTCATGGATCTCGCTGCCCAGCCGCTCGAGCTGGCGCCGGGCCATGGCTTCGTAGGCGGAGTAATCGATGCCTTCGATCGGCTGCTGGTTCTCCCAGCCGCGGACGACGCCGAGAAAAGTCAGGTCGGCCCCGAAGCGTGCATCCGGTTTCCAGGGATCCGGAATGGAGTCGACTGGGGTTTCGGAGATGGAGAAGAGAAAATCTTCGTTTGCCATTTGGGTGCCGTGACTAGGGTGGGGTTTGGGACGGGCCAGCCGGCGCGTTCGGAATCAGCGCGAAGGCGAACGAATGAGCAAGAGTGACTTTGGGTTAATCGGTCTGGCGGTCATGGGCCAGAATTTGGTGCTGAACGTCGAGAGCCGGGGCTTTCAGGTCTCAGTTTACAACCGGACGACGTCGGTAATGGAGGATTTCGTTGGCAGCCATGCCGGAAAACGCCTTTTGGGAGCGCAAACGCTCGAGGAGTTTGTCGAGAGCCTGGAGCGGCCCCGGAAAGCGATGATCATGGTGAAATCGAGCGCCGGGCTCGACATCAACGATCGCGACGCGGTGGACGCCGTGATCGACCAGCTCGTGCCGCTTTTGGACCCCGGGGATTTGATCATCGACGGGGGAAATTCGTTTTACATCCACAGCCAGCGGCGATCGGAGGAGCTCGAAAAGAAGGGGCTGCTCTTCGTGGGAACCGGGGTTTCCGGGGGTGAAGAGGGCGCCCTGAAGGGGCCATCGATCATGCCAGGTGGGCCTGGGGCGAGCTGGGAAGTCATCCGGCCGGTCTTCGAAGCCATCGCTGCGAAAGTCGATGGCGAACCCTGCGTGACGCACATTGGCCCGGGTGGCGCGGGTCACTTCGTCAAGATGGTGCACAATGGCATTGAGTATGGCGACATGCAGCTCATCTGCGAGGCCTACCAGCTCTTTCAGGCGGCCGGCATGACGACCGACGAAATGGCAAAAGTTTTTTCCGAATGGAATCGCGGAGAGCTGGAGAGCTACTTGATCCAGATCACGAGCAAGATTTTTGGCGAAAAAGACCCTGAGACGGGTCGCCCGATCGTGGATGTGATCCTGGATCGCGCCGGTCAGAAAGGCACCGGTCGATGGACCGTGATGAATGCCGTGGAGAACGGCGTCGTGATCTCGACCATCAACGCGGCCGTGGAAGCCCGGGTTTTGTCCGCGCTGAAAGCCGAGCGAATGCATGCTGCCAGCCGGTTTGCCGGGCCGGAAGCGAGCTTCTCGATGCCGCGGGAGGAATTGGTTCAGAAGGTTCACGACGCGCTCTATGCGTCGAAAATCGTCTCGTATGCCCAGGGGATGAACTTGATTGGATCCGTGGGCGAGATCAACGGCTGGGGATTGAAGCTTGGGGAGATCGCGAAGATCTGGCGGGGCGGGTGCATCATTCGCGCGAGATTCTTGAACCGGATCACCGAGGCCTACGAGCGGGAGCCCGGACTGACGAACCTGATGCTCGATCCCTATTTCCTAGAGATCCTGAACGCGCGTCAGCAGGTGTGGCGAGAGATCGTCTCCCTCGGGATCATGCACGGCATTCCCGTGCCGGCGTTCAGCGCTTCACTGGCCTATTATGACAGCTACCGCAGCGAGCGGTTGCCGGCGAATCTGCTTCAGGCTCAGAGGGATTTCTTTGGAGCGCACACCTACGAGCGCGTCGACCGACCCGAGGGTGAGTTCTTTCACACCGACTGGCCGGACGTGATCGAGTAGGGTGATACCGCGAAGATTTCTGACCGGCGTAGGGCGAAATCAGCCTGGGTCAGCGCAGCAGAATGCGGGTGCTACTGCACATCGGGACGGAGAAGACCGGGACGACCTCGTTGCAGTCGTTTCTGGGCAGCCAAAGGGACGAGCTAGGTCGAGCTGGCTGGCTCTTTCCGGAGTCGCTAGGGGCCCGCAGTCACAGCGCGCTCGTCCTTGCGAGTGCGGCCCGGGGCAGGTGCGAGGATTTGCTCCCAGAGTTCGGGCTGGAGCCGGGCTTTGACAGGGCGGCCTTCCGCCGGGACATACGCGACCGCTTGGCCGCGGAGATCGACGAGGTGCGACCGGAGTGTCTGCTCGTTTCGTCGGAGCACTGCTCGTCGCGGCTGCTGACGCCACCGGAGATCGGTGCCGCTCTCGAATTTTTGAGTGAGTGGGGCCGGGAGGTGGAGGTGGTTGTCTATCTTCGAAGGCAGGACCTCTTTCTGTTGAGCGGTTACTCGACGGCCGTGCGCGTAGGGGAGACCGAGCCGTTGAGCATGCCCGATGAAGGCTTGCGCGAGTTCAGGTTCAACTACCTGGGAATGCTGAAACGTTGGCGAAAGGAAACGGGGAGCCGGCCGCTGGTTCGCGTGTTTGAGGCGGCCCAGTTGAGTGGGGGTGATGCCGTGGTGGATTTCGCTGAAACCGTGGGGCTGCCTTTGGATGTCAGGCGCATGGAGGTGCCACGCGAGAACGAAATTCTGAGCTGGAAGGCCATCGAATTGTTGAGGCGCATGAATGTGTATCTGCCGAAGCGTTGGGAGGCGGACGGGGATGAAGTCCGGGGGCGCCTCATCGAATGGCTGTCCGCGGTGGATGAAGGCGAACGGCCCTTGCCGACGCGGCAGTTGGTGGCGTTCTACCGCAGTTTTCAGCGCGAGAACCGGAAGGTGGCGCGACAGTTTCTGGGCCGGGCGAACGGGGAGCTGTTTCGGGCCGACCCGGCATGGGACCGGGCAGGGGAGGATGTGGATTTGGGGGTGGAAGACGCGGTGCGTCTGTTCAGCGAGCTCTGGCTGCGGCAAGCGCGGGGCTCGGGTTAGCGGGCTGAATTTGAGGCGGCAAGGACGTGTGCGAAGCGTGTGGGGGAGGGCGGGGGGTTGAGGCGGCGGAAAGAAAATTTCAAAAAAAGCAAGGCGTCTGTTGACGGAGAGGGGTGCCTGGATATTGTGCTTCTCCCGACCGGAAACGTCGGGGCAGCTAAGGGGTGGTCTGGACGGGTAACGTTTTTGGCGATTCCGAGGTGGTGAAGATCTTTGAGGTTAATGGTCCCGGGCAGAGCGCAAGCGACGTCTGGGATGAGAGAAGGAAAGACTACGTTGTGCGCTATGTGCGAGGGTCAGATCCGTTGATTTAGTTTTTTTCGGAGAGTTTGATTCTGGCTCAGAACGAACGCTGGCGGCGTGGATAAGACATGCAAGTCGAACGGGGGGCTCTTAGCTTGCTAAGGGTCCTTAGTGGCGGACGGGTGAGTAACACGTGAGTCACCTGCCCGGAAGATGGGAATAGCCCGGGGAAACCCGGATTAATACCCAATGTGATCGCAAGATGAAAGGTTCCTTTGGTGCCGCTTCCGGATGGGCT
>CAZCRA010000250.1:0-5181 GCA_964500945.1 uncultured Verrucomicrobiales bacterium | reverse complement strand
CCGGCGCAGAGACCGTCGTGCCGTTCGTGGGAGAGGTGATGGCCACGATGGGATCGTTCGACGCCACGTTCACCACGGTGAAATTCACCGTCAGCGCCGTTCCCGCCGCGCCGCCGTTGTTGTTTGCCGAGTAAGGCGTCGCCGTGAGCGTGTGCGCACCCAGGTTGAAATTGAACGAATCATAGTTGCCGTTGCTATCCCCAGCCAAGGCATAAGGAGGCACGTTTTCCTTCTGCGTCGCGGTCGTGGCTCCCGTCAGGCTGAATTCGACCCGCTGCGTGTCCCCCTCTGCCGAGTCCACATTGGCCCGGACGTTCAAGTGACTCGTTGGCAGGGTCGTCAGATTCAGCGTGTCCCCGTCGGCCAGGGAACCGATGACCGAATTAGTGTCGGCGTTGATCAGATCGAAGGACAACACCTCGTTCGCAAAACGCGCAGCCAGCGGGAGACAGAAGATCGTCAGAACGAGCCCGAAAGGCTGGAAGAGAGCCAATTTCATGAAGCGTTTTCGAGGATATAGCCAAACGACCCTAAATCCCTACCAACAACTCTCACGAAAGGCGAGCTGACAGCCAAAATTCCCGCCTGATTTCCTTTGAAGTTCAAGGGTTCTTGATGAATTTGCCTCCGGTGACCACGCCCTTCCCTCCCTCACCGTCCTATGCCCGCCCTCGCCCCCAGTTCTCCCTCCTGGCGGCGACCTGGCTCCTGGCCGCTCACTGGCTTCCCACCGTCCGGGCCGACGATTTCCAGGCCTGGCAGTGGCTCACCGTCCAAGCCTTTCATACCGAGGAATGGATGCTCTTTTTGCTCGTGGACAATCGCCTGGCGGATGACTTGTCCGATCCCTACATCCAAGTCGTCAGCCCACGCCTCAGCGCTCATCACTTCGAGCACGTCGACCTCGGCCTCGGCTACGCCTGGCTCAACGTCAACCCGCTCAGCGATTCGGGAGCGTTCTGGCAGCATCGCGCCGAGTTCGAACTAAATCCCCACTGGCGGTCCGGCCCCTGGTCCTTTCACAACCGGAACCGGCTCGAGCTCCGCTGGAACGACGGCCGCGGCCAGCGCCTGCCGCGCCTCCGGAACCGGTTCCAGGTCCGCTACGCCTTCGGCGACGGCTTCCTGAAACACGCCTACGCCAACCAGGAGTTCTTCATCGACCTGACCAACGGCGTCCATGTCGAAAACCGCCTCATCCCAGCCGCCGTCGGCTTCCGTCTCTCCGACCGGGTGACCCTGAACCTTTTCTACATGCGCCAGTCCCTCCGCCGGCCGGCCGGATGGGAACACAGCCACATCGCCGGAACTTTCTTCCAGGTGCGATAGCGACGTCTCTCGCCGATCCCGAGCACGACCCGCCCTCATTCACAGGGAGGCCGCAGGGAGCCCGGTTAGGAAAGCCCCGCCCCGGCGTCCCCACTACCTCCAGCTTTGACCTCCTTTTCCCCATGATCGACACCCGGCAGCGCCAAATGTGGGAACTCCACACCCATCTCAAAGGGGAGCCCTTCGATCTCCAGGAACGGGTGGCCTCCCTCGAAGACGACGACGTCATCCTTGGCCGTTACGGCACCGCCTGTTACCCTGAACACGGCCTGCCCCTGATGCTTTTCCTGGCCGCCAATCACGGCTTCGATCCCAGCGCCGCCCTGCTCGCCAACGCCAATGCCGGTGGCGACAACGTCCACCGCAGTGCCGTCCTCGGACTCTGGCTCGGCGCGGCCGCCACGGATTTCCCGGACGACTTGAAGACCGGACTCCGGGCCCACGACTCGCTAGCAGAAGAAATCGGCCAGTTCGCCGAAATCGCGGCCTCAGGCATGGGATTCTGAAGTCCTGAACTCCCTCACGGCGGGAAATGGGAACGAAGCTGACGGTAAAAAGGTCCGCGTCTCCAAGATTTGCGAAGCCATTGATTTAGATCCTCTCGTTCCTTGCACGGCCGCCGGCCTTATCGAACGCACCCTAGCGCGCCTCGGGCAGGCGCAGCGACGGATCGCCATAGAGCGTGATCCCCGCCAGGTTCCGAAGATAGCTTTCGCGAACCTCAGCCGAGAGATGATAGCTGGGCATCTTTCGTGATTGTTCCAGGTAGCGCTCACGGACGGCGCGAACCACAAGGCCCAGCGGAAGTCCGGAAGTGATGCCTCGCCCCACGTTCAATTCCGATCCCACCCCGGTCGGCAAAGGCGATGGCCCCGTCACCTCCGTGCTGCACACCGCCGCGGCGATCCACCCCTTCGAGAATAGCTCGTGGAGAATCGTCGGCCGGCTCCCGGGTCCCCCGTAAGCCAGCGGATCCCCCAGCGAACATCCAAAGGTCAGAAACACCGAAGGCCGCGCCGGAGCCCCTTCCCCCGGCTCGGCCGGAAGTGGCAGGCTCCGCGCCGGAATGAGATGCGCCCCCAAATGACGCGCGTCGCCATGCGCGATCGCATAGGCCACGACCGGACCGCTTTCCGCCCAGCGCCCCAGCCACGGCGACGATCCGAGGTCGCGGTCGAAAGGACGGTCCACCGCCCAGAGTTCCGTTTGCCAACCTCTCCGTCTCATGATTTGACCGGCACGATGCATGACGAGGGAGGTGTCGTTTCGAATCGCAAACCGCTCGGCCCCCAGCAGCGCGAAGGGTTCCGGCCGCCCTTCCAACCTGCTCTCGAAGGCTTTCATGGATCGAACCGTCGTCCGCAGATCTGCTTCGCTTGTGAACAAGAGACGCCCCGGGACAAAACGCGACCGCGCGCCGTCCTCGATGGTTTGCCGGGGAAGGGGTTCGTCTCCCGTGAGATCGGCCCGGGTCAGATACGGGAGATCGGAGAAGTAGAAATCGTCCACGTCTTCAAACCGCCAGCCGCCCATCGGCAGCTCGTGGAAACTCGCCACGATCAGGAGATAAGCCAGACCGCCGGGTTCGGGCTCCACCCTCAGCAGCTCGGCCTGAAAGGCGGTCTTGCGCTCCGCATAGGTGTTCCCGGTCGGAAAAGCGATTTCCCTCACCGCAAACCCTTGGCTCCGTTTCCAATCCACCAATTCGCGCAAACCCGCGCTCTACACGGAGCGATCCGGGTAGGCGATCACGTAGTCGAGGATGCCCGCCGAGTCCGCCGCGGCGTAGCGCCGGATTTCCGGCCTCAGCGTGCTGCACGAAACCAGAATCAGGCACCCTAACGCGAACGCCAAACGGGCGGAAAAGACGAAAAGGGTTCGGACCATCACGGATAACCCCATCCTTGGTTCAAATCAGCCGCCACGGCCAGCAAAATGCATTCGGATCGACGACCATTTTGCCTTGCATCGCCATGCGAAAACCCCTTGGCTGATGCTGAAACCTGACACTTCCATGAAACGCCAACGCACCCTCACCAAATCGCTGTTCTCCGTCCTGACCCTTTCGGCTCTTCCCTTCATGGCTTCCGCCGTGGTGGTGTTCGAAGAAGATTTCAACCGCACCAATCGCGATCTCGATGGCGACAACGGCTGGACCGCCGTGGACAACACCGGACTCAGCAGCCCGAGCTCGGAGCAGCACATCATCAACGACTCTCAAGGCCAACTCTTCCGCGCCGCCAGCGCCGGGGGATCGGCGGCCACCATGTTCATCCAGCGGGATCTCAATGGCACCGCCGGATACGTCACCACCATTTCCAATAACACCGGCGTGGTCTCCTACGGCATTCAAATCAAGCAGGCCCAGTTTAACCCTTCCGGCGCCTTCGATTTCGCCTATGTCATCGGCGCAACCGATCCCGATTTCCAAAACGCCGGCGACGGCTACTTCGTGGGCCTCGAGGGCAACGACAATCTCTTCCTCGGCCGCTACACCGGCGGCATCAGCACCAATCTCACCTCGGGAAGCAGTAACATCACGAGCGTCATTTCGACCACTTTCGATTTCGGCTTTGGCGGTGACGGCACCCTCCGTGCCGAATACGATCCTTCGTCGAACGAGTGGTCATTGTTCGCCGCGGATTCCGACTCCGAAGACCCACTGACCGGCGTCCTGACGCAGCAAGGGGTCACGACCGTGGATAGCACCTTCACCGGTTCCGATCTTCGCTACTACGGCATGGTCTTCGATTCGCAGAACGCTGGTGCAGACCGTTTTGTGACCTTCGACGAAATGGTCATCGACGTCGCCGCCATCCCGGAACCCGCCACGGCCTTGCTTCTCTCCCTCATCTCGGCCGCCTTCGCCATCGGGCGCCGTCGACGCTCCTGATCTGACGGTCTCGTCCCGCTTTGACGCGCTCCTTTTCCGCGCCGTCATTGGAGGATGATCCGATACCTGATTTACTTCCCGGTCCACCTCCTGGGAATCCTCCTCGTCTTCGCCGCCGTCGGCGCCTTCACGGTGCTGGCGTGGAACCGCTCCGGGACGACTCAACCGCTCGGAAAGAAGACCTTCAGCATCCTCCACGGCGTCGGTCTCTTCCTCGTTCTCCTCGGAGGATTCGGACTCATGAAAGTCCTGGGCATGCCTCACGGCGGCCCCTATCCTTCCTGGCTCGTCCTGAAATTCGTGATCTGGCTCGCCCTCGGCACCGCCGGCTTCGTCATCTACCGGTTCCCCAAACTCGCCCCACTCTTCCTAGCCCTCTTCCTCGCCCTCGGCGCTATCTCCGCCACCAGCGCCAAATTCAAACAAGGCTTCGTCCCAGATCGTCCACCCGCCTCCATGTAGGCAAGTCCGTTGTAGCTAAATCGGTAACGATTCGGACACCCCCAAGCACCGCAGCAGGCACCCTCCCCTCCCATCTCGCTCACCCTCCTCGATCCCCCCGCGTCCTTCTCCGTAGCCGCGTCCGCAAGAGACGGTTGCAAAACCGGGTGCCGTGCCGCGCAAAGGACCTGGAAGCCAGGGCAAGGCGCGCGGAGCGATCTGGGCGAGCCCAGTGAGCGACAAGCAACGTCGCCCTGATTTTCAGGGACTTGCGCCCGCCAGGGAAGAGCTTCTCGCTCCCCTGCGCAGCCTTCCTTCATCCAACCCAAACGAGCCTCTTCGGCGCGGTGCAGGGTTTTGCAACAGACTGCAACCCTTGAGCATTCCCAATCGTCGATGGCTCTTGAGTGATTCGAAGTAGAGCGATAGCGACAAATCGCCGTCGAGATGGACTGCAATCGATTGAAGGAAATCCCGTCCACTTCGGACGCATTGCACCACGCGAGTGACCCCGCCGA
>CAZCRA010000249.1:0-5191 GCA_964500945.1 uncultured Verrucomicrobiales bacterium | reverse complement strand
CTCCCGACTCCTGACTCCTGACTCCTGACTCCCGACTCCCATGCTCCGTATCCCAGGCCCCCTTGCCAAAGACCTCTGCGATCCCCATCTCAAACCGTCCCGTCGCGACTTCCTCCGCGTCGGCGGAGCCGGTATGTTGGGGATGAGCCTCAACAACCTTCTTGCCGCTCAAAGCGCCAGTGCCGCTTCCTCCCTCACCGGAGGCCCAGGCTGGGGTAATGCGAAAAGCGTCATCATGGTTTACCTCCAGGGCGGCCCCAGCCACCTCGACCTCTGGGACCCCAAAGAGAACGTGCCGGACAACGTCCGCTCCGTCTTCAAACCGATCCCCACCAAGATCCCCGGAATTCACTTCACCGAACTCCTGCCTCGGCTTGCCCAGGTGAACGATAAGTTCACCATGATCCGGTCGATGAGCTACACGCCGAACGGCCTGTTCAACCACACCGCCGCGATCTATCAAATCATGACGGGCTACACCACCGACAAGGTCAGCCCCAGCGGCCAGCTCGAACCCCCAAGCCCCAAGGATTTCCCTAACTTCGGCTCAAACATCATCAAGATGAAGCCGACCGACGAACCCATGCTCCCGTTTGTCGTCATGCCAAGGCCTCTCCAGGAATCAGGTGTCGTCAACAAAGGCGGCACCGCCGGCTTCCTCGGGAAAGCCTACGACCCCTACTACCTCTTCCCAGAAGGCGACGATATGGAAATGACCAAGATGAACCGGATCAAGGTCGATGACCTCCAACTACGCCCCGAAGTTTTTTCACTCCGCCTCAAACGCCGGGCCAGCCTCCGCGAAGCGCTCACGGCCCAGATGCCGGTGATTGAAAAGGCCGTCGAATCCTACAACCTCGACCAATATTACGACAAAGCGCTCGATCTCATCGTCTCCGGCCGGGCGCGCGAAGCCTTCAACATCGAGGCGGAAGACGAAAAACTCCGCGATCGCTACGGACGAAACACCTTCGGACAAAGCTGCCTCCTCGCTCGCCGCCTCGTCGAGGCCGGCACGAAAGTCGTCGAAGTCATCTGGCCTAAGGTCGCCAATTCCGACAACCACAGTTTCGATGTCCATAAAGGCCTCAGCGGTCGCATGAAGAATCAAGCCGCTCCCATGCTCGACGCCGGTCTCTCGACCCTCTTCGAAGACCTGGATGAACGCGGTCTCCTCGACGAAACCCTCGTTGTTGCCATCGGCGAATTCGGCCGCAGCCCCGAACGCGGCGTTTCCACGTCAGGCAATAGCAACAGCGATGACGGACGCGACCACTGGCCCTATTGCTATACCGCCGTCGTCGGCGGAGCGGGGATCAAGCGCGGCTACGTCCATGGGGAATCCGACAAAACGGGCTCCGCCCCGGTCTCGGACCCTGTCCATCCCGGAGAGGTCCTGGCAACCATCTACCACGCCATGGCCATCAACCCGCAAAGCATCGTCTACAATCACCTCAATCAACCGCGGGAACTCGTGAAAGCCGAAGCTGTCACACGACTCTTCGGCTGAGGAACCTGATCTCAAAATCTCACGGTCCAAACCGCTTCCGGTTCACCTGCCGAAACCGGTAGTGCTCATTCAGCGGCGGAAATTGGGCATTGATGCTACCCGAATTCCGGTCTCCATACGACGCCAAATTCGGATCGAGATAGCGCTCCAAAATCTCTTCGCCACGATATTCGCTCGTCACATTGATCCGGCCCTGGGGCGATAGCTTCACCGACTGCACACGCATGTGAACCTTGAATGCGTTCGAGCGCACGCAAACCCGCGGATAAATACGATCATACGGCATCTCCCGCAGGTTGTCGCCCGTGAGTCCGTGGCTCTCCCACCAGTTTTCGATTTCCTCATTCGACGCGCTCCACGAAGGCCCGTTCTCTGGATAAAGAAAAACCTCCGCGATTTGGGACGCAGTCACAAAAGGCTCATTGTTCGCGAAGCGGTCTTCGAACTCCAGTAACGTCTCATCCAAATCGATGGCATGATAAACGTTGAGGCTCTTGTTCTGATCACTACTCAGAAGAAAGTCCGAAACGTTGAACCCGCCGGTGTCGCGATGCGGAATCGCCCCCACTTCCTCCGCCTTCATCACCGCATGCAAGCCCGTGGCGCGACGAATGTAGGTGAACGGAGCCATCTGATAGTTGAGATTGATCTTCCCGGACGTCTGGAAAGGTTCGCTGATCGCGTAGGGATCCACCACCGGCATCCAGAACAGATCCAGTAAATAGTGGTCTGCCGGACGGTCAGCCCACCCCCGGTGCGTGTCGCGTCCCCCCGCAGGATTCGGACAGAACAACAGCGTTTCCCAGGGCGACGGATTCGCCACGGGATCCTGCACGCGAGAGGGGATCCACCCCAGCTTGGTCGGCGACGGAATCTGGCGCGTCGGCGAAAAGGTCAGTCCGGTGTAGTTGTCTCCTCCCCATGCAATATTGGCGGACCCTGCTCCGTTGGTCGTCGCGAAGTAAGGCACACTGTTGGAGCCCTTGGGCGTCCAACCCGTATCGACCAAGGGAACGAACGAGCCGATGTGGGTTCCACGAACTCCGGATTGAAAATCGCCCACGCCAGGAAGTGTCCACCCACCAGTCGCCGTTTTGCGCCGCAGACCCGTCGAATTCACCGTTGTGACTGGGCCGTATTCCCAATTCCGGCTACCCGCTGGAATATCTGAATCGGGCATCAGATTGAACCATTCATCCGAGGAATAGGTGACGTCTCCGAGCCACGGACCGCTTCCATTGCCGTTGATCCCAAAGAAGCCGTGAGCTACCCCCGAGAGGTAATTGTTCGGCTCGTGATAATGCTTCGCCACGGTCCACCAATCCGCCGGGAGAGGATCCGGTCGTGCCGCAAAATAGAGAACGTCTCCATAAAGGTCGTCGGCCCCATCGACATTCAATCCTCGTACGACATCGACCGGAGATGGATGCAGTAATCTCGTGTATTTATCATCGTTTGTCGCTCCGTCGCGATCATAGACATTCAGGTGCATCCCCGCGTTCATCACGGTATCCAAGCGGCTGACCTGGTTTCGCTTCGAAAAATCTCGCATCTCGAATACCGAATAGGTGCGCTTCCACTTCCCGATTCCGTTGTCCCTATCGTCTTTGGACGGATGAACCGTGGGAGAGCGGTGAGGGCTGGCCCACCGCGTTTGCAGGCCAAGCATCGGGACCGGCACAACTGTGTCCGGAACATCAATCGAGAAGGTTTGAATCCTCGTCGAATCTTCCAGAGGATAACTGTTGGCATCCCCATGCTGCGCCAACACATGGCCGCCGGTCCGGTCGGTGGGATCAAAGGGCTTGTGGATCGTGCCCGCGAAGACCTCCACCTGCAACGCTCCTCCCACCAGCGTCATCTTGGGTGGATCGGCCGCTTCGTCTAACTCGGCCGGATTCGATGGCAAATCATAGGGCCGATAACTGTCGTCGAAAGTCTCGGCGTTCTTGGGGTCGCTGACCGGCCCCGGATTGCGCGCGGGGTCATCCGGCTCGATTCCATTCGGATCCGCCGGGTAATTCGCTTTTTGTCCATAGCGAAGCCACCAGTGGTCAAAAACCCCATCACCGTCACTGTCCACCCGGAAGGCAATCGGAAAATCCACCGCAATAGGCTCCGACACGAAAGGAAAGTAGTCTTCGTCGATCTGCCCACCGAATTGCTTCGCGAGCCACGACCGGTTCTCTCCATCATTCTGATGAAGCGGATTATCATAACCGGGATCGCCCGGGCCATGATGAACGTGCCACGTCTGGGGATGCGCCGCATACGACCGGTCGGAATCCCCCAAGAACTGGCCCGTCCCACTGAAATGCACCGCATTCCGTTCCCGACCGTCCTCCGGACTTGGGTCTGCAGGGCCGTCGCCCAGATTCAACTGCCCCGTGATCCGGTATTGATACCGCGGCTGAAGCCCTGGTGTGAACGCCGCCATTGGATTGAACGTGTTCACCACGAACATCAACCGGACTTGGCGGCGCACCGTGTCCGGCGGACGGTTTCCTTCGGTTCGGGCGGGATCGGCCAGCCATTTCCTCCACTCCGTGATCAACCGGCTGTAAGGCAGGTTATTCGTAGGCGAGTCCAATTGATTGCCCGCCCCATCCGTCTTTACTCCATCCTGCCGCTCGGCAATCAATTGAACGTGCGCCATTGGAAACGTCGGGAAACGGCCAATCCCTTTCGAGGTCACTCCGTTCTTCGTCACTCGCAGCGGAATAATGCTTCCGCGTCCGGATCCCAAAACGTGATTCGAAATGTTTTGTCCCCAAAAATGGGTGATCTGACCACGCGGAAAACTATACATCTTCGCCGTCCGTTCCGCTTGGTTGCTCCCTTCCCCGGTATTCTCGATATTGATCTGTGACCGCACGTAGTCCCAGGCCATCGTGAGAATGCTGTAGCGATTGTTCCCATACTTATCCGCCAGCGAACGCCCAACCGCCGGAATTTCCCGCTGAGTCATCGCCAGCAGATAGTCATAAAGCGCCTGATTGTTTGGTATCTCATCGTAGTCGTAGGTCGGATGGAAACCGTTCACCCGCTGAAAGTAGAAGGGCCGCGCTTCGGTGTCCCGACCGACTGTGGTGCAAAATGCCAGCAACTTGTCTTTCGCGTTCCATTTGTCGCCCCCACGGAAATGCCCGGTTCCCACCGGTGGATGCAGGTAGTTCGACGGGCACTCCTCCGGATTGAGCGGCCAGAGGGAGATACGAGGCCGATTGAAGGCATTCAGCTCGGGGCTGGAGCTGTTGGTGGTGACGAAGAATCGATAACGCGTCAGATCGTCTTGACCTTGCCCTGGAGCCAATAGATTGGTGTGCTGTAGCGGCCGTGGACCATCATTGGAATCGTAAGGCACGGTGAAAAGCAGTTCATCGATGCTCGCGTAGAGACGATCACTGTCTTGAGCAATCATCAGTTCGTCCTCTTGCCATGCGCGAAGCGTGCCTCCTTGAGAGCCAGCCGCGTTTGCGGCTCCTGACGTTTGCACCGGGAACCCGTCATTGGACGACGAAATCCTCGGCACGGCCGCGGCCACCCGGTTGTAGCGATCCCCCTCGCTGAGTCCCCCACGCGGACGCAATCCTGGAAACACCGCACTCAGCGAGGTCGAGGCCGGGTGTCCCGGAAAACGATTGAATTCATTCCGCACCGGTTGGTGTTCACCCAGTTCGA
>CAZCRA010000248.1:0-5200 GCA_964500945.1 uncultured Verrucomicrobiales bacterium | reverse complement strand
TTCCAACCCACAAACCCGGTCTCTTCGGCGCAGTGCAGGGTTTTTCAACAGGCTGTTAACCGAGTGCCATTCCGGCTAGGCCTCCACGGCCTTGTCCGGTTCGGCCTCTTGAATCTCCGGCTTGAACCCCGGCACCCACTGCGCCTTGTCGGCAAAGCGGTCGAACCGGTTCGACAAAATCAGCAGCGTCGGCGCCCAGAGCCCGATGAAAATCCCGAAGCGCTCCGCGTGCGCCTTCTTCAGCGGATCCTCGTCGTTGAGAAACCACCAGACACCGATCGACAAAATGATCGAAAGAATGCCTGCCTGAAAACAGATCGTGCTGAGGGTGCGGCACATTTTGGGATTCATGAAAAGACGATCCCAAATCCGTCCCCCTATCGCCGCCCCGATCCTGCCGAATCCTCAGCAGGCTTTGTCCTCCTTCCAGTCCCTACCCGCTCACCAAACTCAACGCCCCCACGATCCCCGCTTGTTGCCCCAACTCCGGGCCCACCACATACGCTTCCATCGCCGGCAGATCCCAATACCCACCCGCCAGCGCCGAAAATCGCTCCCGCACTTTCTCCAACAACCCCTCCTGCTGCGACACCCCGCCGCCCAAAATGATCACCTCCGGTGACCAGGCGGCCGTCAAATTCACCATTCCGAAGGCCAGATACGCCGCCTCCATCTCCCACGCCGGATGATCCGCGGCCAGATCCTGCCCTGGCTTGCCCCAGCGCGCCTCGATCGCCGGTCCACTGGCGCGTCCTTCCAGGCAGTGATCGTGGAACGGGCAAACCCCGCGAAATCCCGGCTGTGGCCCGGCGGGAAATTGCCCCTCCAAATCCGGGACCACGAAATGCCCCGCCTCCGGATGCATCCGGCCATGGACCGGCTCTCCCGCGTGCAGATACCCGGCTCCGATGCCTGTCCCGATCGTGATGTAAGCCACGTGACGCTTGCCTTTGGCCGCCCCGAATCGCGCCTCGCCCAGCGCCGCGGCATTCACGTCCGTGTCGAACTCAAAGACCGTTTCGGCCCCTAGACCATCCCGCAGGGCCCCAAGAAAATTGAACTGCTTCCAAGCCAGCTTCGGCGTCGTCAGAATGTGCCCATACCCAGGCTGATCCGGACTGACTCCTGCCGGACCAAACGTCCCGATCCCGATCCGGCCGACGTCTCCGTGCTTCTCCCGGGCACGCCGGAAATAACCCACCACGTCTGCCATCGTCTCCTCCGGTTCCCGCGTCGGAAACCGCTCGATCTCCATCGGCCGGCTTGGATCCGCTGCCACCGCGCACACAATCTTCGTTCCCCCGGCCTCGATGCCGCCCAACAGACCAGCTCTTCTGTCCATGCCGGAACCCTGTACCCAAATCCACCCAAGCCCAAGAACCCCTTCGACCTACCCCTTCCGCTCCCGCGATCTCCCCGCACCTCGATTTGCATCTCGCCCGGTTCTACACTAGCATCCCGCTGTATCTACGAGAACGTCCCAGGACTTCCGCCATCTCAGACACTGACTCACATCCTCACCCGGCCTGGCTGCTCGTCAGCGACATCGACGACACGCTCCTCGGGGATGACCAGGCCTTTCGCGACTTCGTGACGGCTGTCGCCGCTGCCCCAGCGCTTCTCGTCGTTTTGAATTCCAGCCGCCCCGCCGGCAGTGTCCAGTCCACCCTTCGCACCCTCCCGTTGCCTTTCGAACCCCACGGTCTCATCACGGCCATGGGCACCGAAATCGTCCTCGGCGGCATCCCCGCCCCAGGCTGGAAAGACCGTTTCACGAACTGGAACCGATCCCTCATCGACGCCGTGATGACCGGTCTCGGAACCGAACCCCACGCTGCCGAATACCAGACGCCCTACAAAGCCAGTTTCGCGGTGCCTCCCGACCGCCAAGCCGAGGCCCGCGAGCGCCTGACCGCCACCGGCCTCGACCTGCGGATCATCGCCTCCGGCGCGTCGGATTTCGACATCCTGCCCGCCCGCGCCGGAAAGGGCGAAGCCACCCTCCACGCCGCCACCTGTCTCGGCATCGATCCTGCTCAGCACCTCGTCGTGGCCGGAGATTCGGGCAACGACCTGGCCATGTTCGACGCCTGCCCCCGCGGCGTCGTCGTCGGAAATGCCCGGGACGAACTCAGGAACGCCGTCGATCCGGCCCGCGCCTACCACGCCCGTGCCACCCACGCCGCCGGCATCCTCGAAGGCCTTCGACACTGGGGCGCCCTTCCAACAGAAAGCTCATCATCATGAAAGACACCAAACGCGGAACCATCCTCATGATTTCCACCCACGGCTACGTGGGCGCGGAGCCTGAACTCGGCAAACCCGACACCGGAGGCCAGGTCGTCTTCGTCCTCGAACTCGCCAAACGCTTCGCGCGTCTCGGCTACGACGTCGATGTCGTCACCCGCCGGTTCGAACGCCAGCCCGAGTATGATCGCATCAACAAAAACCTCAGGGTCTGGCGCATCCCCTTCGGCGGTCGCGATTTCATCCGGAAAGAGGACATGCACGATCACATCGGCGATTTCATCACGAACTTCCTCGCCGAAGTCCGCCGCCGGAACAAACGCTACGACGTTGTGAATTCCCACTACTGGGACGCCGGCTGGGCGGGTCAACGCATTGCCGAAGAACTCCAGATCCCTCACGTCCACACCCCTCACTCCCTTGGCTCTTGGAAGCGGAAAGGCATGCAGGGAAACAAGGACGACGTCGAAGGAAACTACCGCTTTCAGGAGCGCATCGACAAGGAATTCCTCACCTACCGGAACTGCGATCACATGATCGCCACGACCCAGCAGCAACTCGAACTCATCGTCGACGAATACGGCATCCCCGAAGATCACATCACGATGATTCCGCCCGGCATCGACGAGGGCCGCTACATCCCCGTCCGCCCAGCCAAACTCGAGGAGATCCGCAAGGAACTCGGGTTCAGACCCAAAGACGTCTACTGCGTGGGTCGCGCCGCCGGAAACAAAGGCATCGACCTCCTCATCCAGGCCTTGCCCGCCCTGCGGCGCATCGAACCCGATGCCCGCCTCCAACTCGCCGTCGGCGCCAACAACGCCCAGGACCGCAAAAACGTGAACACCTGGAAGAAGTTGGCCGAAGATCTCGGTGTCGCCGATGGCGTCATCTGGAGCGGCTACGTGGAGGATGAGGAAATGGCCGCCCACTACCAGGCCGCCGGCGTCTTCGCCCTCCCGTCGCGCTACGAGCCCTTCGGCATGACCGCCATCGAGGCCATGGCCTGCGGCACCCCGACCGTCGTCACCGTCCACGGAGGCCTTCACGAAGTCATCGATTTCGGCACCCACGCCCTCTACGGTGACCCGAAAAATCCGGAAGAATTCGCAACCATGCTCAGCCTTCCACTGCGCTACGAAAACCTGTACGAGCGCCTTTCCCTGGAGGGCGCACGCTTCTCCCGCCGCCAGTTCGGCTGGACTGGCGTCGCCAAACGAACGATGTCCGTCTTCGACCGTTTCCGCGGCCGCTACGACGAACTCCGCGAAGAAGAAGATCTAGAACCCGCCTACGCCTAGGTCCTTCAAAGTCCCCAGTCCCCAGTCCCCAGTCCCCAGTCCCCAGTCCCCAGTCGACTCGGGACTCGGGGCTCGGGACTCCAGACTCCTACCTCCTTCCCCCTCCCTCCTTGAAACGCGTCTTATTCCGTCCGGAAGAACTCCAAGAACTCAGCCAGGAAGAACAACAATTCCTTCGCACCGGCTACGAGAAAGCCCTCGAAGCCTTGCGGAAAAACCTGACCCCGTCGGGCTTCTCCGCCTGTTCCCTGGCCGACAACGAAAGTTACGGCACCGACATCAATTACCGTTCCGTTTGGGCGCGCGACGGCGCCATCACCACCATTTGGACTCTCGATCTCGACGACGAGGACATCCGGGCCGCTCAGGCCGCAACCTTCCGCACCCTCCTCGATTGCCAGGCGCCCACCGGCCAAATCCCGGCCAATGTCCGGCTCGAAACCGGTGAACCCGAATACAGCGGCATCGGCGGCATCGCGTCCATCGACAGCGTGATGTGGGTCATCATTGCCCTCGAGCGATACACCCGCCGCACCAAGGACGAGTCCATCCTCACCGAATACCGGGACCGCCTCCAGCGCGCCATGGATTGGCTCAGCGCTCACGACTCCAACAACTGCGGCCTGCTCGAAATTCCCGAGGCCAGCGACTGGGCCGACCTCTTCGGCTACAGCTACCACGTGCTCTATGACGAAGTTCTTTGGCACCGCACCCTCCAGTGCTACGCCAGTCTGCTCGATATCTTGGGAGAAACCGAACGCGCTCAGGACTACCGCAGTCACAGTTCCACCGTCGCACGCGTTCTCATCCGCTCATTCTGGCCCACGACCGGTCCCCACCACGAAGCCCAGCCGGATCGTCCCCCGACCTTCACCGACACCCAATACTCCCTGGGCGATGCCCGCTACCTCGTCGCACAAATCTCACCTTTCAGCTTCAGCTGGCGCTGCGACGTCTATGGAAACCTCTTGGCCTATCTCACCGGTTTGGTCGGCCGGGAGCGCGCCATGATGACCTTCCGCTTCCTCTGGGGCGTCGGCGTCAACGAACCCGGCCTCGTCCAAAACCTCTACCCCGTCGTCCAGGCCGGCGACCCCGAATGGCGCAGCTACTACACCGTCAACCTTCTCAACCTCCCTCACCACTATCACAACGGAGGCATCTGGCCCTTCATCGGCGGCATGTGGGTCCGTTACATTCACAAACTCGGCATGACCAATTTAGCCCGCCGGGAGCTCGTTAAACTCGGCGAACTCTGCTTCCGCGGCGTCGGCGCCGAGTGGGAGTTCAACGAATGGCACCACGGCATCACCGGCCGCGCCATGGGCAAAGCCTACCAGGCCTGGAGCGCCGCCAGCTTCCTCCGCGCCTGCCACGACCTCCATCTCGATCCCGATCACGACGAGTCGTCCGAGTGACCGGCACCTTGCCGGGGGCAAAAAGAACAATTCCTGTCACATTCCCCCTCTTTACGCTCCAATAGAATGCAGAACCCGCGTCCACCTCGGATGCCCCGGCTTTCTGCTTCATGAAAAAAACCATCCTCTCCCTGTTCCTGGCCTTCCTCCTCCCGGTTTCCGGAATGGCCCACGGCCTCATCATCGTTGATTCGGCTGTCGACGACATCGTCATCGTCCCCCCCATCTGGCCCC
>CAZCRA010000247.1:0-5246 GCA_964500945.1 uncultured Verrucomicrobiales bacterium | reverse complement strand
ATGTCGCCTACATCGGGCACTGGTCGCATAAAGGCGTGATCGAGCAGTGGCAGAACCACGAAGCCATCGTGCCGGACGATCTGTTCATGTACGCTTTTAACGCCCTCTCGAAGGTGGATTTCTTCGGCGAACCCAACAAGGATTACTCGCCGCACCGGGTCTATGTCCGACACAAGATCGAAGATCGGAAAGCAAGGCCCGCGACTTACACCGGGCTGGTCTTTTCGCATTCGCTGCCGGGACACCCCTTCCGCCGCATGGGTGCTTACTATCTGAACCATAACGACAACTACGCCTATGTGCTGTCAGACCATCTGAGCCATACGGTGATGAGTATCCACGCGAAGATATTCGATCCGCAGGTAGATAAGCTACTGCTGGAACGGCTGAAAGCGACCACCATCGACGACGAGACCTGGCGTAAGGCACTGGAAGGCACGCAGCGCAGCGAACAGGGTGATGTCCGACGCATCGAGCAGGACATCCGCGCCGCCGAACGTGCCAAGCAGACCGTGCTGGACAACCTGAAAACCATCTCCAACCCGGAGATCGTCAAGAACCTGGAAGCCAGCTTTGAGGCCAACGAGCGCGAGATTGTCCGGCTGCGTGAAGAACTGGCACGCGCTAAGGAGAGTGCCGGACAGAGTGTTGCCATGCTGGAAGCGCGTCCGACACTGGAACTCATCATCCAGCGCTGGAAAGACGTACCGCACCAGCAGCGCCGCGAATTATTCGAGGCGTTCGCCCGCCGCATCATCGTGGATAAGGTCGATGATGTGAAGCGCAAGCTGGTCGTTGAATGGCGTGATGGCACGACCTCCGAAACCGTGTTCCGGTCTGGCAGGACGCAGTACACCATGACCGCCGCCGAACGCAGGAAGATGGTGCAGATGATCCACGACCAGCACCCCCAGTGGGAAATCCTGAAAGCCTTCCCCGAACTGGACTGGCAGGGGATCGTGCATCGTTTCTACCGCGAGGAGCAAAAGGTGGGCAATCACGGTCGCATCGCCAGAGCCTACCAACAACCACGCAAGTACACCTACCAGCAACGTTGGGTAGATACTGAGGAATACCAGCAAAGCCTTTCGATTTCGTCCAATTCGGGCGTTCTTCATGGCGGTCGATTCGCTCAACGATCATGTTCGGATGAATGCTGAGCAACTCGCGTTTCCACTTCTCGATTAAGTGGGGCGGACAGACCACGAGTGTCACCTGATCCGGACGAATGTCATCAGCCAGCACCTTGACCGCACCGGAGGCAATGGCGATGGCGGATGTGCTTCCCATCGCCGTCTTACCGGTGCCCATTTGACCCACCAATAGGATGCTATCGCGCCGCTCGAAGCCCTTCGTGATCGCGGCGATAACATGCTTCTGTGCCGCATACAGCGGGTACTTACCCTTCAGCCGCACCCGATCCAGAAAGCGCCGGATGCCGTTCATGTCGAACTGGTAGGCAGGGCTGAACTTGTTGTTGAGATACGCTGCCAGTGACCGCTTATTGCGAGTGATGAACTCCAGCAGGGCATCGTCGCCGTCCATCTCAACCAGCGTACCATCGTCGGCCAGCAGCGTGAGTGTCGTGGATGGCTTCAGGCGGATGGTCGTCTTCTTGACCTGCCGGTCAGGATCATTGGGGTCGCTCTCGACATCGACGCGGGCAATCTGCTCGACATGCTGCGTCTTGCCGCGAATGGCGACCGTGCCGTATTCATCGGTGTTGATGACCGCACCATCTGCGACTCCAGCGGCCAAAACCAATGCCATATGACCGGGACGTGGGGCGACGACCGGCTCGATCTGGGCAGGCGGTGTCGGCACTTCCAGCAGCGCCTGAAAGCCGTTGGTCTTCCACGCACCTTGCTCGTCAATCAGCCGTAGCCCCTGTTCTTCATCGATTACATCCGGCGAGAACACAAAACGCCGTGACTTGTCCGGCGCGGGCGGCAGCTTGTAGACCGGTTCGGGCTGCACCTCCAGCAGACGTGGGTCAGCTTTCTGCGCCATGATCTGCCCGTACAGCCTTTCGGGATCGGGCTGCAATCCCTTGACCGCCGCGACCACGATCTGGTCATATTCACCCAGATGCTTGCCGGGCAGTGCCCAGACATCCACCTGCGTGCTGTACTTCGCCAGATAGCTGACGGCATCTTCGGTCAAATGGTGCAAATACACGCACCAAAATACGATGCCGCCGTCCTGAATCCACTTCCAGGCATGACGCAGATAGCGGAACTCGACGCGCTTGTTGCCCGCAGCGGTCGCGTCATGGTCATATGGGGGATTGAACCAGCCAACGGAAAAGGCGTTGTTGCTGGCAATCAGGCGCTCGACATCACAGCGAATCGCCTGCTTCGGACCGAAACGGGCAATGCATTGTTCAGCGCGGGTACCATCAAGTTCGTTGGCGTAGGGCGTGACATTCCATGCCTGAGCCGCTACATCGAGAAATTCACCCTCACCGGCATAGGGGTCAAGCATCCGGTGAGCGGGTGTTGCGGGAGCCACCAGAGAGATCACAGCGGCATGGTGCGCCTGATCCAGCGCATAAAACCCAAGGTTCTGTTTCGAAAATGATCTGGACAAGATGCGTTCCTTTCATAAATACAAAACAGCCACCCGCAAATGACGAGTGGCTGTTGGATGATCGATTAGAGAGTGGGGACTTATGCGTCCTGCGGCAGCCGGATGATGCCTTGATTCAGTCCGCCTGTCAGCAGACGTGACCAGGAATCCGCGTCCATATCAATTGTCCAGAGCTTCACATCGCCACCTGTGCGTGTCGGACGCACCAGCATCGCGCTCTGTCCCGCCTGCCACAGATAGCCTGTCCAGTCGGGGAAAACCGGCACCTTGACCAGCTTCGTGACGTGGTGGCGTAGCTGCACCATCGCCTGTTCATCGCTGATGTGGAAGATGAACGTTGTGCTTTTGCCGCCGTAGTTCGGCGCGGTCAGCAGTTCGTGGCATAGGATCAGCGAGGTGAACTTGGCTTCGGGGATGTTCTGCATGAAGGCGGTGTACATACTGCTGTTGCCTTCACCTGCCGTCAGTTCGATGCTCGGCGCGTCCCAGGGCACGCAGTTCACGATGTCACCCTTCGCCATTTTCGCTCGGATAGCTTCGACTGCCATGCGCGGCCCACCCATATTGACGTAGACGCACACCCCCTCATGCACCGCCCAACCATATGCCCACACGTTCCCGGTAATGCTGCCGGTCAGCTCACCGCACGCCGACTGCGGGATACGAACGAGATTGCGTCTGCCGTTGGTCGTTGGTGTGGGCTGTAGGACGGAAATGGTTTCGGGGCGTGTCTGACGCACCGCAGTCGTGACCGGATCGGCGTCGTCTGACAGCACCGGCTTGATAATGCGGATTTTGGGTTCTTCCTCGTCCTCCGTGTCAGACACGGGTGGCGTTTCGGCATCGGTTACGATTGCTTCCGGCTGGTGTCCGCCTTCGACCAGCGCCCGTTTGACCTCAGCATCCGTTGGTGGCGGGACAGCTCCCGGCGGTACGACACTGCCGCGTGTGACACGAATCCCCGGTGTCGGTTCCAGGCTCGTCAGCTCACGCTCGAAGAACCAGCCCACGCCGATTTCGCTGAAGTCCACATCGTAGCTCCAGCCGTGCGTCGGGTTGCGGTTGTACAGCCGCGTGATCGTCCCCTGCGTACCCGTGGGCACATGCTGACCGTCCGGCGTTTCCAGATCGTGCCGGGCATAGACTGTCTCGTTCAGGTCGAACAGGCGCGGCAGTCCGTCTGACGTGGCTGGTGCATCCGGCGGCGTGTCCTTCACGCGCAGCCCCAGCACGGCTGCCGCTTCCTCGACCGAACACGGGTCGTGATCGTCGTCGGACAGGTTTTGCTCGTGCAAATCGTCGTCAGACGGCGCGTTCACCTGCTCGATGAGCTGCTGCACCGCGTCGGGAAGGTCTGCCCCAATGAAATACCAGGACTTGCGCTTCTTGCTCCAGCGACAGCCCCAGCGTTTGAGCGTCTCACGGTGCGGGTAGGTATCGCCGCGAATCCAATGCCACGGCGTGTCCGACGTGCTGCGCTGCGTTTTCTCGACGAGAATGCCTGACACTGCCGCCTCCGCTTCACCGGTGGCCGCCGCGACGATCTGCATTCCGGTCGGATTGAATCCCGGCCCGCTGCGCCCGATCACTGGCGCGTACTCCAGTGATTTCAGGCTGGGAAACTCGACCCAGGCATCGTCCTGCCAACGATAGACCGCCGGACGGTGCGTCTGACGGGTGATGGTTTCCGCGCTTGCCAGTTCGGTGTCCGACACCTTGAGCAGGATGTAACCGTGACGGATGGTGACCTCGGCGTCAATCTGGATGTAGTGGTACGATGCCTGTTTGGAGGACACATCCCGCGCCCGGTCGCCGTAGAGTGCCAGCAGCACCGCACTGGCGGCACTGCTGTAACCGATCTTCTGGGCACTGACCATCTGTCCAGTGTGCGCGTTCTTCACGCGATGACTGCCGTAAGTCGATACAGCGATAACGTGTTCAGCCATGATTAGACCTCCGCACCAAAGTTGATGAGGTGAGCGTCTTTGCCGCGCTCGACCATGTAATCGTGACCATTCTTTGTGCCTGGACTGTCGCCATTCCAGATAAACAGCCCAATCTGAGCAGTGTCCGCCAGCCAGCGATCCCGCACGGTGTAGCGGTTGAGCAGATGCCCACTGGCCGCCCGGTACGTGTCACGGTGAACCTTGACGTACTGCCCGTGCTTGCAACCGCCATTACGCGGGAAGTTGCCCGGACCCGCCACGATCACCGGTGTCTTCAGCCGACGGCACTCGCGCACCACCGCCATGTCCACGCCCTTCGGGTTATCCCCGACGATGACGATATAGCCGCGTTCGTGGGCACGTAGCACCGCACGACGGGCGTAGTCCAGCATCTGCGCGGTCGCCGCACGCGATCCCGCGATCATCAGGTGCGTGGTCGTCGTCATCGGCTTGGTCGCGGTCAGCCCGTGATTAAGCCGCGCTTCCTGCGCCAGCCCGTCCGCTTCGGCGTTCTGGTCACGCGGCACCCAGGTCACCGTGACCTGATGCCCTGCCAGCAGCCCGTGCAGCTGCTCCCACAGTTCACGGTTCGCCACCGGCTTCTTGTTGGCCGTCAGCCAGCCGCGCTCAATCCAGCCAGGCATCCACTCGTTGACGCCGCGTGCCACGTACTGCGAGTCGGTGATCAGCGTGACGGTCTGGTTCGCTCCC
>CAZCRA010000246.1:0-5250 GCA_964500945.1 uncultured Verrucomicrobiales bacterium | reverse complement strand
CACTCCCGCCGCCGTCGTCGTCGGAATCCGACCCGGGTGCACCTCGGGCAGGCATCGGGAGAAGAACGCATTCATGAGGCGCAAGTCCCGTTTCACCGAGGGATCGATCTTCCAGAGCAATTCGTTCACCGGCCGGCTCAGGTAAGGCGAAAACACGTTGAATCGCTGCCCGAGAATCTGATACACGCTCGGGCCAATCAACCGGCGGAATCGGGTGTGCATCATCAGGTTGATCGGCAGGTTCGAATTCCTCGGCAGAGCCGAAAACTGCTGCGCAAACGACCGCTCCTTCGCCCGGGCCATTTCCTCCCGCCAAGCCGGCTCGAAAAACGCGCATTCCTCCCCTTGTGAAAGCCGGTCCACCAGCAGGAGCCGGTAGAGCCGCTCCAGCGATGCTCCCAGTGCCTTCCAACGGCCCTGGCGCACCAGCCGCAACATCCGCGGCGAAATGTAATCATACTTGAAACCCGTGTCGCCCAGCCCCTCCACCAGGCTCTCGAATCGCGGCGGAATGCCCTCCATCAGCTCCCCATACCAGGTGTGGATCGTCGTCTGGTAATCCGTGGCCAGCAGCGTCGATTCAAAATGCCGACGAAAATAGTCCTCCGGCATGGCCACGGCCTCGAAGGAAGCCCCCAACGCCTCCGCCACCCGCCGTGCCATCGCGATTTCTCCATGATCCCCGAAAACGCCCACGTCTTTCGAGGTCGAAAAACACGTCACGGGCTGCTTCCGGCTGACGAGCCCCGCGCATAGCCGGCTGTCCGTCCCTCCGCTCAGCGGAACCGCGATCCGCGTCGAAAACCGCCGGTAACGTTCGATGGTCGAATCGAAAGCCACCTCGCACCGGCCCACCGCTTCCTGCAAATCCCGAATTTCCGGCGTCGTCGATAGGTAATCCTCATACTGCCGGAAGGCCAAACCCGGACCGACCCGGACGTGCATGCCGTGGGGCACCCGCCGGATCTCTCGAAAAAGGGAGCGTCCGTTGAGGCAGAAGCCGTAGTGAAAGAGGTCCCCCCACGCCGTGGCGTCCACGCTCAGCCGCCGCGCCGTCAGCGCCAGAAAATCCAACTGCGTCGAAAACACCGTCCGCTCCCCGTCATACAACCGGTAAAGCGGGAAAAAACCCAGCCGGTCCGTCATGAGATCCATCCGGCCCCCGCAGGGCTTCGCCGCCACGCAAACCCCGTCGATTTCGTCAAACGCCTCCATCGAAAAGGCCTGCTCCAACACCTCGGGGTTCAATACGTTCCCACAGACGCAGACGCCATCGACCGGCTCCCGGAAAAAGCTGCGCGCGGAAGCGAAGAAACCGAACGAGTAATTGGCATGACTCTCGGTCAGCGTGGGCGTGCCGAAATACCCCGCAGCCTGGGCCAGCAGCAGATCGTCGCGCGGGTGAGCAAGGACCAGGTGATTCAAAGGGGTCTTGACGGTTCGGATCGGCCACGAGACAGCCCGACGCTTTCGGACAGAACCTGACGAGCCCTCATGAAGCACCTTTTTCCCGCTGAGTTCAAACCCTCATCGCATTTTCACTTCCGGCCTCCCCACCCCTCGCTCCTCCCTCACACCACTTCGATTGGCCGCGGCGCTTCCAGCTCGCGGGGAGGTGTCTGCAACAAATAGGCGTCCAACACCGCCTTCACTCGCGCCAAAACCTCCCGCAGCCGGCTCTTCAGGGAATATCGCATCGCCACGCTCTTTGCCGAAAACCCCGTCACCTCGTGCTCGAAGTGCCGCGCCAAAAAAACCGCCCGCGCCACATGAAAATCGTCCGAAATCACAATGTAGGATTCCTGCCCAAACACGCGCGCCGCACGAACCACCGAGTCCAGCGTCCGGAATCCCGAGGGATCGCGCGTGATCGCCCCCTCGGGCACGCCCAACCGCATCAACTCCCGCTCCATGTCCCGCGGCTCGTTGTAATAGCGGCTGTTTTCCGCTCCACTTACCAGAACGTGTTGAATCTTGCCCGCCTGGTAAAGTTCCGCCGCCGCTTCCATCCGCGTCTGAAAATGCAGATTCGGCCGGTTCGGCGCCACATTCTTCGACGTCCCAAGAACGACCCCCACCTGCTTTGGCGGAATTTCCCCCGCATCGCTGTAAACGAACGATGCGACCGACAGCGAGACCCACGCGTTGCAGCCAATCACGGCCCCGGCCGCCAGAAAGAGCAGCGCCAGGCTCACCCAGCCCAGCCTGCGCCAAAGGACAGGAACGTTTTGCTTGCGCGCCATCTTTGCAGAAGGTCTCTCGGGCAACGGGGAGTCGGTCAATATCCACTCGGCCACCCGCTTGTCATGCCAAAACGTAAGACGAACGTATGAACATCACCCTGCGCATTTTCGGATACCTCCGCCGCTATCCGTCCCTAGCGATCGCTCAGCTCGCCTGCGCCATCCTCGCGACCGTTCTCGTCATCGTCTTCCCCAAAATCATCGCTGTCTTCATCGATGACGTCATCCCAAACGAGAAAACCGGCTGGGTCCTCCCCATGATCGGCATCGCGATCCTCGCTTTCTTTTTCCGGGAATTCTTCGAATCCCTCCGCATCCAACTCAACAACACCTTCGAGCAGCGCGTCATCTTCGACCTTCGCAGCGATCTCTACGAGCACATCCAAAAACTCCCCCTAAAGTGGTTCGACAGCACCCCCACCGGCGACACCATGACCTGCGTCTCGGAGGATGTCCAAAGCATGGAACGCGTGCTCATCGACGGAATCGAGCAAGGCCTCGTCGCCGTCCTTCAAATCGTCGTCGTGGGCACCATGATGTTCCTCACCAGCACACAGCTCACCCTCGCCGCCCTCATCCCCATCCCCTTCCTCGCCGCCGGCGCCATCCTCTACACTCGCGGCCGCAAACGCTGGTCCTACGTCAGAAAGGTCACCGGCGAAATGAACTCCCTCCTCCACGATAACATCGCCGGTATCCGCCAAATCAAAGCCTACGCCCTCGAGAAATCCGAACACCAAAACTTCAATCGCGTCAGCGAAAAGGTCCGGCAGGCCACCCTCTTCGTCATGAGGGCCTGGGCCATCTACAAGCCCGGCATGGCCTTCATCAACGCCACCGGACAGGTCATCGTCATCGGCTACGGCGCCACCCTCGTCTTCCAGGACAAAATCGGCGTCGGCGCCCTCGCCAGCTTCCTCTACCTGGTCACGCTCTACTTCTACACCCCCATCAACACCCTCCATCAACTCAACCAGCTCATCCAAACCGGCCGCGCCGCCGGTGAACGCGTCTTCGGCGTGCTCGACGCCGAACCCGAGCCCAGCCTGGACGAGGGCGACGACCTGCCGCCCGTCCGGGGACACGTCGTCTATCGCGACGTCTGCTTCGCCTACACCGACCGCATCGCCACCCTCCAGGACATCGACCTGGATGCGCGCCCGGGGCAGACCATCGCCCTCGTCGGACCCACCGGCGCCGGGAAATCCACGATCATCAACCTCCTCGCCCGCTTCTACGAGGCTGACTCCGGCTCCATCACCATCGACGGAACCAACATCCGGGACGTCAACAAGCGATCGCTCCGCGACCAAATCGGCTTCGTCACCCAGGAAAGCTTCCTCTTCAACGGCACCGTCCGCGACAATCTAGTCATCGCAAAACGCGGCGCCACCGACCTCGAACTCTGGCGAGCCCTGGAAATCGCGAACGCTGCCGGATTCGCGAAGCGACTCCCCGAGGGCCTCGACACCACGGTCGGTGAACGCGGGGTCAAACTCAGCGTCGGTGAAAAACAGCGCATTTCGATCGCTCGCGCCCTCCTGAAAAACCCGCCCATTCTCCTGCTCGACGAAGCCACCGCCAGCGTCGACACCGAGACCGAACGCCTCATCCAGCAGGCCCTCGAAAAGCTCATGGCCAATCGAACAAACTTTGTCATCGCTCACCGCCTCTCCACCGTCCGTCACGCCGACCGCATTTACGTCCTGGACCACGGTCGTATCATCGAGCAGGGAACCCATGACGACCTCCTTCAACAAGACGGCCTCTACAGCAGCCTTTGCCAAACCTCCCTCATGACCGCCTGACCCACCGAACATGTCCGCTCTCGTCGCCAATCCCATCTTTCAACGTCACGACACCGGCGTCGGTCACCCCGAACGCGCCGCCCGGGTGGAATCGGTCGAGAGGGAACTTAAGGAGCGCGGGCTGACAAAAAAATGCGTCGCCCTCGACGGACGCGCCGCCACCGATGCCGAACTGGCCCTGGTCCATGACCCGGCTTACATCCAACTCGTTCGCCGCGAAGTCGAAGCTGGCCGGCCACAGCTCTCCACGGGTGACACGTCCATCGACATCGATTCCTTCGACGTCTCCGCCCACGCCACCGGTTGCCTGCTGGAAGCCATCGACACCGTCATGGCGGGCAAAGCACCCAATGCTTTCTGCCTGACCCGCCCCCCGGGTCATCACGCCACGCCGAAGCGCGGAATGGGCTTCTGCATCTTCAACGCCGTCGCCGTCGCCGCACGCTACGCCCAGCGGAAGCACGACCTCGATCGCGTGGCCATCGTCGACTGGGACGTCCATCACGGAAACGGCACTCAGGATGCCTTCTACCGCGATCCCTCGGTCTTCTATTTCAGCACCCACCAGCATCCCTGGTATCCCGGAACCGGAGCGCCGGAAGAGACCGGAGACGGACCCGGGGAGGGCACCACCCTAAACGCCCCATTTCCCGCGGGCACCACCATGGAAAGTCTCCGGGAGGCGTTCACAAACGGCCTCGTTCCAGCTCTCGACGACTTCCGGCCCGACCTCATCCTCCTCTCTGCCGGGTTCGACTCCCGCAATGGCGACCCCCTCGGCCGGTTCCGCCTCACCGACCCGGATTTCGCCGAACTGACCCGAATCGTCCTCGACCTCGCCGCCAAACACTGCGAGAACCGCCTCGTCTCCACCCTGGAAGGCGGATACCACCTCCACGGCCTCGCCTCCGCCGCCGCTTCTCACCTCGAAACCCTCCTCGGAAAGGCTTAGATGCGGTCACCATCCTGAAAACTTGGCGCCCAAATCGCCTTCTCACTCCCGCGCGTGCGGAGGGTTGATGGGTCCAAAGCGGCAAGAACGCCAAACCTCAAAAATCAACAATCGTCAATCGTCAATCGTCAATCAACAATCGTCAACCCAGCACCTTCCGACTCCCGCAAACCGCTTGACAGAACGCCCGCCTGTCCTTCCGATGGTGGGCATGCATCCACGCTGGCCCACGCGCCTCGGTTTCTCC
>CAZCRA010000245.1:0-5265 GCA_964500945.1 uncultured Verrucomicrobiales bacterium | reverse complement strand
GGTTGTTACATAAAAAAATGCGCCGATCTGTTGGAAAAAGGTTGACACGTTCCGATCCGGTCGAACGTGAACACCGAATCCGGAGAAACGGCAAAAGTGTTCACGTTGAGACCGGATTCGGTGTTCACGTTCGACCGGATCAGGTGTTCACGTTGGACCGGATTGGGTGTTCACGTTGGGCCGGAATATGCACCTAGCCCGCTGCTTCATAAGGGGGCCATGCTCTCCAGATGCTCGGTTAGGCCGATAGCTTCTGGGCTTCAGCGCTCAGCGACAAATGTCAGTTCAAGCGTGGTCGACAGGTCTCATATCCAGCTCAGCCCGAGTTCGTCCCCCATCAGCACGGCAGTGGCGGACAGCCATCACGGAACCTAACGCCAACTTCTAATCAGGTTGAATATGACGTTCAACGCACTGTTGCTCGTCAAACCAGCATCCATCGTAAGGTTCCAGATATGCTTTCGAATGACTCACGACGTCTCCTTTGCGATAAATACTAACCTCAATATTACCTTTCTTAACTTCCGGGTCTGGAACAATTAGCGGAATCCTTTGTGTCTTTAACACTGCGGTTTGTATGGCACCGCTATTCGCTACCGACTTGAAGTGCTTGAGCTCAAGCGAGTTGGAAAAATGTCTGTCGAAATATACTCTATTGTCTCGGACTCTGAAGTAAAACTCTTCAAATCTTTCGATTTCACTACGATCTTTTGACCGCAAAGAAAGCGTGCTTGAATATAGGCCGGGGTGAAGTAAGACTACGTCTTGTACAATAAAAATCTTTGAATTTGAAAATCCTGCGTTCTTAAGGGACTCAGGAGAGCTGTAAGTAATCTCGAGATGGCAGTTCGAATAGGGAACGAAATGGCATTCAATCATAATTGAGTCTGCCATGGATGAAGAGGAGAGAAGAATTAAGCTAAAACAAAGCGATCTCAGCGCGGTAAACATTGCAATCTCCTTTACAAAGACAGTTGTCCTTAATGTTAGGGTATTACAGTCTCAATCGATTGAATAACTAGGCTCGGAAGGTCGTAATCCTTCGATGCAAGGAGTTGAGGGTGGCCAGCATCTAATATAGTTAACGAAGAATTTAATATCGACTCTGATAGACTTCTCAATTCTCCCGGGCGAGCCACATTGTCTTTTGTCCCGCCGATTATAAAGACCGGAATAGAGACTTTGTTGGCTAATGCATCAGGAGCGAGCTCGTTTGGCTCGCTCTCTAGATTATTTAGTAAGTCATCTATATTTTTTCCACGCCGCAAGACTGGCAAGCGACCACCATTCGCAAATTCATCCTTATCAGAGGGTGTTCTCCCTTGGCCCGTCCACTTTTGCAGCGATTGCCAGGAAACAACGGGTGCGATTGCTGCTACAGCATGTACTCTTGTACTTAGCGCCGACGTTGAAATTGCAATACTTCCGCCGTATGAATACCCGATCAACAATATTGGAATGCCTTCATCTAGACTATCGAGTGCATTGGATAGACAGATTACACCCCCAAAGTCTGCAATATATTCCCCTGATAGTAACTGTAAGCAAGGAGAATCCATCAACATAGGCGCGAACCCTCTACTAGCTAGCATATTTGCATAATGTATCATTGATAATCTAGGCAATCCTAAACCGGTCAAAAGAACAACTATACCCTTCGCATCTTGAACTTCACCCAGAAAATTGCATTCTTGATCGCCTTCCAGTTTAGTCATCTCGTTGCTTCGGTAGCCGAGAGTGGTTAGCGTGACCGGGTCAATCATCCTATCAAACCGTAAAACCCGTTCGTACTGACAATAGGGTGTGACGTTTTCTATCGGATACTTCTGATCTGAGATCCTTGAACCTTTTGGCGACGGCACATTGCTTGACACCGGCATGATTGTTCTGTCGGCCATGAAATATGCATTGTGAGCTGTATTCAATGGAGGAACGGCGGAAGTATAACTTTGTGAGAATACGACAATCGATAAGCATGTCGAAATTAATCGTAATAGTATTTCCTTGTAAACTAGGTCGAGCATTAATTCTCGCAACGCGCGGTCACGCTTACTGAGTCAAACATCCTGTCTGACCTTGTTTTCGACCATATTAATGGCCTGAGTGTATCCCCCGTGAAGTCAGGCGAATATGCACGACAAAAAGTCAAAAGGTGATCAAGCAGACGGGTGTCATCGGGGTCTATTCTTAGGCTGTCACCGACACGTGCCGATGCATCGACGTTGGTCAGGAAATCAACAAGCTTATTCTCGACCAGCATTGGGACAACCGCGCTCGCATTTGTGCGTTGTATCGGTCCGAAAACCTCCCTCATCCCAGCCAGATGTTTATCATTGCTTTTCGTAATGTCCATGGGGCTGCCGACGGAATAGGCCATGATTGCTTCTATTGAATACTCCCAGCAAACGCTATTGGCTTCATTTTCCGCGATAAGGCCGACCTCTTTATGCGCAGCCTTGAAATGAGATGCAGAAGCGAAGCTATTCACGTGTTGAACTTCGTGCCAGATCTTGCTCATTATTCGGATAAGGGCGTCACCTCTTCGCTGGGCAGAATATTCCGAATTGTCGTCATACGCAGGATATTGAAATACGAAAGTAAGCGGTACTGAAGTCTCGCTTTCTCCGATCACAGCATCCTCGATCGTGTCATTTCCATCTATGAGATAGATCACGACTTCGAGCGGGAGCGGGGCTCCATCAAGCAGATACTCGGAAGCTTCTGTGGCCTCGCACAGAGCGGAGCGCCAACTTCGGCCCCGACATACCAGCGAATCGCCGAGTCCTGAGTTGCAGTCATCCGACAGCTGATAGCCGGCGGCATCTGCAACCGCCGGGACTGCAGCAATGGTCCAGCATGATTGAGCGAAGCACGCTCTATCTATCACTACCGTCGAAGACGCCAGCCGGTCGAAGGTCCATTCCCTTCGGTCGGGGGTTTGCGGCGCCCTTACGCCAGCGTGAGAAATTACCCTATATGGTGGAGTGGCGGATCGGACTTCGACGCCGAGATAGTCGGAGTGGGCCAATATCCAGCCCGGTCCGGTGAATGTCGTACATCCAAACAGGAATGCCCCGGCAACAAGAGCAAACAGTGGTTTGCTTCTCAAGCTGTTGCCTCGAGAAGGCTCAATGCGTTCTGGGCTCATCGAACAAGCTTGCTGATGGGATACCGTCAAGCGGAACCGGATCTTCCAGAACATTCCCCGGATACTGAAGATAATCCCGGCAGAAACCCATCAAGCTATCTATGCGCTCAATTTGCGTTCCCAGCGATGGACGTTGGGTTCGTCGGGCCTCGAGAAATCGCTCTTCGTCGCGGAGTAGAGAAATAGCTGCGAGCATGCCGAGCACGCTGTGGTCGTCGGGGTTCCGTTTCTGAGTCGACTTAATAAGTGGGAGTGCAAGTGACAGCTGACTCAGACTAATCGAGTCGGATGACGGCCGTACAGAGAGGTCACTACCCAAGTACAATCCGCGGCGCACGGCGGTGAGCCAGCAGTAAGAGTTGGCGTGCGCCTTCACGGTTCGGGCGATTCCACCTTCCGGTGCCGAGGTCTGGCCGTATTCAAGCGCCACATGTTGAACAGGCATTCCAATGATAGCAACCGAGCGCGTGAGTGCAGCCAACCGTTCAGAGTCCTCGTGGTCTGGGTTTTCAACATTTACCGGAAAGGGAACAACGGTCTCTATCGTGACCGGGTCAGTGAGCGCGAACTTCGCTGTATGCCGGTAAGAATGCGGCTCGGGAACAAGAACCAGAGTCAGGTCGGCCGCCGGCGGCGTGGTCGCCAGAAGAAACTCGGTTAATCGATACAGGCGGCTCATTGCACCTGACCAATCCGAAATAGGTACAAGAGTACCTACGGAAGACGCCACGGCTGTTCCCTCCACGTCAAGGTCTGCAAACGCCTGCTGAACCGAGTCGGCGACGGCCTGTTCACCCCTAATTGTCCACCGCCATTGCTGCGTAACGCCTTCTGCAATCACCGGGATTTCGGTGATTGTAGCAATTGATTGCACTTCGCTTTCCTGACCTGGTATTGATGACACCCACTCTATATAAGTGGTGTTTTCCTGTGACGTCACCGTCGCAGTCCAGGCAGGATTTCGCTCCTTGATCAGCGGGTAGTACATTTTCGAAAGCGCCCCGGCGCAACCGGCTAACGGGACGAAAATTAGGAGAGCTACGAATCGCATGACTTTTCCAGAAATTGATATCGGACATAAACTTTGCGCCCACCGAAATGTATCGGTGGGCGCAAAGTTCCAATTTTACGCGCAGATCTGAAAGTTTGGTTCTTGCGGGCAATCCTGAAAAAGCATTAGCGAGCTTGAAGCCACAGGGACATCGTTCCATAGATCAGTCGATGAAACCGTTCCCGACTCTCCTGGCGGCGGCATCGCTACCTCATACTCTATTTCTATTTCTACGTCAATAAAGCCCGTTCCACCTTGATAATTGCTAAACGATTGCACCCAAGATGTTACTGTAGACGGATTGCTGAAAGTGACAACGTTGCTTCCAGAAACGTTAAACGCAAAGGTGTTTTGACCGAGTTCCTGACGCGTAACTTCATCATATATAGTTATAGTTACATCGCCATTGGACGAGCTTAGCGCCACATTGTCAAACTCCAAATAGCTGCTCACATCCGTTGCATCAAAGTTTGCCAGCTCCGCCGCCGGTGGGCTAAGCACATGTTTTTGGATGATTTTAGCAACTTCTCCGACCACTATTAGTACCGTGAGTACTGTGGAGAATGAACAGGCAGTGAGTGCCAATAACATAACTCCCGCTATGGCAGCACGTATAGTACTTTTGCTGGTCGTAATTCGATCAATAGTATTGGTTTGTTTCATTAACCTTCTCCAGTGATGCCCGACACTTACGTGGATAGGCTTTAATGCCGTTACTAACAAAGCCCTTGCGTCATCAGGGCAGGTTAAGAAACTGTTGACCGGAAAAACGCCAATCCAGTTCTATACCCTGTAGACACGCAAGATCCTCGAGACGAAAGATCGCATCCAACAATTCTGGAAGCGTACGCTCGAATAATGTGAATATGAAATGGAACTAATTCAGTACGCAGTGTTAGTGAAACCATATCTACTGCCATGCCAGGTAAAAACGGCTTTGGCCACACGGTTTGGGAATAGTCGCGTGAACGGTATCACACTGGCGGCGCGCCCAAAAGATTACCTGATTAGGTATGTACCTCAGCCATTTTGCGAGCCGATATGGGAGCGGTGCTGTTCGGCAAGC
>CAZCRA010000244.1:0-5295 GCA_964500945.1 uncultured Verrucomicrobiales bacterium | reverse complement strand
TGCGGACCTCCGTGGGTTCGCCGTCGCCATGCCAGTTCAGTGCGGCGGCGAGGACTTCGGGCTGAGACGTTTCAAAGTAGTAAACCGCTCCGGCAGGGACCGCGAGGTGGGTGGAGCGTGCTCCGCCAGTTGCGATCAGTTCGTGGGTTTCCTCGTCGGTGTCGCAGGCGGCCCATCCCGTGACCGGCAGGGGGCGGCCCGGTGAGAGAAAGGCGACGAGCTGCGCATCGATGCGATCGAGTTTGGTGACACGCTCCCGCCACGCTTTCCGGTTCTCCCCGGGCTGGCGATCGGTCTGAGCCGGGTCCCTGAGCCAAACGCGATGACTCGCATCGATCCAGCTCGGGAGCCAACCGCCGGGGTGGGCGGGAACCTGTTTCTCCCTGTTCTCCGGGATTCGAGGAAAGACTGCCGGGGTGAGGAGCACCCACTTCACGCGATAGCGGCCTCCCTCTTCGGAAAAGCCGGACACCCGCCCCTGCGGGAGTGGCAGTTCGCCGGGCGTCTCGCGCCGGACGGTGCCGCTGCGCTGTTGACCGCCGACGAGGATGCGGGTTTCGGCACCGGAATTAGGAAAGGCGGCGGAGATGAGATCGCGGGGAGCTCCCCCGCTTGGGGCTCCTTTCCTTTTGTCGAGACAGCTTGCGAGGAGGCCGATGGACCAGCCTTCTTTGAGGCGGAGGTAGGAGGCGGAGTAAAACCGCTCACCGTCCTGAGTGCCGGTCTCCGGCGAAAGCCCGATCCCGATGTTGTGTTCGGCCCCGAAAATGGAGTCATCTTTCCGAAAAGGCGAGTCCTCCGCATTTCCGTCGAGGTAGGATCGGTAGGCGGAAAGCGACATCCAGTTCCCCGGTGTCTCCTTGCTGGGCGGGCGGCCGCTGACCACGGCGCGAAGCTCGGCGGGCAGAGACGAGACCGATCCGGGGAGCGAACGGTTCTGCGGGGCGTGCGTCACGGTGAGATCCATCCCCTGGAGGTCGGCGGGACGGGGAAAATGCCAGACGCCGTCGGCATCGACCGGAAAAGGGCCAGCGCTCTGCAGCGAGCCGAATTCGCGGCCAAGGTCCTCGCGGTATTTATTGAGAATTTTTCCGCTTCGGGCGACGCGGTGACGATGGACCTCGCCGAGGTCGGCGCGACGCAGGGCGTGGTGGAGCGCAGCATCAAAGACATGCGGGAGCGGCCAGGCCGCGCCATGACCGGAGGACGAACCCTCCATCGGCCGCCCATCGCGGAAGAAGAGAACGTCGGCAGGAGTGAGAGAAAGCGTGTGAATACTCATGGTGAAAAGGATGGTGTCAGGATTTCATCCACGCGGCGGTGCGGAGGAGGTTGATGAACTGGTTGAGGGCGTGATCAAAGCGGCGCGCGGCAGCGGCGGATTTCCCGGAATCGTTCTGCGACGGGGAGGCGGTATCTTCGGCAAGCCGCTTCGCGAGGTCGTCCTCCCAGTATCGGATCAGCGTCTCGCGGGCGTCGTCGGAGAGCGAGCCGCCCTCGTTGCGGTGCAGACAGTGATCGAGTTCCTTTTCGAGCAGGTCCGGAAACTCATCGGCAAATTCCGCGACCAAGCCGCTTCCGGCAGCACAGCGATAGGGTGCCAGCAGGGCCTCAAATTTGTGGGGAAAACGGGCGTTGAGCTGACCCTCGTTCAGCGCTTTGCAGAGGAGATCGAGCGATTGATGACCGTAGGAATCCCATTTTGCGCCCCAGTCGAGCTGTTCGCCGGAGCGTTTGAAAAGCGAAATCGCGAACGCCCCGCGCCCGAGGCCTCCTTCCTCCAGCTTGCGCTTGGCCCGTTTTTCAGCGGCCTGGGCGGCGCGGACGACATCCTGCAAGGGCGCTTTGAAATGGGCGATGGCGATGCCGACAGAGACATCCGCCTTCGGACCGGGAACCAGGACGGGGAAGCTCACGGGATCGGAGAGCAGACCGCGTTTATCTCCGTGGCGGTTCGTGGCTTTGGGAGAAAGTTTCAGGTAGCCCGAGTCTGCGACGGCGAAGAGCGGGGTCGCGCGATCCGAATGTCGTTTCTTTTCAGCACCAGTTAGGGTTCCCTTGACCTCATTGAGTCCCTCCTCCCCTCGAAAGGCGGCACGGAGGGCGCGGGCGCAGGGCAGGGCATCGGCGGCGGGCAGCATCGCGAGGACATCGTCTCCGCCCGCATAGAGAAGCCGGCCGTCGAAGGCCTCGACGATGCGTTGGGCGCAGTGGAAGGAGAAATTTCCCAGTGCCTCGGAGAACTGAAGATGCCACGAAGGCGTCAGGGTGCGCGGTGCGGTGAGAAAGTCCGGCGCTTTTTTCTCGTAAAAGTCTTGAGCCTTGGGCGAAAGGCAATGTTTGTTGTCCGGCGATTTGGAGCCGGAGATCCACTTGCCCATCTCGTCGCCATCGAGAGCGAGAATGGCGAAGTATTTTTCGCCGTCATCCGGCGTGTCCTCCTCTTCGGTGTCGAAATCGAAAGGTCGTCCCATCGCCACCGACCGGGTGTTGGGCATGGGATGATGTTCCCGCATGTCTTGGGCGGTCAGGCCGAGGACATTCTCTTTGGACTGCCACCAGAAGCGTTTTAGGAGAGTCGAGGCACCGAGGATTTCGCCCTGTTTGAGAGTGCCTTGGCTCATCTCTAACTCGGAGCAGAAAGCCTTCACTGCCGCCTCTTTATCCCCGACCGAAAGCACGGCTTCTTCGCGGCCATTGAGGGCGTCTTTGTTGTAGGTGATGCCTGAACTCCAGCGTCCTTCGCGCCAGGCATCGAAGATGCGGGCAGCCTTGGCCCCGTCGTGCAGGTGGGCGATCAGGGCATTAAGTCCGCCCCAGTTGGACGTGGTGCGCAGGGGATATTGTGGTTTGCAGCCCTCGCGTCGGATCATCTCCTGGATGGCGGCGAAGGCTTTTCGCGGCGCATAGGCAACGCCGTTCCTCTCACCGGTTTCCGTTTCCTCATCGGCGGGCAATTGCTCCATCCAGGCATCGAGATCTTCCACGCGGCGCGGAATGGGCAGGGTTTGCCAGTGGATTTCGAGGAGCCGTTCGCATTGCTGATCAAACCGAGCGCGATCAAAGGTGCCGATGGATTCGACATCCCTCTCTTCGAGAAAATCAGCGACCGAGTCACGGATCTCAAAGAGTTCGTCCTTGAGGTCCTCGACCCGGGAGGCGATCCATTCATTGATCGATTTCCCTTTGTGGTCCCGGGCCGGGAGGAGGGCGAGAAAACGATTTGGCAGCGAGGGAGTGAGGAGGCGCGGGATCGCGTCCGTGGTGTATCCGAACCCCTCCCAGATCGACATCGGTTTCTCCGCGAAGTGGTGCTTGTCGAAAATGTGCTCCCGGAGCCGGAGATCGAGCAAGGGTTGGTCGAGCAGATTGGGGAAAAGAACGTGATCGGGGCCGAACTCGAGGGCGATGTCGCCGAGGAATTTGCTGACGAGATACGATAGTAAATAGGAGCCGCTCCAGAGATCACGGGTCGAGCGGGCGGCGGCGATGAAATCCTGCACCGGCCCGAGGGAGAAGAGAAGCAAGCGGGGCGCGTCCTCGATCTCGGGGTTTTGCTTTCCCGGCAAGGCGCCTTGAAAGGCGGTCGTGACTTGGAGATGATTCCAGATCGTGTGATCCGGGATGCGGGTATCGGCCGGGAGAAAGGCAAAGCGGGCGTCGGCATGAGACGCCCAGTTTCGCCAGAACCGCCAGGCACAAAGGAAGAGCGCCCTCGGATCGTCGGAACGCATCAGAAAAGGCATCGTCTTGGCCGAGATCTCCTCGGCTTCGGCTACCGACTGGAAGCCCTTGAGCGGCAGGTGGGCCCCGCCGAGCGGGTGAGGCAGTTGTTTCAGGCCATCAAGATCCTGCCGGAGTAGATCGGGCTCGGGCTCGGGAAAAGGAAGCCGGTCCGCGGCCGCCGCGTCGAAATCGGCGATTTTGTTGAAGGCATTCGGCTCGAGATTGAAGAGCTTCTTGAACTGCTTTGCCCGCCACTCGTGAGTGAGGATATCGACGGCCTTGTCAGGGCTATCATGCAACAAGGCCCCGAGCTTGCGGTGCCAATAACTAGAGTGGGGTCGTGTGGAATCGGTCATGGGAGGGAGCAATCAGGAGAGGGGGCTTTGCAATCCGTTTGGGGGAGGATCAGTCGTCTTAGCTCAGCGAAAAGGGATTGGCAAAAGGGTGAGGTTTTGGTGTGGTGTATTTCGAGGATGATGAAGAGCTTATGCGGCGTCGAAGAGCAGAATCAAGGGTTTGGAGGTCCTGGGACGTCCGGGAGGATCGCGGCGAGCCGGCGCCGGAGGCTCACCGGGGACGGTTCCCCCTACCTAGTTCGCCCTACCTAGTTCGCCCTACCTAGTTCGCCCTACCTAGTTCGCCCTACCTGATTTCGCCCTACCTGATGGGTGGGGGTGATCAGATTCGCTTTTCGGCCCTCCCGCTCCCGAGTCACCATTGGGCCGGGGAAGAAGGGGGTCCAGCTTCTACCGGGCGCGGAAAGCTGCGCTGCTTGAGCTGGTGGAAAACGCAGCCGGGAAGCGGGCCATTGTGTCCGAACAACCAGTCGCGGAGGATGAGGTTGAGGAGGTTTGAAAATGCCACTGAACCAGCAAAAACAAAGGAGAATGTTCATGATCCCGCTTGACTGTCGACCCCCCCACCTCCCAGCCACTTCCCAGTTCCAGCCGCCGGCGCATTGCCAAACGGTTCCATTCCCGTCTATCTTGAGACATGGACCTGCGCCTGGACCTGGATTTCCGCTACCACAGCCCCGAAGGCCAGCTCCGCCTCGCCGAGGCCCGCGTCTCCGTGGACGGGGAACCCGTTAGCCACCTGGCCGATTCCCTCCGCGCCCTGGATCACCCGGGCGCCGTGTCCTTTCGCTGGAACAAAGGCCTCGCCGCCCTGTGCGTCCTCCTCCTCCGGCAGGCCTCCAGCGCCCGTCACCCTCTCTGGCGGCCCGGGCTCCCTCGCCGCCCGCCTCTACGACGCCGCCCGGCGCGATCCCGGCACGCTGAAGGACCGCTGGTTCGAGGCGCTCTTTGACCGCGCCCATCGCCCCGCCCTGGCCCGCCCGCTCCTCCACGCCGGGGACAACGAGACCCACTTCGAGGTCAGCGCCGGTCCCCTGCTCCGCTCCGCCACCTTTGCCTTGACCGTCCAGGGCATACCCATCCGCCCGGAAACCTGCGAAGCTCACGCCGCGCACCTGGAACGCCAGTTCGAGCCAGAAGCCGCAGAGGAGGAAGCCCCCGACGCCGCCCTGGAAGCCGACCTCCGCCTCCTCGGCTCCTTCCCACGCGTCGA
>CAZCRA010000243.1:0-5296 GCA_964500945.1 uncultured Verrucomicrobiales bacterium | reverse complement strand
GTCAGCCGGGGCGGTCGATTTTGAAGAAATCGCGGGTGTGGCAGTAGCCATCGGCGCCGTGCATGCGGCCGATGGCGGGGAAATTCTCGGGAACGACGCGGTTTGTGGCGGGGGCGATCACGCCTTCGCGGGCGTGGAGGTGATCGACGATGCCGATGACGAGGCGATTCTGGCCGATGCGGAGGGTGCCCCATTCCCGGCACTCCAGACTGACGGGCGCTTCGGCGATGCGGGGAGCTTTGGAGGCGTGGCAGGGCACGGGAGTGAGACCAGCGTGTTCGAGTTCGCTTTGGCCGTGGGGCAGTTCCGCCGAGCAGTCGCTCATGGCCTGAGCGATGGATTCGTCGACGAGGTTCACGACGAACTGGCCAGTCTCGCGGATGTTTCGCGCCGTATCCTTGGGGATGCCGGGTTCGCGATCACCGGGGGCGAAGCCGACGATGGGTGGTTTCGAGCCGAAAGCGTTGAAGAAGCTGAACGGGGCGGCATTGACGCGACCCTCCCGGTCGATGGTGGTGACCAGCGCGATGGGGCGGGGGACGACGAGCGAGGCCAGCAGCTTGTAGGCGAGGGGGCGATGTTCGCCGTCGAGATGGAAAAGCACGGGTGAGACGGTGAGGTTCGGGTCAGGCGCCCGGACGGCGCTGGAGATGGACGAAGACGCCTTTCTTGCTGGCGCTGACGATGTCGAGGAGCCCATCGCCGTTGACGTCTCCGGCTTTGACTTCGGTCCCGACACCGGAATCGTGGTCGATTTTGTAGGGGACGAAGCTCACGCCACCGTTTTCGCGAACGGTGCGGAACCAGTAGAGGACGGCGGGGTCGTTCCCGCCGGGGTCGCGGCCGTTGTGGGCCCAGAAACGCTTGCCGGTGACGATGTCCTTCACCCCATCGCCGTCGATGTCGGCCAGGTCGATGGCGTGGAGCTGGCTGAAAGCGAGGCCATGGGCGTTCTCCTCGGGTTTATCGGTCATGATGTCGCGCCGGACGAGGCGTTTGCGGTCATCCTCTTCGATTTGCTCGAACCAAGCCAAGCCATAGGCGTGGGCGGCGAGGCTCGTCAGGACGTCGTTATCGCCGTCGCCGTCGAAATCGTAAGCGAACATCTGGGCGCCACCTTTTGGGGTGAAATCGCTGCGGTGCGAGGTCCAAAGCGGATCGCCATCGAGCGAATCGGGCTGGCGCCACCAGCGGTTTTTCTCGAGCAGGTCGAGACGGCCATCGCCATCGACGTCGCCGACGCCGAGCCCATGGGTGAAGCGGCCACCGGTGGCTTTTTCCGGCGAGATGGGGTGCCAGGTCCAGGGGGTGGTGGGGTTCGCCCAGTCCGGTGTGGCGTATCCGAACATGCCGCCGCGGGAGCAGACGAGTTCCGGTTTGCCGTCGCCGGTGAGGTCGGTGAAGAGGGCGGATTCGTTTTCGGTGGCGTCGAAGCCGATGTGAACGGGCCAGTGTCCGGCCTCGAGGTTTCCCGGGTTCTGATACCACCGGGTTTCTTTTCCCGGGAAGCCGATCACGACCACGTCGAGCCAATCATCGCCATCGAGGTCATGGGTGTAGCTCATGAAATTGTCGGAGTAGCCCTTCACCTCGAAGGGTTTGGGCGGGTAGATTTCGATGCGGCGCTCGAAATCCGGGCCGAGCCACGCGAAGGGGCCGGCGACGACGTCGGTGTGGCCGTCGCGGTCCAAATCGCCGAAGCAAGCGCCCTCAGCGAAGAAGCTGGACTCGAGCTGGCGTTTTTCCCAGGCAATGGAGATGCCGGAGAGTTCATCCGCGCGCAGCAGGGGTGAGGCGAAGGCGAAGAGGATCGTGAGGCGGGTGAGAAGGGTCATGGGATTTGGTGGGCTCGAGATCGGTCAGGGGTGGTATTCGGCCCAGGAAGACGAGGTTTCCCAGACGCGGACGCGATGGATGCGGACGGATGGCCGGAGGGGGTATCGTTTTGAATCGGCTGGGGATTGCGCGTAGGCGGCGAGTTCCTGGTCGAGGAGTTGGTAGAAATGGCGGGCCAGGATCTCGGTGGTGGGATCCTGCTTCTCAAAACCGATAACACGGTCGCCATAGGCTTCTTTTAGCTTTGGAAACATGGGGTCGGCCGTGTTCATGCAAAGGGCGTGATCGAAGGCGTCAAGTTTTTGGCCGATGGTTTCCTTGATGATCTTGAAATCACAGACCATTTCGCGGTCGTCGAGGTCGTCTGCTTCGAGCACGAACTCGACCTTCCGGGTGTGACCGTGGGGGAACCGGCATTTGTCGGGATGCTTCGCGAGCATGTGTCCGTTTTCGATCTCGATGGATTTGCAGATGAGGAACATGAGGCAGTGGTCGGTAGGTTTACGTTCCCGGCGTGTTTCCGTAGAGGCGGAGGTGGAGGCGGTCGCAGAAGCGCCAGCCTTTCTCGAGGCAGAGGTGGGCGATCCAGGTGGCGGCGCGGTCGAGGGCTTCGGGGGTGGTGCCCTCCGGCATGATCTGGATGCGGTGAGGCGGAGGGTGACCGAGGCGCTGGAGCAGGTCTTCGATTTCATGGACGTCCCGCCGGGAGGCCACCACGAATTTGAGCTGGTAATCGAAATCGTCCATCCAGGCTCGAACGACGCTGGGTTGGAGGCGGCGGGATTCGTGCCGCTGGATCCAGCCTGGAGCGATGGTTCCCGGGGCCGGGGTGGAGTGGCTGAGCTTCGGGCTCAAGGAAGCGAGGTCGCAGGTGATGTGCTTTGGAGGGATGGTGGCGGCGGTTTCAATGGTGATGTGGAAACCGGAGGCGCCGAGGCCATGAGCCAACTGATGGATTTCGGCGGCGGCCATCGGTTCGCCGCCGGTCAGGACGGCGTGCCGGGAAGGGTAGGCGAGAGCTTGGTCGATGAGGCTGTCAACGGATCGCTCGTCGCCGGACGGATCCCAAGAAGCGTAGGGCGTGTCGCACCATGCACAGCGGAGATTGCACCCTGACAACCGGATGAAAACCGATGGGGTGCCGGCGAGGCGGCCTTCGCCTTGCAGGGAGTAAAAGACTTCGCTAACTAGCATTAGGGGACCTCAGCCCTTTCGCGATGGTGAAAGGGATCATAGCCCCAAATGGGCTACGGCGCGACGATCCGGAGGCGGAGGAAGCAGTTCGGGACGGAGGCCGGGATGCTGGCGCGCTGGAGGGGGGTGCCGTCGGTGTCGGTGCCGGCATTCGAGACCGTGACGGTGCCGTCGGGCGATCCGGTGGTTCCGTCGCTGGACCAGCCGGTGGTCCACTCGCTGAGATCGTGGCTGTATTGGACGATCCAGACGAGGTCCTGGGCTTCCGCGGCGCGGCGGAAGGTGAGGCCGAACTCGTTCCCATCCGGTGTAAGCGAACCGCGGGTCGGCGGGCGGCGGTCGCCGGTGAGGGGTCTCAAGTTCAGGGCATACTCGATGAGGTTGATCAAACGATCGCCGTCCGGGTCGGCGGTGAGGGCCGCGACGAGGGGGTCGTTCGCCTGCGTCCCGAAGTGTTTGACCTGCCAGGAGCCGACGGGAGGGAGCGGGTTGATGATCAGGGCCGCGGCGGTCGTGGTGACGCTCCCTGTTAGATCCTGGACGCGGAAGCTGTAATTCCCCGCAGCGGAAATGTGAGCAGCTGGAAGGGTCAGCGACGTCGTCTTTGCGCCGGTGAGGGCAGGCCCATCGACCAGCGGGACGCCGTCGAGAAACCATTGGAACACCGCTTCGGGACGGGCGGAGACCTCGGCGATGAAGCTGGCGGAGTCGCCCTCATCGATGGTTTGACCGGCAGGTGCGGTCAGGATTTGAGGCGGATCGGGCGGTGAGACATCGCTGCCGGCGAATTGAACGATGAGTTCGGGGGAGGCTTTCCCCTCTTTGGAGCTGAGCCAGAAATCGCTGCCGGAAGAGTGGCGGAGAACGAGGGTGAGGGTGCCCGTTTGGGTCAAGTTGATGGGGACCTCGTAAGTGTTGCCCGCGGTGTAGTTTACGGATTGGGAAGAAAGCAGGGCGCCTTGAGCCGGGGCGTTCGCGGAGGTGATCGTGGTTTCGGTCCAGTTGTTGGAGGTGCCCTGGTAGAGGTCGAATTGGCCGTGGCCGGAATCGGCGTCGATGAGGAAGCGGAGTTTGGCCGAGAGGATACCGGTTGGCGAGGCCGGGACATCGAACTTCAGGTAGCCGGTGCGTTTCCAGCCCTCGACTTTGACGAACCCGTTGTTGTGGCGGTTGCCGTTCTCGAGGTAGGCATCATCGACGGGGGTGAGCGTCACGGTTTGGGAACCGGAGGGTTGGAGAGGCGAGGCCTGCACGACGTCCGTCCAGGAGGTGGGCACGCTGCCCAGGCGGGGGGCCACGCGGAACTCGTAGGTCGCGCTTTGGCTGAGACCATCGAATTCGGCGAAGACCGGGCGATCTTTGCCCGGGGACAGGGGGAGCACGCGCTCCTGCCAGGTGCCACCGAGTTCCCGGTGCTGCAGGATGAATCCGTCCTCAAGTTCCGAGGCGTCCAGAAAGAGGAGATTGATTTGATCTTCGGCGACGGCCAGGACGTCGATGCTGGACGGCCGGGTGGGGTAGATTTCCGGACCATCCCAGGGGCGATCGAGTTCGCGGAGGAAAGCGAGAAGCTGGGCCGTCTCGGGTTCGTTAAGGCCGAGGGCCGACCGGTGGGCCTCGGCGGCTGCGACGACGGAGGGGGGGCTGAGCGTGACGGCATCGATGGCGACGCGGCCTGATCCGAGGCTGGTGATCGAGACCTCGTTGATGGTGCCGGGTGACCAGGTGAAGCCTTCGACGCGAACGTGTTGCCAGGCGGAGGGGGCTTTGGCCGGAGAGAGAGTCCGGTCGAAAGGGGTGCCGTTGATCGCGATGCGCAGGGTATTGGCCGCCGCGGCGTGGATGCGGAGTTCGAGGGCGCCCAGTCCGCCGGATTCTCCGTCGAATCCGGTGAGCGCGATGCTTTGGCCCGGGGCCGTGACTTCGACGAGACCGCCGAAGCTGCTGCCATTGTAGGTATCGCGGATCGTCTGAGTGGAAGCCAGGGTGGCGCCGTTTCGCGTCCAGGACTCCGCTTGGATGACGGTGCCGCCAGTGAGTTGGAACACCTCGTGGAGGGTTTGGGCCGAGCCATCGTGGAGGTAAGGGGCGCCATTCCAGAGGCCGAGCAGGGTGGGGGTGTCGGTTCCCGTCAGCGGCGCGCCGAGGCGGGTGCCGGAGCTGGTGCGAACCGTTCCGACGTCGTGAAGCGTGGCGGTTCCCAGCGTGCTGTCGGTGAAGCCTCGGTCCGGCCGGTGACAGGTGGCACAATCGAGGGCAGTGAACA
>CAZCRA010000242.1:0-5339 GCA_964500945.1 uncultured Verrucomicrobiales bacterium | reverse complement strand
ATGAGTGCGAGCAGTTGGTGCTGATCGACGGGCAGGTGATCCTCCCGGTCATTGAATCCGTGAAAGGCCTCGGCGAACCAATGAGGGAAGGTGCTGTTGATGTTGACGATATTTTCGCCGCGGCGCGGCCGGCTGAGGGCGGCGCCGCCACAACCGGATTGATTGCTGACGACGAGGGCAAACCGTTCGTCCAGGGCTCCGGCCCAGAGCGCGGTTTTTCCATTGCGAGAGTGTCCCATCAGGCAGAGGCGATCAGCATCGATCGCCGTGTCTCCGGCTAAGGCGGTGGCCGCCACGCGAAGTCCCCAGGCCCACCCGGCCAAGGCGCCCCAGTCGTGCGGTCCCCTTGCGGCTCCCTGCTCGGCGATGGCGGCGTGAACGCCGTTGGTGAAATCGGGGAAGTCCGGGTCGAAATCGCCGTGGTAGACGGTGGCCATCGCGTAGCCGCGTTCGATCCCCAGTTCGAAGGGCCAGCGCTCCTTCTGCAGGCCACGCTGGGCTTCGGAGGCGCGATTCGGTTCCTCACCGCTGTAGCGATCCGGCATCCAGGCCGTGCTCAACCTGACGCTGGAATCGTCCGTGCAGGCGTGATTCCCGGCGAAGTTGAGTCCCAGGAAAACCGGGTGAGGCCCCTTCGAGGCGGGTTCAGCGATGAGAAGGTAGAAGGGCGGGCTGTCTTCCGGGCCGTAGGTGATTTTCAGCTCACGCGACCGGCCTTTGCCGTCCGCGATGGCTTTGGTGAATCGCGTTTCGACCTCACGAGGCCTCGCGAGAGGGGGTGCGGTGCCGTAGACGTAGGTTTGGAAAAGCTCCAGAAGCTCGGGCCGGCGCTGTTGGCGCCACTGATCCACGGTTTCGATGGCCGCGCCGTCCTCGCTGACGAGTGGATCCGGCAAATCGGGGCGGGCGGGCAGTTCGCTGACGGTGGGGAGAGGCTCAGCCATGGCGGTCAAGCAGGAGACGAGGAAGAAGAGGAACGGGACGGAGCGACTCATGGCAGCAGTAGTGAAGGGCCGGACGCAAAGAATTAGGGCCCAAAGAGTTCCTCCACCTCTTCCTCGCCGATGTCCAGGGCCTCTTCCGGGGCACCGGATAGAATGCCTTTTGCCAGTGCCGCTTTCCGGTCCTGCATGGCCACGATTTTCTCTTCGACCGTGTTTTCGAGGATGAGTTTGTGAACGATGACCGGTTTGTCCTGACCGATGCGGTAGGCGCGGTCGGTGGCCTGGTTCTCGACCTGGGGGTTCCACCATGGATCGAAATGGATCACCGTGTCGGCGCGAGTGAGATTCAGGCCCGTTCCTCCCGCTCTGAGGCTGATCAGGAAGATGGGAACCCGGCCCTTTTGGAAGGCGTCGACGCATCGGGCGCGGTCGGTGGTGGCACCGGTGAGGGTGGTGTGGTCGAGGCGAGCGCGCCGGAGTTCCTCCTCGATCAGATCCAGCATGCTGGTAAACTGAGAGAAGACCAGGATTCGGTGGCCGGCATCGACCAGGGCCGGAAGCATCTCCATCAGCCGTGCGAGTTTGGCGGAGTGCGCCGGTTTGAGCGCGACATCGTCGAGTTTCGCCAGGCGGGGATCGCAGCAAATCTGGCGAAGTTTCATCAAGGCGTCGATGATGACGATTTTCGAGCGTGCCAGGCCGCGCGCCTGAATCTGGGCAACGACGCGCTGGCGCATGGTCAGGCGGACGCGCTCGTAGACCTGCCGTTGGCGCCCGGTCATTTCCAGGACCTGACGGATGACGGTTTTTGGCGGCAGTTCCTGGACCACCTCGGCCTTCGTTCGCCGGAGGAGGAAGGGACGAACGCGCCGCTGGAGCAGGGCCTGGACCACCTCCGAGCGCTCCTGCTCGATCGGCACCTGAAAATGCAGCCGGAAACCCTCGCGGTCGCCCAGGAAACCGGGCATGAGGAAGTGGAAGAGGGACCAAAGCTCACCGAGATGGTTTTCGACGGGTGTACCGGTCAGGCAGAGGCGACGCTCGGAGCTGAGCTTGCAAAGGGTGCGGGCGGCGCCGGAGTTCGGGTTTTTGATCGCCTGAGCTTCGTCGAGGATGATCCAGGCGTAACGGAATCCTAGATGCCACTCGGCATCGCGCCGGACCAGGGCGTAAGTCGTGAGCACGACGTCCGCTTCGGGGACGGCCCGGTAAGCGGTCCGGCGGTTTTTGCCGGTGAGCGTGAGAAGACTGAGCTGTGGCGCGAATCGTTTGAGTTCGCTCTGCCAGTTTTGGATGAGGCTGGTGGGGGCCACGAGCAAGGCCGGTCCATCGAAACGTCCGGCGTCTCGTTCGGCCAGGAGATGCGCGATGGTTTGAAGGGTTTTGCCCAAACCCATGTCGTCGGCGAGAATGCCGGACAGCCCCCGTTCCGAGAGGGTTCGCAGCCAGCCGATGCCTTCCCGCTGGTAATCGCGCAGGGTTGCGCGGAGTCCTTCAGGCTCGGTCAAGGCATGAGTTTCGAGGCCGTCCCGAAGCGCCAGGGCAAGGTGGCGTTGCCACTCCGGGATGTCGAGATGGCTGAGATCGAGGTCCAGCGCGGCCGCGACTTCGACGACGCGCGAGGCGGTGAGCGTGAGTTTGCCCCCTTCCTCGAGGGCGGGTTGAGCGGTGAGTTCAAACAGGGCGTCGAGACGGCGGTGGGCGGCTTCCGGTGGAGCGACGAACGTCTCACCCGGGCGAGCAGGCATGAACAAGGCGGCGGGGGCGCTGCGGGAGGCCCAATCACGGAGGTAAGGCATGGCGCTGATCCGCTCTCCGTCATGCTCGAAACCGGTGTCGAAGTGAAATGTGCCGGGTTCGGCGCCGGGAGTCAGGCCATCGAACCACCGGGAGGGATCCACCGTCAGGATCCGGCGGTTGGGTTCGGCGCAAACGGTCCAGCCATTCGACTCGAGGCGAGCGAGGTTTTCGCTCAGGAGGGAATGCCAGGATTCAGGGCTCTGTTCAGGGCTTTGATCAGGCAGGGCGAACGCCGATTCGAGACCCTCGGGTGCTTCCAGGCCCCAGACCGAACTGGCTCGCTGCAGGCCGAGGGAAAGCAGCTCGTCACGGAAACCGCGCTCGGTGGCGATCTGGCGCCGGATCGAGAGCACGCGACCTTCCTCGACGGTGGGCCATTCCATTTGCTCATCGGTTTCGGCGATGCGAATGCGGTGATAAGCAAAATGCAGGGTGGCGAGGGGAACGGCTCGGGATTCACCTTTTGCGTTCGGTTCCGTGAGGCGCTCGGCGGTTTGGAGGATCAGGACGGGCCCGGGTGCGATGTCGGTTCGCGACACCGATTCCACCGCCACAGGTGCGGGAAAGCTGACTCCGGGAAACCGTGTCTCCAGGCGGCGGCAGAGCACCGATGCGCTGTCGATCGTCTGCGTTCCCCCGGTCAACCAGAGCCGGGCCGCTTCATCCGGGACGCCGGCATCCACCGGCTGCACGGTTTGGCCCTCGGGATCATAGAGATAGGGCGGCGTGGTGGCGATCAATGCCGAACCATCGACGCCCGTGCGGATGACGGGGACTTGCCGGGCGAGATCGAGAGGCTCCCAAGCCAGGGAACCCGTGGTCGCGTCGTCGCGGAGACGGAGCGGTTCAGGATGGCGGTCCCAGAAGAGCCGGCGCGTGGCGGTCAGCGCACGCAGGACCCGGGCGCCATCGCGGCCGCGGAGGAGGACGCGGGAAGCCCCCGGCGATGCCAGCATGTAGAGCTGCATCAGAACCCGTCGATCGATCGGGGTAAGAAAGGGCTGTTTGAGGATGGCCTGGGCCTTGCGCTTCGAATCGAGCGAAGCCGGCCGGGGGAGTGGATCGCCGGGAAAACGGAGAAGACAGGCCACGGCACCGTGGGGACCGGGCTCGAGCACATAGCCGAGACCGTCTTCCGCGACTGCGCCGGGAAGTGGTTTCGTCTCCGTCCTGGCCGTTGGCTCGATCACCCTGACCCTTTCACCCATGGCGGTTTCGACGCAAGGGGGAGGTTAAATGTTCAGAAGAGTGAAAGGGTTGGGGCGCGGGGGTATTTGGCGGTTGGCGACGAAACCGCAGAGCGATGCAGCAGGAATCGCCCACATCAGGGAGGCGGATCATGCCCCGTAAGACGGAGTGGCCTTCCGTCAGGCTCCATTCATGGGAGATGGGACCCGATAGCGAAGCGACGTAGCGAATGGTTTCACGGAACCTGACGGCTGGCCGTTTCGAGACCGAAATCGTTCTGCAATTCGGCGGCCAAATCCGTCCGGGCATTCGATTCGATCGACTGCTGTTCGTCTGGCGAAAACTTGCGGGGTTTGCTTCGGACGTTGGCCGCTTTCTCCATGCTTCGAGCGATATAAACATCGTTTTTGGGGTGGGGTTCGACCTCGAGCCACTGAAGGAGGCGGTCGTAGTAGGCCGAGTCACCTGAGTAGAGCTTGTCGTAATCGCAAACCGCCAGGGTCCCGGGCGAGCGCCGGCCCAGGCTCAACGTCTCGGAGATTGACTCGTTCCAGACTTCAACGCCCTGGTCGAAATCGCTGATTTTGGCGTCGCCGTGACGTTTTTCGTTCCGGAGTTTCCACGAGTGGGCCACTGGCAGGATGTCGCGCAGCAGGAAGACGATCCTCACTGCGGGAAATGTCCGGAGGAGATGATCGTAAGCCCGGAAGTAGAAGGGGTTCTTATCGCCGACATAGGTGGCCTCGTCGAAATGGGCTCGGAGTTGCTCGTAAAAGTCGTGGCGGACGCGGCGCGCGGCCTCGGAGCGCGCGCCCTCCAGGAGATCGGGACCGAAGAAGGTCTCGCGGGTGAAAGCGGTGGGTGTCAATTCACTGATGCGACCCGCGGTTCGCAGGTGCTTGTAGCGCTCCATCCCGATCGCGAACGCAGGGTGATAGGAGAGGATGCGCGTGATTTCGGACGTGCCGGAGCGGGGGCAACCGCAGAGGAAGAGAAAGGCCTTGTCTTTCATGCGAGGCGGATGGGCCGGTCCGGGAATCGGACCGTCTGCCGGTGTAGCCCGGTTTGGGAGCGGATGCAAGAACAGGTGGCGAATCCAGGTTGCGCACGCCCCGGCGACGCGTAAACTCTCGTTCCTTCCCCGGAGACATGTGGTCTCCGATGCCGACTTAGCTCAGCTGGTAGAGCAACTGACTTGTAATCAGTAGGTCGTCGGTTCGAGTCCGACAGTCGGCTCTGCCGAATGGCGGACGAGAACCGAAGGTTCGACTGCCCGCCGAATGAGCCGCAGCGAGAGAGGCTCCTCGACCTCGCGGAGCGCAGCCCAGCAGAGCCCGAGCAAAGCCGGGCAATCCGACAGTCGGCTCTGCCGAATGGCGGACGAGAACCGAAGGTTCGACTGCCCGC
>CAZCRA010000241.1:0-5413 GCA_964500945.1 uncultured Verrucomicrobiales bacterium | reverse complement strand
GAAGGGGGGGGGAGGGGGTGGGAGGGGGTGTTTTATGAGTCACAAGCTGCGGCGGCCTCTTTCATCCGCTGCCACATATAATACACAGAGCGACTACGTAGACGCATGAGTTCAGCCCCCGCAATGGCTGGCACGAAGTTGTCACATATTGTCACAATCTCCGCTGTTTGAAGCCCATGCAGCCCCCGGCAGAGGATGACGCCCATCGCGCGAGTGAGTGTTTGAACCTCGGAGCCCAAGCGAAGGCGGTAGAGTGCTCCCGAGCGTTCACCCAGCCGGAGATAGACGCCAACGGTATCGAGACAGCTCGCATCGCGGCGTTCATCGACCAAGTCGTAGTGCTCGTCGGGGCGAGGTTGGTGGAGATGGGCCTGAGCGGCAAAGGCCCATAAGGCCTCGCGCCGTTCCGCCTCCGCGAGGGGCTCAAAGAAGTCGACGATCTCCTGCAGGGCCGGTGGATAAGACATGCAATCAAGAGGTGTTCAAGGAACAGACCATCCAGAAATCGTCCATGACATAACCAGCACCGATTTCGGTGACGACGGTGCGTTCGATGGCGAAACCGTTTCGTTCGTAGCAGCGGCGAGCCGAAGCGTTTTGTCGATTGACGCGGAGGGAGACGAGAGCCGCGGCGTCTTCGCGGGCCCTTTGGAGGAGCAACTGGAGGGCGGTCGAGCCGAGGCCCCGGCCACGGTGTTCGCGATCGAGGTAGAACTTGTGGAGGTGACGTTCGGCCGGGCCCGGGCCGGGTTCGACGGCGGCGTAGCCGGAACGGAGGTCGCCGGCGAGGATCCAATGATAGCTCATGCCGCCGGGTCCCATTTCGTAGACCAGCTGCCGCTCATCGTACATCCAATTGAGCATGTACTGGATTTGGTCGTCGGCGAGGATGGTGGGATAGACGTCCCACCAGATCGACTCTGCCATTTGGCGGAGGGCGGGTGCGTCTCCGGGCGTGATGGCTTCGAGATGGATATTGGAGGTCATCCTGATATCGCACTAAAAGCGGCGCCAGAGGGAAGGGACGAAGAGGACGAGAACAGCGAAGATTTCCAAACGGCCCATGATCATGAGAATGGAGAGGCAGATCAAGGCCGGGGAGTGGAGGGAGGCGAAATTCTCCGTGGGGCCAACGATTCCGAAGCCGGGGCCGACGTTGGTGATGGTGGCGAGGATACAACCCAGGGCTGAATCTAGGTCGAAACTGGGTTCGAGTGCGATGATGACGAACGTGCCGAGGGCGAAGAGGGATCCGAAGATGGTGAGGTAGAGCGTGGTTTGCGGGCGGAGTCGTCCATGCCGATTTCGTTGAGTCGCAACCGGAAGATTTGGTTGGGGCGGAAGGTTTTGACCAGCTCCTGGCGGATGATTTTCGATCCGAGGATGATTCGACTGAGTTTGATGCCGCCGGCGGTGGATCCGGCGCAGCCGCCGATGAGCATGAGGAGGGCCAAGGTGAATCTGGAGGCCGGGGGCCACTGATCGTAGTCAGAGGTAGCATAACCGGTGGTTGTGCCGAGGGCGACCACAGGGAAGGCGGTTTCGCGGAGTGTCTCGGTCCAAGCGCGATCTGGTTCGGCGCGATGATTGAAGAAGCCGACGACGAGGACTGCGCTAAGTAGGAGGAGGAGGAAGACACGGCCTTCTTCTTCCGCGCGGACGCGGGTCCACTGGCGTTTGAGCAGGGCGAGATAGAAGATGAAGTTGAGGCTGGAAGCGGCCATGATGAAGATGAGCCAAGACTCGATGGCGACGCTATCGTAAAAGGCGATGCTCTCGTTTTTTGGGCTGAAGCCTGCGGTGGCGGCACTGGTGAGGGCGTGGTGAATGCTGTCGGTGAAGGGCATGCCGAGGATCCAAAGGCCGGCGAAAGCGAGGAGGGTGAGGCTGATGTAGATGATCCAGAGCCGGACGGCGACGTCGTGGATTCTGACGATGCTCTTTTCCCCGAGTTGAAGGGAAGATTCGTGCTGCATGAGCGCTTTGTTTCCGACGCCGAGGAAGGAGAGGACGGCGATGAAGAGGACGAGGATGCCGAGGCCTCCGAGCCACTGGGTCAAGGAGCGGTAGAGGAGAAGGCTATTGGGATAGGCGGCAAGATCGGTGATGACGGTGGAACCGGTCGTTGTGAAACCCGAGGTCGATTCGAAGAAGGCGTGGGCAAAATTCATGGAAGGCCGGCAAAAGAGGTAAGGGAGGGAGCCGAAGAGGCTGGACAGGAGCCAGCCGCCGCCGACGACGACGATCGATTCCTTCCGGAGAACCTCGGCTTCGGCCCGAGAACCTGCGAGAAAGAGGAGGGTGCCGAAGCTTGCCGTGATGAGGGTGGCGAGAAAGAACCCGAGACGGGCCTGCTGCTGAGGGGAGGGGGTCTCGATCATCGCGGCGAGCCAACCGAGGGCCATGGCGCCGGCGATGATGAAGAGGAGGATTCCGAAGACTTTGCTGAGCAGGCGGTAGTTCAACTGGCAGCCAGCTTGGATTTCTTGAACAAGCGGAGAAATTCTTTCTTCGCTTGTTCGGCGACGATGGCGTAGAGGGTGTCGCCGGGTTCGATGACGTCGGCCGCGGCGGGCACGGAGGCCTGTTCCCCGCGGAGTTGCGCGACGAGGAGGCTACCGGAGGGCCAGGTGATTTCGCTGACCTGGCGGTTGGCGAGTGCGGCTTCCTCGGTGACGGTGGCTTCGATGACTTCGGCCCGATGGAGTCGCTTAACGACGTGATGCCGGTTGGCGGTCACGAAGCGCATGAGTTGCTGGCGGACGGCTTCTCGCGGGCTGACGGCGGCCATGATGCCGATTTTTTCGCCGATGGAGCTGATGGCGTCGGCGTAATCGGCGCGGTGGATGAGGGTAAGGCAGTGTTTGGCGCCGAGGTTGTGAGCCTGGAGGCAGGTCATGACGTTGTCTTCGTCGCTGGAGGTGGTGGCCACGAAGAAATCGGCTTCTCCGATGCGTTCCTCGCGCATGGCGCTGAGGGAGGTGGCATCCATGTTGATGATGTCGGTTCCGTCGAGGAGGTCGCTGATTTCCTGGCAGCGGACGGGGTCGTGGTCGAGGATGCGCACGCGGCAGCGCCAGGGGGCGAGCATTTGGGCGAGGGCGGTGCCGTATTCTCCGCCGCCGAAGATGACCACGCGCATCGTATCGCGCTTCACGTTTTGGCCCAGCTTTCCGGCGACCTCCTGGAGGCGGTGGGGGTTGCCGATGAGGGTGACGAGATCACCGGCCTGGAGTTTATCTTTTGCGGTTGGAATGAGGACTTTGTTTCCGCGTTGAACGGCTCCGATCCGGACGCGCTCGGGAAGCTTCAGGGACTCGAGTGTTTCGCCCGACGCGGCGCAATGTTCCCCGAGGGCGAGCTGCTGGATTTCGATTTTGCCACGGGCAATTTCCTCGACGAAGAGCGAATCGGGGTTTCGGATGTATTTTGAAAGCTCGAGGGCGGCGAGGCGTTCGGAGCTGAAAATGAAGTCGATGTTGAATTCGCCGCGGAAGTTGAAAAAGGGCTCCTCGCGCTGGATGGAGGGGTGGACGCGGCAGACGACCTGGGCGGCGCCGAGTTTTTTGGCGATCGAACTGCAAATGAGGTTGGTGCTGTTTGAGGTGGTCAGCGCCATGAAGAGACCGCACTGGTCGAGGCCGGCCTCGAGGAGGAGGGAGACGGAGCTGCCGTCGCCGTGAATGACTTTGGCGTCGAGTTGCTGCTCGAGATCGCGAGCCAGGCGGTCGTCCTCTTCGATCACGATGACCTCGTTGGCCTCGCGAGAGAGGCGTTCGGCGAGGTGCCGGCCGATTTCTCCGGCTCCGACGACGATGATTTTCATGGATGGATCAGGTCGGTTCCGGTGCCGGTGCTCCGCGTTCGCAGCCCGGCGGTTTCGCGCTCTAGGCGTTCCATGGGTAAACCGACCACGTTGGTCCACGAACCCTCGGTCCGCGCGATGATCTTGTCGCCATGTTCTTGTGCGGCATAGGCGCCGGCTTTGTCGAGCGGGTCGATCAGGGTGAGGTAGTGGCGGATTTGGGCGTCGCCGAGGTCGAGGAACGTGACGCGGGTTTGTTCCACGAAAGTTACGGCCACCTCCCGGGCATGGAGGCGGAGGGCGACGCCGGTGGCAACGACGTGGGTGCGGCCGGTGAGTCGCTGGAGCATCCGCACGGCGTCTTCGAGGTCGACGGGTTTGCCGAGAGGTTCGCCATCGATGGCCACGAGGGTGTCGGCGCCGATGACCAGGGCCTCCGGATGAGCGGCGGCGACGGGAGCGCATTTCCGGTCCGCATTGGCCTGGACCAAGTCGAGGAAGGGCAACGCGCCGGGGGGAAGCTCCTCGACCTCGGCCGTGAGGATCTCGAAATCCCAGCCGGCTTCACGCATGAGGTCGCGGCGCCGGGGCGAGTCGGAGGCGAGGATGGTCCGGATGGGATGCATCCTCCAAGGAGGAGCACGGAAGCTCCGTGATTTCAATGGCGGTGGGCGAGTGAGGCGGCATGGTGGGGAATGAGCGATGCGATCACGCGACTTCGGGAGGTGATGCACCGGCTGCGGGCGCCGGACGGCTGTCCGTGGGACCGGGAGCAGACGCATGAGAGTTTGGTGCCGAATTTGATCGAGGAGGCCTATGAAGCGGTGGCGGCGATCCGCTCGGGGGACGACGTGCACATGGAAGAAGAGCTGGGGGATTTGCTGCTGCAGGTGGTGTTCCACGGTGAGCTAGGATCGGAGACGGGTGCGTTTGATTTCGACAGCATTTGTGAGCGGATCACGGAGAAGCTGGTTCGGCGGCATCCGCACGTGTTTGGGGATGGCGAGGCGGACACGGCTGGGGAGGTGCTGGTGCAGTGGGAACAGATCAAAGCCAAGGAGAAGGAGGCCCAGGGCAAACCCCGGGAGGGCGCCTGGATGGAGGAAGTGGGCGTGGGTTTCCCGGCGCTGTTGAGGGCCCGGGAACTGCAGAAGAAGGCCGCGCGGGTGGGCTTCGATTGGCCGGATAGTGGCGGGGCGCTGGAAAAGGTGCGAGAGGAGCTTTCGGAAGTGGAAGATGCGCGGGAACGGGGCGAACCGGGGGCGCTGGAGGAGGAACTCGGGGATTTACTGATGGCGGTGGTCAATTTTGCGCGGAAAGAAGGGTTTTGCGCTGAGGCACTGCTGGCGCACGCGAACGAGAAGTTTGTCCGCCGATTTCACGCGATGGAGGGCCGCTTAGCTCAGGCTGGGAAAGATCTGCAGAGTGCGACCCTGGCGGAGATGGACGCGGCGTGGGACGCCGAGAAGGAATCGGAATCATGCGAGGCTTCTTCCTGACCTGGACCATCGCGTTGGGGGCGACCGTCCCGCTGGTGGAGGCGGTGGCCGAGCCGGCCTTTGGCGAACGGCTGGCTGCCGCGGCGGAAGAGCGGACGCAGCACCGGGT
>CAZCRA010000240.1:0-5415 GCA_964500945.1 uncultured Verrucomicrobiales bacterium | reverse complement strand
CCGAAACGAGGCCTGCTTTGGGCCAGTCGGGTCTGTCCCGCTCCCATCCGAGTAGGGACCATACCAGTCCGCACACCACTCCCAGACGTTGCCGATCATGTCGAAAAGCCCCCAAGCATTCGGTTCTTTCGTTCCCACCCGCCGAGGCCCCGCCGTCCCGCCCGGATACTGCTTTTCCGGCCAACCCGAGGTATCCCAGCCGCGGCCCTCATACCCCACGCTGCTGTTTCCGCCGTACCAGGCGATGGCATCCAGGCTGGGCGCGTGATTCGCCCCTCGGATCTCTAAATCCCCCTGGTAGGTCGCTGTCCCCGTTCCAGCACGGCAAGCATATTCCCACTCCGCTTCGGTGGGCAGGCGATATTCGTGACCCACGGGCAGAGCCCCGCCCAGCCGCTCCATTTCGGTGAGATGGCGGCAAAACTCCACCGCCTCGTGCCAGTTCACGAAATACATCGGATGGTCGTCCGCCTCGACCCCGATGACGCCGTCCTTCCCCGAATCCCGTTTCAGTCCATATAAGTCCCGGATCGTCTTCTCGCCGTGACCCGACCCAAAATTGTATTGGGTGTCATCTTCCAACATTTTCCGCGCCTGGGTCCAGAGACCCGTGCCCATCACAGCCCTCCACTGCCCCTGGGTCACCGGTGTCACCGCCATCTGAAACGGCCGGGTCAGTTTCACCAGATGCCGCCGTTCATCGTCGCCGCGTCCCGGCTCATCCTCCGGACTGCCCATCCAAAACACGCCCGGCTCCAGGGCGGCGAACGCCATGCCCACGGTGTTCGTATTCCCGGTTGCCGCCCGTGCCGCCGCGATCTTCCGCTCCACCGCCGCCCGTTGCGCCGGGCTGCGCGGCTGAAGCGTGACGGACATCGGCTTGAGGAATCCACAAAGTTTGTCCATGCAGCCGGCCCAAAGATCGTGGTGAAAGGTCACCGCGTTGTACCCGAACAACCCGGTCATGGAAGGCGGGAGCAGCCGCTTCAAGGCATCCACGCTTTGACCCTCCTCGATCACCGGCACGATGTTCCGTCCCAACTTCTTGGCTTCTTCAAATTCCTTGCGCAACCAATCTCCCTCCGACTCGCACCGCTCCAGGGAACCCGGCGAGATCAGCACCAGGAAATGCGGTCGCGCCCCGATCTCGGTGAGAATGACCGTCTCAAACTCCCCGGCCCCGATCGTTTCCACATCCAAAAACGGATCGAACCCACGCTGGCTCAGATCGAGGAACAACGATCGCGCAAAGAGCTTGCTTGCCCCTCGCCGGTAACTGATGAAGACCGATGTGTCTGCGGAACCCATGACCCGCCGACGCTACAAGCTTTCCCCGCCGTAAGCAAGACATGCCCCCCGCCGGGAGGTTCGTTGGGGCCGACCCTGCTGAAGTTCAGTGTGGTCGAAACACCGCCACGGTAACCGATCGGCCCCGGCGGGGCCTTCGGACGTGGCTTCCACCGTCCGTCTTACCAGAGCCGCCGGGGCTGATTTTTCAACTTTGCCCAGAGCCTTTCGGCTCCGGGACGGGACGAGCGATCGGTCCGGTCTGATTTTTTTCAGCGACTTACCATCCGTGCGCCTTCTTTCGGATCAGACTGGGCTGGGCGAAAACCCAGGTTGTTGTATCGGTTCTCCGGCGTGTTCCTGTTGCGGTTCGCGGACCGGCAGTTCCTGGCGTTGTTGTTCCAGCTGCCGCCCCGGTTCACCCGTTTCGAGGCCTGCGACCGCCGCCCCTAACAGGTAGTCCTAACAATCTTTCCCGGAAATGTCGACTCGAAACTTCTGGCCAGAGCAACCGCGCAAAAACCGCCAGGAGACGCGCTTGATAGAGCCTCTCGGGGTCGCGGCCTTGAACGTGGTCTGCATCGATCCGGGCCAGCTTTTTTCGGACCCGCCGTTTCGTTATGCGGGATGGAACCAGGCGGTTCGGGAAGATTCGGAAACCGAGGAAATCCATGCCCAGTGCCACCCGTTGGAGCATCGGCGCGCGTTTGAGGGAAAGATCGAGTTCCCGCGCTAGGAAGTCTGCGGTGTGCCGGCCCGCTTCTCGCAGTTGGGCCTTATCCCTGTGCCAGATGACGAAGTCATCCATGTATCGGACATAATCCCCAAACCCCATGCGCCGCGTCACTTCGTGGTCGAGATGGGCGAGATAAAAGTTCGCAAAGTGCTGGGAGACGAGACTGCCGATGGGCAGGCCGCGCCCGGGAGACGTCTCAAATCCCTGAACCACGGCGCGGAACAGGCTCAGCAAGTCCCATTCCACGAAGCGCCGTTCCAGCAGCATCAGGAGCCGTGCGTGGGACACGCTGTCGAAATAGGCGCGGATGTCCATTTTCATCCAGAATCCCTCCGGATGGCGGCGAGCCATGGATTGCGCGGCGTGGAGCGCAGCCCGGGTTCCCTTCCCCACCCGGCATGCATAGCTGTGATGGATCTGGAATCGTTCCAATTCCGGCTCGCAAACGTTCATGATGGCGTGGTGAGCCACCCGGTCGCGGAACGGCGGGGCGGAAATCACCCGACGCTTCGGGTCATGGATGACAAACTGGCGGAATCCGCTACCGCAGTAGGTGCCAGACCGCAGTTCCACCGTCAAACGGCTAAGTTCCGCTTCGAGGTCGGCCACGAAAAGCTGAGCGTCCCGCCGCCGGCGCTTTCCTCTCAGGGCGCGGTGGGTGGCGTCCAGGAGATTCTCCCAGTCCGGGATCCGCTCAAACAGGTTTCGCGCTCGCTTCATCCGGCTCTCCTTCCCAGCGCTTGGCGAGGATGGCTTCCCCGTAGTCCTTGACGCGTTTCTCCCCGATGCCGGGAATCTTGCCCAATTCTCCGAGCGTCCGCGGTTCCCCTTTGGCGATGGTGGCTAGCTGCTCGTTCGTGAACACCGCGTGGAGTTTCACTCCCTGGGCGTCTGCCAGCTCCTTGCGCAGGGAGCGAAGCCGGGCGTAAATGGTGAATTCTGCCGGGGTCAGCACCTGCTGGTAATCGATCCGGTTGCGCGCCGCATCGGTCCCGGTGGGTGCCGCGACCGTCGCCGCTCCAAACTGCACCGCCACCGCCCAACAAGAGTTCGTCCCGTCATTGACGAAGTGTTTTTCAATGCCGCTGACTTTGGTGGAGGCGAGGAAGCGATTCAGTTCCGCCTCTGCCGCTTCGGGAGCGGCGATCGGGATGGAAAAAAATTTGTACGCCATGAGGGTTTCCATAGCACGATCCCGCTCCGGGCACCACGCCGCAGCCAGGAGCACCCTCCGGGACGGGCTGCCGCCCTTGCTCCAGGCTCCGGCGAGGTGCCCTCCGCTACTTGCTGGCCAGGGTGAGGACTGGGCGAAAACCCAGGTTGATGAAACGGTACCCCGGCGTGCTCCAGTAGCGGTACGCGGACCGGCAGCGCCCGGCGTCGTAGAGCCAGCTGCCGCCCCGGAGCACCCGAAGCGAGGCCTGCCTGGGATCCGCGAACGGATCAATGGTCTGCGCGATGTCGTAGTCTTCATACCCATCCAAGCACCACTCCCAGACATTTCCGTGCATGTCATGGAATCCCCAGCGGTTGGGGTCCTTAAAACCAACCCGATGCGTCGTCATGAACGCGTTTTTAACATACCACCCGGTGTCGTCGAGGCTGCGAGCGGAAAATGGGGCTCGGCTCCCGGCCCGGCAGGCATACTCCCACTGCGCTTCCGTGGGCAAGGTGTATTCCCAACCCTCTGGAATGCTGCGCGTTTCGCGTTCGAGTTCCGTCAAGGCTTCGCAAAAGGTCAGCGCACCATTCCAAGTCACGGTTTCTACGGGTAAACGCTCACTCCAGCGATAGAAACTCGGATTGCCCACCATAATTTGCTTCCACTGGCCTTGGGTCACCTCATGACGGGCCATCCAGAACCCTCGGGACAGGTTTACGGTGCGGATCGTCTCATCCGAATCACGGCCCGGTTCCTCGGGTGAGCTGCCCATTTGGAAGGTTCCCGGCCAACACCAGACGAACTCCATCCCGATCCGATTCGTGTGGGAGTGAAAGGGTCGCTCCGCCTGACCGGGATCTGGCAAGGGCGGGGGTTCATCGGGCAGCTTCGATTCTGATTCGTAGATTTCCCGCTGAAACTCTTCCAGGGCCCGTTCGTCCACGTCGGAGGATTGAGAGATGACCACTGCCAACAGGAGTCCACCAAAGCCTACCGTCATCGCCACGATCGCCACCACCGTCAAAAACATCCCACCCCGCACCCGCCGCCAGAAATCCCGGCGCAGCGACAGCCGGATGTATTCCCGGATGTCATCGATGATCACATCCCCATGATGCTTGCGCAGCGCTTTGGCTTCCTGAAGCGGTAACCCGCGCTGGATGAGCCGTTGCGGGGAGCGGCGTTTTGCCTTCTTCGGTTTCCCATTTCCCGCTTCCGGCACCCCGGAAACGGGCGGATCCCAGAGGTCCCGGGCGGCGCGGATCCGGTCCCGCACCCGGAGGAAATCCCGGTTCTTCGCCAGCCAATCTTTCTGCAGCCGGGCCCACTGCCGGATGAGGGCTTCGTGGCTGACCTCGACCTTCCCCTCTCCGGCGACGAGGAGGCGGACGTCGTGGGCGCTGAAGAGTTCCACTACGCGCCGTTCCGGACCGCTCTCCGGCAGGGCGATGACGGCGCGGGTGTCTTCCCGCCCTTCCCCCGGCGTCACCAGACTGACAAAGACGCGGCGGGCCGCTTCCTCCAGGTTTTTGTCGCCGGTTTTGAGGAGCTTGGCGAATTCCTCGTCCGCCCGCCGGGCGATGGCTCCGGAGACCCCGCCGCTGTCCTGGTTTCCTTTGAAGGTAAATTCGTCCCCGTCCCGTCGCACCCACAATTCCCGGAGGAAAAATTCCAGGAGGGGGAGCTGCCCGGGCTGGAGACCGACCTCGTCGAGGATCACCTTCACCAGTCCCTCGGCAAAGCGGTAGCCAGCTTTCTCGGCGGGTTTGACGACCGCGGCCTCGAGGGCGTCCCGATTCATCGGTCCCAAACTGAGGCCCGCGCGGTTCAGGTGATCCTGGAGCTTGCCGTGCACGAGCCGGTTGTCCCAACCGAGAAGCGGGTCGTAAAAATCGGCTCGCACCGTGAAGACCAGGGTGCAGGGAGCATGCTTCGTCGCTTCGAGCAGGGAATCGATGAAGACGATGCGGTCGGCTTCCGCCTTCTTGCGTTCCGCCTCCGGGACATCGCGCGGCATCTGGCTGTAAAGTTCCTCCCATTGATCCACGAAGAGGAGGAGCCGCTGGCAGCCGCCGCTCCGTTTCAGGGCATCCTCGACGAGCTGGGAAAGCCGCACTTCACCCTGCCGAAGCACCGCGGCGGATTGGTTGAGCCGGGCGATGCGCAGGGCCGGATCCAGATCCGGCGGCGGTGGGGAGAGCGCCTCCATCAGGCTCACCAGCGGATCGGC
>CAZCRA010000239.1:0-5485 GCA_964500945.1 uncultured Verrucomicrobiales bacterium | reverse complement strand
GAGCCGCCACTTTCGCCCGGACCATCGCCCGGTAGCTCACCAGCGATGGCATCAGAGCCCGCTCTTCCTCGTCTCCGCTCTCGTCGATGTAGGTCTCCAGGTAAATCCGCGCGAGCTCCGGATGCCCACGGTGAATGAGGTCCATCACCATGAAGGCGTTTTCCACCGCCACATCCCCGCAGCGAAACTCCGGCTTGAACTCGATGCAGTCGAAAATCGCCGGCGGCTTCGTCAGACAGATGTTCCGCGCGTGAAGATCACCGTGCCCGTCCACCACCCGTCCCTCCCGCATTCTCCGTTCGAGTTTCGGACCGAGATGAGTCGACCAATCCTCCCGCGCCCACCCCTCCAGCACCTCGTGCAAACGCTCGGGAAAAACCGTTCCGCGAAACCGGGTCGAACCCGTGAAATTCGCCAGAATCACCTCACGCTGGTTCGCCGCGCTCCCGGCCTCAAGCACCTCGTCGTTCGCCTCGCCCCCACGATGAAATCGGGCCACAATCCGCGCCAACTCCCGAACGTCCTCCTCACTCACCGAATCCCGCTCCAGCCGCCGGTTCATCATCTCCGCCTCAGGCAGCCTCCCCATCAAGGTCGCGTGATCCACCACCTCGCCCGGCGCTTCGGGATGAAAACTCCACTGACCCTCTTCGTCCCGCTTCAGATCCGCCACGCCCAAATACAGCTCCGGACAGAGCCGGCGATTCAGGCGCACCTCTTCCTCACAATAGGACCGCCTCGCCTCCAGAGTGCTGAAATCCGCGAACGAAAATCGAACCGGCTTCTTGAGCTTGTAGACCCGGTCGCCGGCCAGACACACCACCGACAGATGCGTCTGCCGGATTTCCACCGCACCCGGTTCCCCTGGATAGCACGAAGGTTCGTGCAAACGTTTCAACAGCTCCGCATCCACCCCACCACCCTCTGGCCTGCCTGGCGAGCCGCAAGGGCCGAAAACTCTTGCGCAAAATGCGCTCGGCGATCCGCTGGGTTTGCCGCCATTTTAACTTATGACGAATCCGGATCATCTGCGCGACGTCACCGCTCAGCTTGAAGACATCGACCGGCTGGCGGGGAAAATGCGCGAGTATTTCTCGGGCCGGATCACGACCGTTCACCGGCACAACCAAGCCAGCGCCGCCAATCTCCTCGACTACCTCGCCCTCCGAAACCGCGACATCCGCGAACTGCAACGCGAACTGGCGAAGATGGGCCTCTCTTCCCTCGGCCGGACGGAGGGCCATACCCGGGCCGCTGTTCACGCCGTGCTGGCCATCCTCTACGAACTCCAGGGAGAACCATTTCCCGCCCTGGACAAACCCGCTATCCCCTCCCTCGACCACGGCCGCAAACTGCTCCGGGAAAACACGGACCGCCTCTTCGGCAAGGCGCCGAAGGAACGCGACACCCGGATCATGGTCACGATGCCTGGCGAATTCGCCGACGACTACGAAAGCGTCAAGGCCCTCGTCTCCGCCGGCATGAACCTGGCCCGGATCAACTGCGCCAAAGACGACGAAGTCACCTGGCGCAAACTGGCCGCCCAGGTCCGGAAAGCGGCCCACAGCCTCCACCGCACCTGCCGCATCGCCATGGACCTGGCCGGCCCAAAACTGCGCACCGGCCCTATCGAGCGAGGCCCAAAAGTCCTCACCTGGCGAATCCGGGAAGACGCTGCCGGCGACACGGTGCTTCCCGCCAGAATCGCCCTCTGCCCGCCGGGCCATGAAGTCCCGCAGAATACCCCGTTCGATGCCGTGATGCCCTTGACCGAACCCTTTGATCCGCAGCCCAAACCGGGGCACCCCATCCGTTTTCGCGATCGCCGGGGACGCCACCGCACCCTGGCCGTTGATGACGTCCACAACGGTTGCCTCATCACGACCTGCGCCCAGCGTGCTTTTGTCGAACCGGGCACCAAACTGCAGGGCGCCGACGGTCGCGAGGTGGCCGTGGCGGATTTCCCAGGCAAGGAACAGGCCCTGATCCTGCAAGAGGGCGATGATCTCGTCCTCACAGGCGAGGAGACCGCCGGTCGTCTGGTCGAGCGCGATGAGCAAGGCCGCGTCACCAGGCCCGCTTCAATCCCCTGCTCCATGCCGGAACTCTTCACCTCGCTCTCGCCCGGCGATCCCGTGAAATTCGACGACGGCATGATCGATGCCGTGGTTCAAGAGGTCCACGAAGACAGGGTCCGTTTGAAGATCACCCGCACCGCACCGGGAGGGGGGAAGCTTCGCGCCCAGAAAGGCATCAATTTTCCCGGCACCCGGCTCCCTTTCAGCGGCATGATGCCGAAGGACATCGAAGACCTGGACGCCGTCGTCGAACTGGCCGACATCGTCGAGCTGTCTTTCGTCAACGAACCGGACGACGTCGCTGAACTCATCCGCGAGCTGGAGGCCCGCGACGCCAAACAGCTTGGCATCGTGCTAAAGATCGAAACGCGCCGCGGTTTCGATAACTTACCCGCCATCCTCCTCGAAGCCCTTCGCTGGTCCCCTGCCGGCGTCATGATCGCCCGCGGCGATCTCGGGGTCGAATGCGGTTGGCAGCGCATGATCGAGCTGCAGGAGGAAATCCTCTGGCTCTGTGAAGCCGCTCACATCCCCGTGATTTGGGCCACCCAAGTCCTCGAAAGTCTCGCCAAGACGGGTCTTCCCGCTCGCGGCGAATTGACCGACGCCGCCATGGCCGAGCGCGCCGAATGCGTCATGCTCAACAAAGGCCCTCATATCATCGAAACGGTCAAGGTCCTCCACGACATCCTCCGCCGCATGGAGCTGCATCAGTTCAAGAAAACCCCCACCCTCCGCAGCCTTCACGTCTCCGAAGTCTTGCCTGGAGAAAAAACAGAGGCGTGATGCTTTGAGCGTCGACGGCTTGTCAGACCACGTCGCCTCCACCCCTGCACCTCTTCGCCGCCTGCCATCCCGGTCGTTGAGATAGTCGCTCTTCACACTCGAAAGACGCGCATCGCTTCGTTCGTGAATCAAATCGTGCGCCCTCGCCCCATCATCGCTTTCTTCCTGATCCCTCTCCTCCCAGCCGTCGCTTCCGCGGAATCCATCGACTACGGCCGGGACATCCTGCCCATCCTCACGGAAAATTGTTTCGCCTGCCACGGTCCGGATGAAGCCGGCCGCAAAGCCGGGCTTCGCCTCGACACCTTCGACGGCGCCACCGCCGACCTCGGAGGCTACGCCGCGCTCGTGCCGGGTCAACCCGGGGAGAGCGAGCTGGTTTACCGCATCGAAACCAGTGATCCCCTCGATATCATGCCGCCCCCGGACGCAAAGCTCGAGATGACCGGTGAAGAACGCCGTCTCCTGCGTCAGTGGATCGCCCAGGGCGGCGAATACAGCGAGCACTGGGCGTTTGTCCCACCCGCCAAGCCCTCCCTGCCCCAGCCCGGAAAGCATCCGGTCGACGCGTTCGTCCACGACCGGCTGGCCCGCGAAGAACTCTCACCTTCCCCGCCCGCCGCTCCGGAAGTCCTGGCCCGCCGCCTCTTCATCGATCTCATCGGCCTGCCTCCCACGCCGGCCGAAGTGGACCGCTTCGTCGCCGCCCACACCGAGGATCCAGACGCCGCTGCGGCGAACGCGATCAAAGACCTCCTCGCCCGGCCCGCCTTCGGAGAAAAATGGGCCCGGCACTGGCTCGATGTCGCCCGCTACGCCGATAGCAATGGGTTCGAAAAAGACCTCCCCCGCGAGCAATGGGCATGGCGCGACTGGGTCATCGACGCCATCAACCGCGACATGCCCTACGACCAATTCGTCGTCGAGCAAGTGGCCGGCGACCTCATCCCCAACCGCACCCAGGACCAGATCGTCGCCAGCGGCTTCGTCCGCAACGGCATGGTCAACGAAGAGGGCGCCATCGTCTACGAGCAGTTCCGGATCGAAGGCATCTTCGACCGCATGGACGCCGTCGGGAAAGCCTTCCTCGGCCTCTCCCTCCAGTGCGCCCAGTGTCACACCCACAAGTATGACCCGATCACCCATGACGAGTATTTCGGGATGTTCGCTTTCTTCAATCAGGCTCACGAATCGCAATCCTGGGTCTACACCGACGATCAACTCGCCCAAATCCAGGAGGTCCGGCATGCCGTAACCAAACAGGAAACCCGCCTCCGTGACCAGATCCCGGACTGGCAAAGCCATCTCGCCACCTGGACGGAGGCCCAAACCGAAAACGCCACCGCCTGGACCGTTCTCGAGGTCGACGATTCCGACTGGCATGGCGGCCTAAACCATCCCGAAATCCTCGAGGATCAAAGCGTCCTCGTTCTCGGCCACCCCAGCCTCAACGGTCGCATGCACGTCACCGGAACCCCAGCCCTCGACGGCGTTACCGCCCTGCGGCTCGAAGCCCTCCGCTACGGTGATCTGCCCCACAAAGGCCCCGGACGCAGCCACCTCGGCACCTTCATCCTCTCCGAACTCGAGGTCTTCACCAAAACCCCGGATGACGACTCAGAGTGGCAGCCGGTGAAACTCAAACGCGCCACGGCCGATTTCAGCGAACCCGAGAAACCACTGGAAGCCTTCTGGGCGAACGAGAAGAAGGACCCCAAAGGCCAGCGAAAGGTCGGTCCCGTCGCGTTCCTCATCGATCGCGACAAAAAGACCGGTTGGCGAACCGACCGCGGCCCAGTCCTGCGCCACACCGATTCCGTCGCCGTCATCGAGTTTGAGGAACCCCTCCACGCCCCCGAAGGAACCGAATTTCAGGTCAAACTCCACTTCGAACACGGGGGCGACACCGGACGGACCACCCAGCTCGGCCGGATGCGGCTTTCCACGACCCGCGATCCCGCCCCCGCCGCTCCCCCTTACGATCACGCCGCCACCCGGGCCCTTCGGAAGCCTTCCGGTGCACGAACCGCCGAAGATCGCGCCGCCATCTTCACGGCTTGGCGGCTGAATCATCCCGAAGCCGCTGCCATCAACGAAACCATCGCTGCGCTCGAGGAGGGCTATCCAGAGGCCGAAACCAGCGTGTTGCACCCCTCCAAAGCCACCGAGTTCGACCGCGTCACCCGTCTGCTCGATCGCGGCGTTTGGAACCAGCCCAAACACGCGGTGGAACCCCACGTTCCCGCTGCCCTCCACCCCCTCGAAGCCCAGGACCCTAGCCGGCTCGATTTCGCCCGCTGGCTGGCCAGTGCGGATTCACCCCTCGTCGCCCGCGTGCATGTGAACCGCGTCTGGCAAACCCTCTTCGGCACCGGGCTCGTCGAGACCCCTGAAGATTTCGGCACCCGCGTGCCTCGCCCGGTTTACCTCGAACTCCTCGACTGGCTCTCCGTCGATTTCATGGAAAACGGCTGGAGCATGAAGCATCTCCTCACGACCATCGCAAGCAGCCAGACCTACCAACAAACCGCTGGCGTCACCCCCGAACACCTCGAGCGCGACCCCAAGAACCAACTCCTCGCCCGCGCCACACGTTTCCGCGCCGACGCCGAGGTCCTGCG
>CAZCRA010000238.1:0-5496 GCA_964500945.1 uncultured Verrucomicrobiales bacterium | reverse complement strand
CTTTGGTAGCTACGGGACCGCGGATTTTCGACCGGGCAGCGATGTGGACCTCATTTTAGCGGTGGAGACCGGCCTGCCCTTTGTCGAGCGGCCGCGACTTTTCGACGACCTGTATCAACTCCACCCCCGCCTCGACATCCTCGTGTACACCCCGGAGGAGCTGAAGGTCCTACTCGCCGAAACCGCCGGTTTCTGGGCGTCGGTCAAGACCACCCTGCGCGAGTTGGCCGTACCCGACCGGGACGACCGTTAATGTGAGGGACCCGGGGAATTATTTTTTCAGTCAAGTATCAGAATAATCGAATGGGAGCCGTTACTTTTTCTATTGATGACCGTCTGGCGGTGAAACTGGTCCAGAGCCTCGGGCTCGAGGTTTTCGTTGAGACGGGTACCTACAAGGGTGACACGCTGGCGGTGATGCGTCCTCATTTTGAGTCGCTCTTTTCCTGCGATTTGTCACCGGCCTTGAGCAATGCTGCCCGTCACCGCTTCGAGGGGGATGATCGAATTCACCTGTCCTGCTGTGGTTCTCCGGCTTTTCTCGTCGGTCTGCCGTTCGACAAGAGGGACGCGAGGTGCTTGTACTGGTTGGACGCGCACTGGTGTTCCGGCGAGAACACCGCTGGCGAGGCATCGCAGTGCCCGCTGCTCGAGGAGATCGATGCGATTGGCGAGTTGAACGGGTCCTCGGTCCTGTGGATCGACGATGCGCGCTATTTTCTCGCGCCGCCGCCGAAGCCGCTGGTGTGCGAGGGCTGGCCGATGTTCACCGACCTCATGGTGAGGCTTCTCGCGCTCGCGGGATCGACCCACCGAATGATTGTGGTCAACGACACGATCCTTGTCTACCCCGTGACTGTGGAGCCGCTTGTCAGGGATTATGCGTGGGAGCACGGAATCGACTGGCTGGCCTGTGCGCGGAAGGCCAAACAGCAGCACGCCCAGTCGAAAACAAAGAAAAAACGCTCCAAGCTTAGGAAGTTGCTCTCCCGATGGAAAGGTTGACTGGGTCGTCGCTTTCCCGTTCGGCAACGGAGGCCGCTTCCGCTTCAGCGGGAAACGCCGCCGTCGACGCCGTGAGTCAGGGCGAGGATCTCGCGGCGCTTTTTCGCGATCGACTTGCGGATAGGCCGCCGCGCCTGCGACCGCATCCAGAAACGCGGGTCGATTTGATGGGGAAACCATTGATCACGCAGGTCCTTGCGCGCGAAATCGTTCTTCGCTTTCTTCCGGTACAGGAGGAGAAGATCGCGGAGCGCATCCGCCAAGTTTCGCGGGAGATCCTCCTCCCGCGCTCGGTCCAGCGTATGCTCGGCCTCTGAAATGAGCGACAACCGGTACCGCCGTTCGACGTCCCCCTCCTGTGCATGCTCCCGTTCGTGGAAGACGAATTCGGATTCCGCGTCCGGCGCGACGGCCCACCGCAGGGCGAAGGCGTTGCGGATGGCCCAGGCGGAATCCCCTTTGCTGCCGAAATCGAGAGGGAAAGGCAGGCGTTGGAGGACGCTTGTCCGGTAGAGGTTGCTGGCGGAACTTCCGATCAGGGTGAGGGGACAGAAAAGGAGGTTCCAGACGAGCGACTCCGCGGGATCGAGCGCGTGTCCCTTCGTTCTGGCGGGGAGGTGCCTGATGTACCGGTGTATCGGCCAACCCAATGCGGACTTTTTGCCCGGCGGATTAATCAAGACCGGGGGGCTTGCCGTTACGTCGGCGGCGGATGCCCTCGCGGTTTCGTACAGAGCGTTCAAGGTCGCAGCGGGCGCGCGGTCACCCGACGTCGCGATGTGGACATACTCCGCCCCGGCTGCGCGGATGCCGGCGTTCCAGGAAGCATATAGCCCGGGCGGATGTTCGAGGTAATTCGTCCCCGGATGGCGCAGGTGCTCCTTGAGAAACCCAACCGTGCCGTCCGTTGACTCACTGTCGATGACGACGACTTCCGCCGCGATCCGGGCGATTTCATTGAGCGTGTCGATGTGCCGTTCCAGAAGCCGCCTCGAATTCCGCGTGGGCACAAGAATGGTGACGGGAAGCGTCGAACTGGTCATGGCGCGGTTACCTGATGCGTGTTAGGGCGATTGACTAAGCTCCGGTTGTGACGGTCGAAGTCAAGGGTTGGTCGTGGGGCCTTGCGTTTTGGGGGCGTCGAGTTCTGCTCAAAGGGGTCTTGGCTTCGAATCCAATCAACCGACTTCATGCCCACTCACCGCAAGCCTGAATCCGAACGCTTTCGCGGCCCCGGCAAGTGGCTGCAGTACTTGCTGGCCCGGGGCCTGGTGACCTTGCTTCAGCGCCTGCCGGTCACTTGGGCCTGGCACCTTGGCCGCAGTATCGGCTGGGTCTGCTGGAGCCTGATGTCCGGGCGCCGGGCGGTGGTCCGGAAGAACCTGGAGATCGTGAACGCGTGGATGGGGACCGCCTCCGGCGGTGACGCCGGAGACCGGATCGAGCATCGAACGTTGAACATCGAACGTCGAACGTTGAACATCGAACGTTCAACATCGAGCATTGAGCATCGAGCATCAAACATCGACCCCCAGGTCCGCGAGGTTTTCCAACGGGCAGGGGCCAACCTGCTGTCCGGCTTTCCGCTTTCGAGGTTGCCGGTCGAACGTCTGGCTGAGCACTTGGAGGCGTCGGGTGCCGAGCACCTTCGGGCGGCGATGGAGCAGGGGCGGGGCGTGATCGTGCTCCTGGCCCACATGGGTCCCTGGGAGGCCTTGGCGCATCTGCCGGGGATGATGGAGCGGGCTGAGCTCTCCGCGCCCCTCGGGGCGATGTATCGCCCGCTGAATAACGCGTACCTCGACGCGTGGGTCCGGTCACTTCGTCAGGCGAAGGGTACCCGCTTGTTCAGCCGCCGCGACGGGTTCCACCGCCCGGTTGATTTCATCCGTGCCGGCGGTGTCCTCGGGATCCTCGCCGATCAGCGGATGCGTCAGGGGCTCGAGGTGCCATTGTTTGGCAAACCGGTGGCGACATCGACGGTTCCCGGCCTGTTTCATCTTCGCTCAAAGGCTCCGTTTGTCGGTGTGTCCATCAAGACGATAGGGCGCTGTACCTGGGCCCTCCGCTTTCATCCCGTGCCGCTGGTCACGTCTTTTCCCGAAGAAAGTCCGCTCCTCCACCAGACCCGGGTCGTCAGCCACATGATGGAAACCCTTCTCGGCAGCAGTCCGCTCGACGGCTTCTGGTTTTCACGAAGATTCGAGGCTTCCCGGCGTCCCCCAAAGCGTCCTACCGCCAGATAGGCTAGACGAGATGTTTTTCTGTTTCATACTGATTCTTGAAAAGTGGCGTGCTCGCTTGCCGTTTCGTCTGGCTCAAGGCCATGAGAGTACTAAATGGCGAGCGCCCGATCCGGCTGTGAGTCAAGGCAGGCGTCCGCCATTCGGCTGAGCTCATGGTCGATGACAAGCGGACACGCCACGTTAATGGCGACCTATTTCATATTACAGGCTACTACCCGATGACCGTCATTTCCCACCAGTATCGTTTTATCTTCATCAAGACGGCCAAGACTGCCGGGACCAGCGTACAGATGGCGCTGGAAGAGATCTGCGGGCCCGGCGACATCTGCGCGCCGCTGACAAAGAAGAAGCGGCCCCGCCCCGGCGAGGAATCCTATACGCCGAGGAATTACCAGGGCCGGTTCGTGCCGAAGTTCTACCGCGGGGAGGGCCGCGGCTTCCGCATCCTCCCGGAATTGAAGGAGCTCGTCCGCGCCCGCAAGTACCGCTCCCACATGCTCGCCACCGATGTCCGCTGGCGCCTTGGCCGGAAGATGTGGGACGCGTACTTCAAGTTCACCGTCGAGCGTAATCCCTGGGACAAGGTGGTCTCGGATTATTTCTGGTCGCAGCGCCACCCCGAGAACCGGATCCCTTTCGAACGGTGGGTGCGCGAGGGGCGCTGGTCCGGCAGCCACTTTTATATCTACACCCTCGGCGGGAAGGTCGCGATGGACCGGATCCTCCGCTTCGAAAACCTTGAGGAGGAACTCCGGCAGCTCTTCGTCGATCTCGGCATCGACCGGCCGCCGGACCTGCCCCGCGCCAAGTCCGGATTCCGCGAAGGCCACCGGGACTACCGCGAGGTGCACACCGCCTACACCCGGGAGGCCACCGCGCACGAATTCCATCGCGAAATCGAGTATTTCGACTACTCCTTTTGAAGTCGTTGTCGGCGTCGTTTTTTCATGGGTGCACCGGAAACAGAACAATTGAACGAGCGCGGCCGAAGCCGGGTGGAGGAAAGGCCCCTCGTCGAGGCCTGGCGGAATTTTATTCACCGGGCCTGCCTCAGATGCTGTCACGGTAAGTACGCCTGGCACCGGCGTTTTTACCGTCCAGGCGTGGGTGTCGTCCGCGGCGGAGGCCGGGTCTGGTTCGTCGAGGGAGGCCGCCGGGAGGAGGCGGCCACGCTTGAATCCCTCGCCCGGCGCTACTCCGGCCGGGTTAATGTACTGCTTTCCGGGCCGTCCGCCCGTGGAATCCGTTCCCTGGCCCGCCTCCTGGAGAGCCCCCTTGTCTGCGTCAACGGGTCACCGGCCCTGCTTGGGGATCAGCTGCCGGATTACTTCATGTATCACGTCAATGATACCGGATACATCCGCAACAACCCCGGCGATTTCATCGCCTATGCGGCCAAGGCGGAATGGACCCTGGTCGATTACCGGGCCGTCTACCTGCTGCTTCGCCTGGGGATTGAAACGCTTCCGGGAACCCGGTTCGTGGTGTTCGACAACTGGGGTTGGCCGTTCCTCAACGCCATTGGGGAGATTCCCTTGATCGCCGGGCAGCCGCGCCTGGGCGAAGCGTGTTTAAGCACGGATCCGGCGCTCGGATTGGCCAATGCCGGAACGGTGGCTTTTACCGCGGCCCAGGCGCTCTGGCACTGGGGCTTCGAAGACATCTATTTCTACGGCCTTGATTTGAACGCCAGAGGCAGGGCCTATGCCGAGGCGAAGCCCCAGCCGCAGCGGCTCGACAAGGTCTACACGCGGATCATCGAGCCCGCCTTCGAACTGCTCCGCAACGAGACCAGCGAACTGCCGGTCCGGTTCTTCAATTGCAGCCCGGATTCCCGTCTCCCCGAAGCGGTCATGCCGCGTCTTGATCCGGAAGCCTCGTTCGACCGTTGAGGGAGATCAGTGTCCCATGCGCTCCGAAAGATGCCGGCAATCCCTCAACCAGCCGGGCAGCCGCGGGTGAAAATACGTTTCGTAGACGACGGTCCCGCGGGAGAAAAGGGCGGCCATGTAGGAGAGGCTGCTTTGCGCCGTCAGCAGGACATCCGCGACGATCATGCTGTGGACCGTGGCAAACAAGTCGGCGTTCAGTTCCAGGCGGGTGTTCGGACCTTCCAGGCCCTTGAAGTCGGCAGGGTCGCCTTGGGAAAAGACGAGGATCTCGAAGTCGGGCCGGAGCCGACGGAGGGTGTCCCTGAGTTGCTCCAGCCGGCGGGCCGCCCGCTCCAGGGAGCTGATCCGGCAGA
>CAZCRA010000237.1:3958-5525 GCA_964500945.1 uncultured Verrucomicrobiales bacterium | reverse complement strand
TGTCGCGACCCTGCCCGAATATGCCGCCTCCACCGCCCCGATCGCGGCAAGTTGCGCCTGTTGCGGCAGTCTCGAAGACCTCGTGCAGCTCGCCCTCGCCGCGCAGAAAAGCCGGGGCGACGCCCTTCTCGTCGAACTCAACGGCACCGCCGACCCGCTTCCGCTGTTGGAGAGCTTTACCTTGCTCGAGAAAAAGCTGTCCTTTTTTCCGCGTTGGCAAGTCGGGGTGATCGACGCCCGCCACTGGGGTCGTCGCGGCGAATTCGCGCCTCTTGAGCAACGCCAGATTGAAGTCGCGACTCATTGGGTCCTAACCCATGCCGAGAATCTTTCCGCGCACGCACTCCGTGCAATTACGAAAAGCTTCGCCGCGGTGAACCCACACGCTCTGCGCACCGACGCGTTCGGGATCGCTTCGGATCTCCATCTCGCCAGCGGCAGGAGTGAAACGAGCATTCCCGATTCCCATTCTGGAAATGGACATCGTCATGAGCACGGACACGGACATCGCGAGCACGATCATGGTCACGCGCTTTCCCATCGCTTCACGGGCTGTCAGGTGCCGCTGCCGGGCCGCTACAACACTCTGCAAATGATCCGTCTTCTCGATGCTTTGCCCCCGGTGGTGGTCCGGGCCAAAGCTCTCGTGCATCTCGAAGATCGCCCGAACAGCCGCTGGCTTTTCGGGCGCTGCGGCAGCGACCCGGTGGGGGAACCCTACGAGGTCGATGGCCTCTCCCGAGCTCCGCGCGCCCTCGTTTGCATCGGCCCCGGTCTCGATCCCGGATCGATTCGCTCCCTCGCCGAAGACTTGCTGGGCGGGGGGGAGAGAACATCGTGAAGACATGAAACTCCTCCTCATCGGCTTCGTCCGCTTGTATCAGATTTTTCTGGCCCCGTTTCTCCGGTTCATGAACGGCGGTCACGGCCACTGCCGCCACGATCCCACCTGCTCGAACTACGCCATCGAGGCCCTGCAGGTTCATGGAGCCATCAAAGGCAGCGCCCTCGCCGCCTGGCGATTGCTCCGCTGTCATCCCTGGGGGTCGCACGGCTACGATCCGGTGCCGCTGGCAAAGGTTTGCGCGCGAAACCATGATGACGAGACGCCTAAAATAAATAAGGAAACCCCGTTGCCCGAAGACCATTGCCCGGTGGAGAAATGCTGCCTCTCTTCTCCTGTGATACCGTTGGCGTCGGGAGATTGCCCACCCGTTTCACAACCCTGACAACCCTCCCGGAATCGCCGTTTCGAAATCCATGCAAGTCACCCTCCTCACCGGCTTCCTCGGTGCGGGCAAGACGACTTTCCTCAAACGACTCCTCCACGAGCAGGCGGATCGCCGCTTCGGCGTCATCGTCAACGACCTCAGCGAACTGGAGGTGGACGGCGAACTCGTCCGACTCGGCCACGCCGTCGGCGAGGAGGCCGCCACCCTCGTCAGCCTCACCGACGGGAGCATCTCCGGGTCGCGACGCAGCGAATTTGCCGCCGCCCTGCGAGGGATGGCCGAGCGGGGGATCGAGCACGTCCTCGTCGAGACTTCCGGAGGAACCCATCCGGCGT
>CAZCRA010000237.1:0-3948 GCA_964500945.1 uncultured Verrucomicrobiales bacterium | reverse complement strand
GGGCGGCCCCGGGCTCGTGCGTCTCCTCGCGGCGAACGAGGAGTCCGGCACCCGCAGCAACGAGAACCTGCTCGCCGACCAGCTTCAGGCCGCGAGCGTCATCGTCGTGACGAAGATCGACCTCGTCCCCGAGGATGCCCTGCCGCCGCTGCTTCGCTCGCTCCAGGTGATCCATCCCGGTGCCACCCTCGCAGCCTGCGCCTACGGACGCATGGACGCGACCGTGCTGCTCGACGCGCCGCCCTACGCGGAGACGGTCGATGCCGCGCGGCCTGCGACCGCTCCGGGCGAGGAAGACGGACTCATCTCCGCCATCGTGATTCGCGACGTGCGCCCGCTCCATCCGCAGCGCTTTTACGATCTTTACCGCGAGCAACTGCCGCTGGGCCTCTACCGCAGCAAGGGCTTCCTCTGGTTCGCGAGCCGCTCCGACCAGTGTCTTCTCTGGAACCAGGCGGGCGGGGCGATGGGCCTTAAATTGCTTTCCTACTGGCGGGCCTACATTCTCGCTCGCGACACCCGTCTCCTCCCCGAGGAGCGCGAGCACCTCGCGATCCGCCTCCGCGACACCCATCCCGTCTTCGGCGACCGCGCTTGCGAGCTGACGCTGATCGGTCTGCCCCGCGACCGCGATCGCTTTGCCGACTCGCTGCGGGATTGCTTTTGCACCGAGGCCGAGATCGCGCGATGGCAGGCAGGCGGCGATTTTCCCGACCCGTGGCCGAAGCGGCTGAAAATCCTCCAGTGAAGTCTCCCGACGCACCGATGAAGCCAGACCTGCCCTTTTTTGCCCGAGTTTTCGCGCCTTTCTTCTCCCTCGTATCCGTCGCGGGCTGTGCGGACCGCACCCCTCCCGCGCCCGCTCCCCTTGACTACGAGATCGTCGCCACCCTGACCCATGACATCACCGCCTCGACCCAGGGGCTGCTCTTCCACGAGGGGGCATTTTACGAGTCCACCGGGGGCTACGGCGAATCGACCTTGCGGAAAACCGATCCCGCGACGGGGCGGGTCGAGCGCCTCCGCGACCTCCCGACGCGGGCCTTCGGCGAGGGGCTTGCCCTGCGGGAGGGGCAGCTCTACCAGCTCGAATGGAAAAGCGGGAAAGGATTCATCTACGATCTCGAGAGTTTCGATCAGGTGGGTGAATTCTCCTACGCGAGCGAGGGGTGGGGACTCGCCTACGACGGTGAGAATTTCATCCTCAGCGATGGCACCGCGACGCTGCGCTTCCTCGAACCGGAGAGATTCTCCGTTGTCCGCGAAGTGACAGTGCGGGATCACCGGGGCGCGGTCGATCTGCTCAACGAACTGGAGTTCGTCGAGGGGCGTCTTTTTGCGAACCGCTGGCACCACGACGAGGTCGTCTCCATCGACCCCAAAACCGGATGGGTCGATGGAATTCTTCACCTCGGAGCCCTGCAACGACCCCGTCCCCGCGACCCCGAATCCGTCCTCAACGGCATCGCCTACGATCACGGGAGCGGGCTCCTCTACGTCACCGGGAAGCGCTGGCCCAACGTTTACGCGATTCGACTTCGCGACGGAAGCGAAGAAGAAAGGCTCACTCCGCGAGGTGCTCGCGCACCGTGGTATAGAGATCGAGGACGTGGTGGTCGTGGAGGCGGTAGAAAACTTGCCGACCCTGTTTTCGATATTTGACGAGTCTCGCAGCTCGCAAAGCCCTGAGTTGGTGAGAGACGGCCGACTCCGAGACATCCAATCGCCCCGCGAGATCGCAGACGCAGAATTCGTTCCCTGCGAGCAGGGAAATAAGTCTCAGCCGCGTGGGATCGGCGAGGACGCCGAAGAACTCGCCCATGCGCTGGGATTCTTCGGCTTCGATTGGCTCGACCGCGACCGGCTTTGCCCCATGGGGTTCGCCGCACACCTCGACTTCGGTGTTGGTGGTGGCGGTGCCGGTTCGCGGCTGGGAAGGGGACTTTCCGGTCATGAGATACCGTGCGGCAAAAAAGGGGAGGGGACAATTGACGAATACATGAGAGTATGTTCAGGTATTTCTGCTATGAATACCGAATCCACCACTCCCTGCGCCTGTTCCGACTGCAAATGCGAAGTCACCGACGGGTATCGCGTTGTCAAAGACGGCAAGGAATTCTGCAGCGAAGCCTGCGCCTCCGGCCATGCCTCGGGCGAAGGCTGCTGCAACGGCACGTGCCAGTGCCACGGTTGATCCCCGGATTGCTTGCGGTGGAACCGATCAACAAAAACCGCCTCGGATTGCTTCGAGGCGGTTTTTTTGCGCAGGGGATGGAAGACTCCCGGTCTTGTCATCCCCGGATTTTCAGCCCTCCAGAACTCGGCGGGCCTGCGCGCCCACCCGCTCCATCATGGCCGCGAGACCGTTGCGCCGGCCGGGGCTGAGATGCCCCTCCAGCCTCAGAGGTGCCAGAAGAGTAGACGCATCGGTGGCGAGGATCTCCTCAGGCGTGGCTCCATCGTAACGGGCCAACAGGAGCGAGACGAGACCGCTCACGATGAGGGAATCACTGCCGCCCCGGATTCGCATTCCTTCTTCTTCCACGTTCGCCGGTGGAAAGATCAGCCAGACCGAGGAGACGCATCCGCGCACGAGGTTGCTCTCGCACTTTTCCTCCTCCGAGAGAGGGGGCAGGCGACGCCCCAGATCAATGAGGAAGTGAAGGCGCTCATCCTCGTCGGGCAGCAAAGCGAAGGTCTCGGTGAGTTCTTCGAAGCGGAGCCGGTTTCGGTTTTCGGAGGGCATCACGGGAAAGGTCGAATTCGATCCTCTTATTGCAAGTATTTTGCATTAAAGGAACTCTTTGTGTAGGGTCGGGGCGATGAGAAAATTCCTTTCTTACCCAATCGGCTTGTGTCTGCTATTGCCCTTGCTGCTACTCGCGAGCGCCTGCGAACGCCGCGACGCGGAGGCGCCGGGCGAGTCGGGCGAGTCGGGCGATGTGGTTCATTGGCCCGAGTTGTCCGATTTCGATGAACTCGCCTTCGTGGCGGAGGGACATGCCAAGGTCGGGGACGTGGAGGCTCTCCGCGAGATGCGGCGCGAACTGCTTGAGGCAGGCAGGGCAGTAAGCGTCAAATCGACGCCCGAAAACGTGCGGAACCCCGACGAGCTTCATCAGCTCCTCGGCGATCTCTCCAGCCTCGTCAACGGTCTCGCGGGGAGTGAACTCGACGACGAGAATCTCGTGAATCTGGTCTTGGGCATGCATCCGGTCGTCTCGGCTCTTATCAGCGCGAGCGGCATGCCCCACATCCACACCAACGAGGGGCCGAACGGAGGGTATCTCCATCCCGTCTTCGACGATGCCGGGGGGAAACAGGTCGGCACCGCCGAGATCAAGCTCCACGACGACGCCGGCGATCTCGAGGTCTGGCTCACCCGGGGCGGTCGCGGGGGCGAACCCTGGCGCTTGCCGCTCGACACCACGCTGTCGCTCGAGTTCTCCGGTCTCGGGAAGAATGTCGCTCTCGCGGTCCGCGACCGGGAGCGCAACGAAGACGAGTCCGGCGCCGCCACCATCCACGAGGGCGCCACGGCCTACTTCATTTTCCCCGGCGACACCGGCGCCGACGCCTCCTGGCTCATGGGCGAGGACTTCGCGGCCAAAGCGGAGCTTCGCTTCGAGGGCGCCACCACCGGCTCCTTTGTCCTGCGTCCCCACGTTCATCACGAGGAAGAAGGATGATTCGCCGGGTGAGGCCAGGTTCGCAGGACAAGGCAACGCGGCCGGGAAGTCTTCGATCATGATCCGGCTGCACGATGTTTCCCTGTGCCTCGGAAAAGCGGATCGCGCTTCCTTGGTCCGGTTTCATCTCCCCGACTTTGCGGTGGAGGCGGGAGAAGCGGTCGCCCTCACCGGGCCGAGCGGATGCGGAAAGAGCACCCTGCTCAACCTCGTCGCCGGATTGCGCCGCGCCGACGAGGGCGAAGTGAACGTCGCCGGG
>CAZCRA010000236.1:0-5526 GCA_964500945.1 uncultured Verrucomicrobiales bacterium | reverse complement strand
CTCGGCACCACCACCACCGCCACGGTCACCATCACCGAAGACGACACCGATTTTGGCACCGTGGCCTTCGATCCCGCTCAAGTCGGTGCGGACGGCACGACGCCCATCCTTCTCGCCGAGGGCGACGCCACGGGAAACGGGGTCACGCTCAGCATCCCGCGAACTGGCGGCACTGACGGTTCCATCACCGTCAACTACTCGCAAGACACCGGCGCCACCCAGGGCACTGATTACACCATCGACGCCACCCCCGAGGTCATCGCTGAATTTTCCACCTCTGGCTCCATTGTCATCACCACCATCCCGAACACCACCTTTCAGGGCGACCGAACCTTCGTGGTCACTTTGGATTCGGCGATGGATGTGACCGGCGGAAATGCACTGGGCGCCGCTCCGGTCATCGCCACGATCACCATCCAGGAAGACGACATGGCTCCCCCCGCGGGCACCCTCCAATTTGAAGCGAATAGTTTCCTCGTCAACGAAGGCGGGGGAAATGCCCGCGCCTTCGTTACCCGCGCGAACGGATCATCCGGCGCCGTGAGTGCGGATGTCGCCTCGACGAATGGGACGGCGATCGCCGGGACGGACTACACGGCCATCAGCGCTGAAACGGTCTCTTTCGGGAACGGCGTCACAACGACTCAAATGGTCGACATTCCGATCATCTCAAACGACATCGACGACGGAAACCGCGCCTTCACGGTGAGCCTCGGGAATTTCGCTGGAGGCGCCACCCAGGGCATTCCCAACACGGCCACCATCACGATCGTCGACGATGACGAAGCAGGGATCATCGCTTTCGCATCCGCGACGGCGAGCGTCGCTGAAAACGTGGGCCCCGGAGAGATCGAACTCACCCTGGAACGAACCGGCGCCGCCGACCCGAACGACCTGGCCGCAGGGGTTACCGTGACGGTGAACACCGCGGACGGCAGCGCCAAGGCCGGCCAGGATTACACCGGGATCACGAATCAAATCGTCAGTTTTGCCAAAGGCCAAGCCTCCCAGACAATCACCGTCCCCATCTCGAACGACAGCAGCTTCACCGGCGACCGCACGTTCACGGTCACGATTTCGGACCCGACCGGAAACAGTGCACTCGGCTCACCGGTCACCGTCACGGTCACCATCACCGAAGACGAGACGCCGAATCCAGGTGAGTTCGTCTTCAACCCGACGGGTTACACGGTGCTCGAAAACGCCGGGACCGTCACGGTGACGGTCGAGCGCGACTCCGACGACGACGAAGCCACCGTCGATTACGCGACCCAGAACGGCACCGCCACTGCGGGGAGCGACTACACCGCCACCAGCGGCACCCTGACCTTCGCGAACGGCGTGACTCAGCAGACCTTCTCGGTCCCGGTTTTGGACGACACGACCTTCGAGCGCACGGAAAGCTTTACGGTGGCGCTCTCGAACCCAACGAACGGCGCCACCCTTGGCACGAATTCCCAAGGCTCCGTCTCCATCACCAATGACGGGGATCTGCCCACTTTCCACAGCGTGAACGACGCCGAATTCACCGTGAATGAAGGCAGCAGCGTCACGCTTCAGGTGACTCGCAGCGGAAACACCGCCGTCGCCAGTTCCGTGGCTTACTCCACCGTGACCGGTTCGGCGTTAGCCGACACGGATTTCACGCCCATCTCCGGGACGCTGAATTTCACTGCCGGTCAAACGAGCCTGTCCCTGACAATCGCCACCCTGCAGGACGAAACGCCGGAAGAGCCTGAAACCTTCTTCTTGCAGCTCAGCCTGCCGAATTCGTCGAACCCTGCCGTTCGCCTCGAGTCGCCCGATCAAGCCACCATCACCATCGACCGGAACACCGAGTCGGGTGAAGGACAAAGCGACCAGCCGGACCTCTGGGTGAGCTGGAACGGCGAGGACTACGTGGGTAAAGACGTCTACACCCAAAGCGGCGGGCAGCAGCAGGAAACGTTCACCAATCCCACGCCCGGCCAGCGCGTGCTCTTCTATTTCGTCATCGAAAACGACAGCCCCCTAAGTGATTCCATCCGCGTGACGGCCGATGACGTCGGAACGGCAACGAATTGGCCCGTCAATTACAGTTTCCAGAATCAGAACGTGAACGACGCGGTGCGGGGCGACGGGTTGGAAATCGAAAACCTCCGGCCCGGTCAATCGGTCACCCTGGAGGTTGAAATCGTTGCTAAGAAGGGCAAGAAAACCGAGGGGCGAGCGGCCGAAGTCAGCGCCGTCTCGGTCAACACCGGAACTCGGGACGTGGCCAAAGGAAGCGTTCTGCGTCTGGTCCCGTGAGCCGGGGGAAATCGGTAACTTTCCCGGAAAAGCCCTGTCAAACGCCGTCTCGAAAACTCTCACAGCTTCCATACCTCCCGCCCTACGCTCCGCCCTTTGTGACAAATCTTTCACATCGATTGGATTCGCCATCGCCCGATGCGATGCCATAAGACTGTTCACCGCATGAAACTTTCCTCGCGCATCCGCCGCTTTACACTCCGTTTTTTGCTTTCCGCCTCCCTGCCGTTTTGCCTTACGGCGATTCAGGCGGCGGAAATTTCACTGAGTTCGCTCGATGACGGCGACGACGCGGAGACAAAGAAAAGCGGCTCCTTCGTCGGGGTCTACGCGGGCCAATCGACGGGACAGAACACCACAGCGGAGTTTTTTGACGCCACACGAGCGCTGACCTACGACATCGAGTCGAGCGAAAACAACTTCTTGATGGGCATCGAGATCGGTTACTCGTGGAAGACGCGGCATCTCTTCGAGTTGGCCCTCTCGTTCGAAGGAATGTTCAGCTCAGCCGAACTCAGGGCTCTTCTCAACAACGACAGTCCGGGGGTGCTGAAGGTGGACGACGACATCGCCACCGCCAAAACGGACATGAACTACGTGGCTTTCCTCCTGAATGCCCAGGTCACCCTCGATCTGGCGCGCTTGAAACCGAGGATCGGTCCCCTAGCCCGCTTCCGCCCCTATGTCGGAGCCGGGATCGGCGGCTCACAGCTCTGGTTCCGGAACCAGGAAGTGGTCACCATCGGGAATGTCCTCGGGGACGATGCATCGCGTGCAAACATCGATCCCTTCTCACTCGACCAGTTCGTTCTGGCTTACCAATTCAATGCCGGCCTGGAAATCCGCATCAGGGACAACCTCGACTTCTTCGTCGAATACCGCACGATGACTCTCCAGACCGTCGACGAGATCGACGGGTTCGAGAGTAACATGGTCCTGGGCGGAATCCATCTCCGCTACTGAGCCGGCACCTTCGCCCGAAGCGGAACGTTGGTCTCGAAATAGACCGGATCGAAACTCACGGAGATCCCGAAAGTCGGGTCAGGAAAGGAGGGGGCTGCGCTCGCCGGTGTGAGTGAGCCGGAGGCGGTGCATGGCCCGGGTGCAGGCCACATAGAGCATCTGGCGATCAATCTCGGAGTGATACTGGCTGGCGGAGACGTGGGGGATGATCACTTCATCGAACTCTAATCCCTTGACAAGATGAGCCGTGGCGAGGATGACGCCACTGCTGAAGACGGAGCTTTGCGGGGTGAGAAGGAGGATCTCATGAGGCAATTCCTGGAGTTTTTTGAAGAGGGCGTCGGCGTGGCGCTGGGTCTTGCAGATGATGCCTAGGGAGCGATGGCCGGAGCTGTGGAAGGAGTCGATCCAATCCCGAATCTGGCCGAGTTCGGCTTTTGCAGTGGAAAAGCCGCAGATTTCGGGTTCCTCACCATGGCGATCAATGGGGATGATGTCCGGATTGGGTTTGATGCGCAGGGCGAGCCGAGTGATCTGCACGGTGGAACGGTAACTCTTATTCATGGTGATGCAGCCTGACCCTTGCAAGAGTTTGGCGATGATCTCGGCGGAGGTCGAGCTGAGGGGGTTAACGGCTTGTTGGGCGTCACCCAGGACGGTCTTGCGGCAGGGAAAGAGCCGGGAGAGGACGCGGTATTGGACCGCAGAGTAGTCCTGCATTTCATCGACGAGAAGGTGCTTGACTTCACGGCGGGGAGGAATGCCTTCGAGGATCATCTTGAGATAGATGAGAGGGAAGACGTCGGCGTATTCGTAAGCTCCGTTTTTTGCCCGCACGAGCAGGTCGAATTCGGCAAGAAATTCGTAAAAGCCCGCGTAGGCGGCGTGGATATCGGGGTAACGGAGCATCGGCTGGAGTTCCTTGCGCACGGCAGTCCGGAGAGCGCCGTTGATCCGGGTCTGATGGCGTTCCCACATGTATTCGACCACGGCTTCGGTGACGGCGACGATCTGTTTGGCAAAGGGCATGGCGCCGCAGCGCTGAAATTGCTGGGCGATCCAATCGGCCGGAATGCGATAGCCGCGAACATCGAGGTCGTGGGGCCGGACGTTATGGAGCCGGAGGAGACGGGCGTATTCGTCGAGTTTTTCGAGGAAGTCGGTGGAGGATTTGAAGCGGATGCGTCCGGCGAAGGCCTCATCGTCCTGGCGGAGGAGGGTGGCGACCTGCTCGGAAAAGGTTTGGAAGCGGACCTTGGAACCAAGCAACTGGCTAGCGAGAGCTTCCATGGTAGTCTCACGGATCATTTCTTCTCCAAGCTCGGGGAGAACCCGGGAGATATAGTGGGCGAAGACGTTGTTCGGCGAGATGATGAGGATGTCTTCGGAGCGGAGAGTGTCCTTGAAGCGATAGAGGAGATAGGCGATGCGATGGAGGGCGATGGAGGTTTTCCCGGAGCCGGCCGCGCCCTGGATGATGAGGGCTTCGGTATCCTCGTCGCGGATGATGGCATTCTGGTCGCGCTGAATGGTGGCGACGATGTTGCGCATGTTTTCGTCGGACGACTGGCTCAGCTCGCGCTGGAGGAGGTCGTCGTGGATGTTCATCTCCGTTTCGAGCATGAACTCCAGTTCGCCGTTTTCGATTTTGTATTGGCGTTTGAGGACGACGTCACCATCGACCCGGCCTTCGGGGGCGTCGAATCCGGCCGGGCCAGTTTCGTGGTGATAAAACATGCTGGACACGGGGGCGCGCCAATCGTGAACGAGGTGGGTGTCTCGCTGGTCGTCGTGGAAGGAATGGATGCCGATATAGACCGGCTCGCGGAGGGGGGAATCGTGGCGGCGGAAGTCGATGCGTCCGAAGTAGGGGGAGCGGGCGAGGCGCTCCAGGCTGCGGCGTCGTTTATCGCCGTGCTCAGTCATGACGGTAGCCTGATCGGCCATGTTACGAGTGGAAACCTTTTCAGCGTGATCCATCTCCGTTTTATGCTCGTGGATGTATTTTTTGATCTGTCGAGCCTCCGCGTTTTTCCGGATCACGAGCTCGGTAAAGCGCTCCAGCTCGGCTTCGACGACGCGCCGGACGTTCTGAAGGTGGCTGCGCTCACCGGCTTCAGTGGCATTGGGGATGGTGGTCTGTGTCATCGAGAAAAGGGGATCAATTTTTGTGGGGGAACGAGGCCGTAAACCAACGAATCCTCAAATCCTCAAATCCCTCTAAAAAGGGGCCGTTCAGGAAGCCCTGGGGACCGCAACAGCCGATGCGAGAAA